>JBBCIV010000100.1:0-35529 GCA_037189665.1 Phycisphaerae bacterium | reverse complement strand
CATCCAGCGGGCCTTTCAATTGAATCCACGACCAGGTGGCGCACGCCGGATAGTCGTTGATATACGGTCCCTCGCTGATCGCCTTCGGTGGCGGCCAGCCCCAAGCGTCGCCCTGGGGCCAAGGCCAGAGTTTGTCCCCGCCATAGTTCGGAAAGCCGCCGAGATTTTTTGCTGGGGAAACGGGCGACGTCCAGAGCAGGTTCGGCTCGCCGACACGTGAGAAATGCATCACGCGGCCGATCTCAGGCGAAACGTGAACCTGAAGCTTGCCATTGGTAAGCCCATAAGTCGCCCCCCAGTCGGCGAGCGCCTCGACCTGCGTCTTTGCTGCATTCGACCTGGCACAACCAGAAGACAGCAGCAATAACGAAACAAGGACACCGACCCGCCTTATCGCAGAAAAAACGTCCATTGCCGTCTCCTCCCGAACACGAAAAAGCCGCAGGTCTCGCAGCGTACGACGATTTGGCCCGAAAACCAAAATCCCGTCATCCGCGAAACCTGCGGCTCGTTCAGTCGTTACCGCGATTCACAACCAGGCCGATCAGCCCTTCATCGCTTCGACGCCGCCCATGATTTCGGACAGTTCGGTCGTGATCTGGCTCTGGCGGGCGCGGTTGTATTGCAGCGATAGCGCGCGGGCCATTTCTTCGGCGTTGTCGGTGGCGGCCTTCATCGCCACCATGCGGGCGACGTGTTCGCTGGTCGCGGCATCGAGGAAGGTCTGGAAGAACGCCGTCTTCACCGCCAGCGGAATCAATTCGTCGAGCAGTTCTTTCGGCGCCGGCGAGAACTCGTAGATGGTCTGGTCGTCTTCGGCCTTCGTCAACATCACGTCGACGCCGACGGACTTCGAGGCATCAAGCGCGCCGCGCTTCGCCTGCGATTCCTTCTCGGCCACCTGCTGGGCGATGTTGTCCACCGTCTCTTTGAGCGCCGCGAGCGGCAACAGCGGCAATACGTCCGGCCGCTGAACGCCAGTCGAGATGAAGTTCATGAAACCGACGTAGACGGCGTCGATCTTGCCCGTCGCGAACTCTGACATCACCTGATCGGCGACGACCTCCGCCTCGACGAACTTCGGCGGATCGCTTACCGGCACCCTGCCGGCGATCGCGCGCTTCTGGAAGTTCAGGTAAGAGATGCCCTTCTTGCCGGCGACGTAAACGTCCACCTTCAGGCCCTGGGCTTCGAGTTGCTGAATGTACTTGACGCTCGTTCGGATGACGTTGCCGTTATAACCGCCGGCCAGGCCGCGGTTGCTGGTCAGCAGGATGAAGGCGACGCGTTTGGTGGCACTCTTGGCATCCACCCGTCGAAGCAAGGGGTGATCCACATCGCCGGCCGCCCGGGCGACATCGGCGACAATTTCGCGAATCTTCAGGGCGTACGGCTTGGTGCCGACGGCCCGCTTGAGCGATTTCTGGAACTTCGCCGTCGCGATCATCTGCATGGTGCGGGTGATCTTGCGGATGTTTCGAACCGCTTTCCGACGTTTGACAATCGCGCGTGCTTTGGCCATTCTTGCCCTCGGTTAAGACGGGGAATTATGACGAACCAGCCCCCGGACGCAAGCTACTATTGGCATATAACAGGGTGCGACGGGATGACGCAGCCTTGAACCAGCCGCAAGCAGGCCCCAAGGCGACGTTATCCGAAATTCAGGACGTTCCCCTATACCCTGTTGAAAAACTGCGACCTCTCTAACACCCCCGGTTTGAATTTGTTACGATTCTTTCCAATCGGCGGACGAAGGGACGCGATGACCAAGTTCAGGGTGACAGGCTCAAACAAGGAGACCAGCGCCCGCATGACTCTTGAGCTGACCGCGGCTAGCAAGGGTGATGCCGAACGGAAGGCCACTCAGGCAGGCATGGTCGTTTCGCACGTCGCGCCGATCAGTGAAAACACCCTTGAGGAGTCGAAAACACCGATGGCTAAGAATTACCGACAAGAAGAATCTGGCGGAAACCAGAAGAAGCTGATCATCGCTTTCGTCGTTCTGCTTGCGATCTTCCTGTTCACCGGTTTGGTTTGGCCGGGCTTCTGGACGTCGTAAGCTGCGCCGCTCAGTTCAACCAACACATTGAGCCGCCCGTGAAAGTGCGAGGCTGCTTTTGTTGCGCGCCGTGTTTGTGCTCTCTGCCGGGCGCTGCGAGCGAGTAGAGAGGTTGGCGCCGTTATGCCAGTTCATCCAGTAGCCGCCGCAGCACGACCTTCGCATCAAAGTATTGTTCCGCAATACGGCGGGCGACGCGGGCATGCCTGGGATAGTCGGCTGCGATCGTGTTGAGCGCGGCGGCGGCATCGTCGGGGGTGGCGAACTGGAACAGCCCTTCCCCAGTGGGCAACCATTGCTCAAATCCGCTCGACTGCGTGATTACCGGTCGGCCCGACGCCAGGAACGCCGCGCTGCGATCGCTGAACCACCCGCTAGGCAGGCCGGCGTAAATCTGCTTGGCGACGGTGAACTCCCCCGCCTTCGACTGGATGAACTGCCGATACGCATCCGTCGAAATCGAGGCGGCGGTCGGGTCGGTGAAACGCCAGCCGTACGACTCAAACTGCGTTCGCGTTGCATGGGGCAATGCCGCCATCGCCATCTCCAGCGGCCATTCGGTTCGCCTGGGCAGGTCGAGCAGTTTCATCCATTCCACACCCTTGCTGCTGGCGTAAGATTGCCCCTCGAACTCGAACGTCCGATCATTGGAATGCTCCCATTTGCCGATCGTGCTGAACGGTGTAATCGACGGGTTCGCCAGCGGTTGGGCGGGCCAGTGGTCCAGCGCGATCGGCTGGCACGTGCCGACCCATTCCAACCCCGCCGTCGGCAACGGGCAGCCAGGGCGGCCGATCAGCGTGCCGAAGGTGGCCACTCGGCTGAATAGCTTGTAGTAGCTGAGGAACGATTCATCGTTGCGCAATCGCAATTGCGTGAAAACAGGGTCGGTGTCGATCACACACGTACGTCTCGCGAGCGAAAACTCGTCCCGCCACGGCGTTACACCGCTGACGCAAATCAACGCATCGGCATCGCGAACCGCATCAAGCCATTCCTCGCGTGTCAGGCCGAAGTAGCGGTTCAGCAACTCCGAGTGATAACACCACTTCGCCTTCAACCCCTCGGCCGCGAAGGTGGCGTTCAGGTAGTTGATGCCGTAGGTCGGGTCGCCGTCACAGGCGTTGGTCGCGGGATTATATGGCTGCAGCCATTTGCCCGAGTCTTCGTAGAAGATCACCTCGTGTCCCATCGACGCAAAGCCGAGAAGGTAATTGAGATGATGCCACGTCATCCCGCCAAGCGGATAGCCGACGATGTATCCCGCGACGACGATCTTCATGACTGAGCTTTCGCGGCAAAGACGTCGTCGAGCAATTTCGGCATTACGCGATCGGCGGCGAGGTACTCGCGCGCGACGTCGTAGGCCGCCTGCCGGTGTTTTTCAGGATTGGCGGCGAGGGCCTCCAGCCCGGCGATCGCCTCGTCCATCGTACTGAACGCGATGACGCCCTCACCACTGGGCACGTATCGGGACCACTTCGTATCCTGCACCACCGCCGGCCGGCCAGCGGCGAGGTAGCAGCAGGTGCGGCAACTGAACCAGCCGGAATTGGTGGCCGCGTATACGTTCTTGGCGATGCTCCACTCGCCGGCGCTCTCGGCGATGAAATCGCGATACGCCTCAGGCGTGATGCTGCGAACGCCCGCGTCCACCACCAGCCAGTGGTTGGCCTTGATGATATCGAGGCTGCGATTGTTGCCGATCGCAAGCATGAGCGGGATGTTCGGCACCCGTTTCGGCAACGCCATAAACCGCTCGAACTCCGGACGTTTGTCGAAATAATTGACGCCCTTGTACAGCAGCTTTTTCGGCTCCTTGCTGAGGTCGAGCGTCATCACGGTGGTGTACGCCGCATCGGGGGTAAGGGACTGCTTTCGCGCCTCTGCCCAGTGCGGCAGCGTCACCACCGGCCGGGTTGGAATCCAATTGATGCCGGCGTGCGGAAGCTGGCAGTCTTCGTGGTAAATGTTTTCGGCATACGTCAGATGCACGTCGTGATCGCGCGCCACCTCGACGTACCGCTTGGCGGTCGGACCTTCTGCTTCGAGCAAATCCTGGAGGCCCATCTGGTTGTAGCCGGGGTCACTGTCGAGAAAAACCTTGCGACACTTGGCCGGCAGTTCCTGGGGCAAAGCGCAGACGCCGGAGACGTTCAGGTACACGTCACACGTCCGCACCACCTCCCCAAACGCCTCGGCCGTCATGCCGAAGCATTTGTCCTGAAGCAATCGATAGTGCCACCGATCCGCCAACCCCGGCGCGTGCTTCTGGAAGAAGGTTCGAATGAACTCCGCGTTGTACGACCCGTCGTCCGACGGCTGCTGCAACACCGGATTGTACGGCCAGGTGTTCGTGTCCTCGTGGTAATAAACGTCGTGGCCGAGCTCGTGGAGGGCGAGAACGTAATGGAAATAATCCCACGCCACGCCTCCCAACGGGAACTGGCCAACCATACCGCCGACGATGATTCGGAGTTTGTCCATCGTGTTTAAACCACGGGCGAGACGCCCGTGCTACTGGTTTCCGCGTCTTCCAACTTCAACTGATGCTTCGCCATCTTCCAGTACAACCCCCGTTGCCTGATCAATTCTTCATGCCGGCCGCGTTCGATGATCTTGCCGGCTTCCATGACGAAGATCTGATCGCAATCGGCGACGGTGCTGAGGCGGTGACTGACGAGGATGAGCGTGCGCTGGCCCTTGATGTTCTTCAGCGTCTCAATGATGAGCTGTTCGTGTTGCGGATCGAGCGCGCTGGTGGGCTCGTCCATGATGATGATCGGCGCTTCGGTCAGCAACGCGCGGGCGATGGAGATGCGCTGGCGTTGGCCGCCGGAGAGATTGGAGCCGGATTCGCTGACCTGCTCTTCGTACTTGTGGTCGAGCTTCTCGATGAAGCTCGCCGCCCCGGCAAGTTCGGCAGCGCGTTTGATCTGGGCGTCGCTGGCACCGGGCCGGCCGTAGGCGATGTTTTCGCGGACGCTGGTCGGCAGGACGACGTTTTCCTGCAGCACCAGCGCGATGTGCTTGCGCACGTCCGCCACCTTGATCTTCCGCAAGTCGTGGCCGTCCAGCTTGATCGCGCCGGCGACCGGGTCGTAGAAGCGAGGCACGAGGTTCAGTAACGTCGTTTTACCGACGCCCGAAGAGCCGACGAACGCCACCATTTCCCCAGGTTTGATGTGGCACGTCACGCCGTCGAGCACGTTGTTCCCCTCGCGATAGCTGAAGACGACGTTGTCGAGTTCCAGCACGCGCGGCTGTTTGGGAAGCGAAACGGCGTCGGGAGCGTCCTTGATGATCGGATCGCGATCGAGCACCTCAAACACGCGTTTACATCCGGCGATGCCCGTCGCCAGCATCGTGCTGCTGCCCGACAGCTTCTGCAGCGGCGCGTAAAGCTGCGCCAGCAGGCCAAGGAAGATCGTTAGTTTCCCGATCGTGAAGCCTTCCCCGCCGCGGTTGAGCACGTACTGGTCTTGATAAACGAGGTATCCGCCGTAGCCCAGCACCACTGCGCTGCCCAGCGCCAGGATGCTGCCGACCATCAGCCAGAACAGCACTTCCTGCCAGTGCAGCCGCAGGTAGGCCGAGGCGCTTTCGTGGACGTTGGCGTGAAAGCGGTCATACTCGTCCTTCTCGCGCGAGAACGCCTGCACCAGGCCGATCGTGGAGGCAGACCGCTGGATGGTCGTGGTCAGGCGCGAATCGACTTCCTTCGCCTCGGTCGCCTTGCTTTGCAGGATTTTGCCGTAGAACTTCGTCGTCCAGAACAGGATCGGCACGGCCACGAGCGCCACGAGCGTCAGCCGCCAGTTGTTGCTGACCATGATGACGATCATGAACGCCAGCGTCAGCACGTTCACCACCACCGATTGCATGAACCCCTGCACGACGTTCTGAATGCCGTAGGTATCCCACGAAAGGCGATAGATCGCGTCGCCCTGCGGCTGCGAGCGGTGATAGGCCAGCGACAGTTCCTGCAATTTGCGGAACAGATCGCATCGCACGCGCATCAGGCCCGCGAAGCCGATGCGGATGCCCAGCAGTGTCTGAAACATGCTCAGCACCTGCTGCAGGATCGCGAGGCCCAGCAAGATGCCGGCCGCCAGCCACACTTGGCCGACCTTGCTTTCGGGAGCGATGGAAAAGAACACGCGGGAGACGAAGCCGGTGACGCCCTTATCGCCGAAAACGCTGTCGACGAGGATCGCCATCGGGTAGACGACCAGCAGGCCCGACGCCGTCATGACGGCGATCATCACGAACGACAGCACAATGCGGCCGGCTTCGCCTTTGTAGTAGCTGAGGGCTCGCCAGTAGAGATTCATGGGTGCGGTTCTCTGGGTAGTAGGCACGCAACAGCGTGCCTACTGCGATGCGATAGCGTGCGCCGACACCTCGGCCGGACCGGGGTCGGACTTCTTTTCCTCGGGGGTGTCCTGGATCATCTGGCTGCTCGCCTGCTTGCGCGGCACGGCCACAAAGCCGAGCTTGTCGGCGCTGTCGTCGATCAACTGAAGCACCGGCTTCACCACCCGCACGCGGTTTACGAGGTACAACGCCGCCATCACCACCGGGATCAACGCCGACGGCCTGGAATACGGCCACAGGTGCCACAGCAGCAGGCCCGACAACATGCACATGCTGACCGTCAGCACTTGGCAGAACTTGCTCATCATCGGCTGCACGCGCAACCGCGTCAGCATCGCCCCGCCGCCGTGGATTTCAGTGGCGCTGGAGAGGCGGACCTTCACGTAACGGCTGCCGTAGATCTCCATGTCCCAGTTGTGCCAACCGCTGTCGGTGCGGATGCGCCAGCCCTGACCGGCGGCCTCCTTGGCGATGGCCTCGAGCAGGTGCAGGCGTTCGTGGCTCTTGCTCCAGTACCGCAGGACGCCGGGCATCGACGGGTCAAACGGCATTTCACGACGCTTGCGCTTGGCCGACTTGAGCGTCATCACCTTGGCCCGCAGGCGCACGGCGTACCGCGCCCAGCCACGCGTGATCGGCTGCCGCCAGTGCAGATACGCGATCAGCGGACGCGACCAGAAAGAACGGTGACGCGGCATCGGCGCCTGGTACGCCGCCACGATTGCCAGCACGATCGGCGTGGCCGCCATGGTCAGCGCGACGACGAACAGCTGTGGAATCGCCAGCCCAAGAAAGACGATGAACGCCCAGAGCAGGTGCCACTCGATGCTCATCATCATCGCGGCGACCATGCTGGCGGGCTTGCGGTAGATGGTCTGGAACAGGCCGGTGCCGAACACGCCGTGATAGATGACGTCCGACCCGATCTTCACGCCGATGTCCTCGCCGCCGTAGATCTTGCCGCGCCAGAAGCTGGCGCCCAGCGTGTTGAAGTGGTCCGGGTGCTTGTATTTCAGCAACGCCTCGGCCGTGCCGTAGCCGCGTTGTTGTTTGAGGTAAGCCTCGACGCTGTTGCGCCGGTAATGCCACACCTGCGCCGCCGGCGCAAAGCCGATAGAGTAGCCGCGTTGCTGCAATCGCCAGATGAAATCAACGTCGTCGCCGGCAGAACGGAACTGGCTGTCGAACCCTTCGATCTCCAGCGCCGCCCAGCGGTAAAACGCCATGTTGCACCCCGGCACGTGCTCAGCGGTGCGGTCGTCGATCATCACGTGCGTCGGCCCGCCGGGGCTCAGGCCCACGCAGTCGGCCACCCAGCTTCCCTCGTCGGGGATCAGGTTCGGGCCGCCCATGCCGACGTGGTTGCTCCGCGTGAGCGCCAGCGCGATGTAATACAGCCAGTCTTCGTCGGCCTCGCAGTCGCTGTCGGTGTAGACGATGATCTCGCCCGTCGCGGCGTGCATGCCGACGTTGCGGGCGTAGCTCAAGCCCATGTTCTTCTGCTTGATGTTGATGACGGTCGGAAACTTCCGGACGATCTCCTGCGTGTTGTCCTTCGAGCCGTCGTCGACAAAGATCACTTCCACTTCGCCCGGATAGCGGATCTTCTGCATCGACGCGAGGCACGATTCAACCGTGCTGGCGCCGTTGTAGCTACAGATGATGACGCTGATCTTCGGCAGCGTTTCGTCGCTGACCTGCGGCACCTTGTCGAACAGCTTCTTCACCGCGTGGAACGACGGCTTGGGCGTTCGATCGCGCCGGACGAGGCCGAACTTCCAGTCCTCGATCTGCATACCGCCGGTGAACCAGTCGTCGGTGTAGCTGAAGATAAACGTGCCGGCGAGGCCCTCGTCGAACACGCAGCGCACGTGCGTGCTGAGGATCTCGGCCTGCTCTTCCTCGGTCTTCTCACGGTTGGTGTCGATGCCGTACTCGCCGAGCATCAGCGGCTTTTCGCCGGCGATCATCTGCAGGCGGGCGAGGTAGTTGCGGAAGACCTGCTCTTTGTGCAGGTAAACGTTGAAGCTCAGGAAATCGACGTTCCGCGGATTGAGGTATTCGGTCGTCGGATAGTTGGCAAAGGTGGCGAGGCAGTGCGGGGCCTCGTGGTGGACGATGTCGATGAGCTCGTCGATGAAATCGACGATCGGCCTGTGCCCCACGAACCGCACGATGTCGGCGGGCAGTTCGTTGACGACGCTGATGGCGAACGTGGCCGGGTGATTGCCGCACGCGACGGCGGCGTCGCGGACGGCGGCGCGTGCCTGCTGCATCACCTCGTCATTGCCGATGAACGTGAGGTTCTTCGGCCAGGGGACATCGACGAAGACCTTCAGCCCCACCTCTTCGGCGATATCCAGAAACCACTTGCTCGGCGTCCAATAGACGCGAACACAGTTGGCGCCAAGGTCGAGAATCTGTTTGAAATCACGGCGGACCTCGTCCGGCTCGGGATAGTGCTCGCCGAGCGAGTTCTTCGCGAACGGGCCGTAGGTCACGCCTTTGACGAAGAACTTTTCCGTGCCCAGCCGGAAGAATTTTCCATCCCGCCGTACCCGGTTCGTCACCGGCACGGCCACACGTTTGCGGCCGCCCGCGAGGGGCGTCGCTTGAAGCTCAACTACGTTATCGGCGGCAACAGTCATGGGTTCTCAGGACGCAGGATTCTACCTTATTTCAACCGATCCGGCGCTCAGGGACTGGCCTAGACACAAGATACCGCTCGAGGATAGGCCGGTCCCATAAAAGTGCATTTTTGAAACCCTGGAACGAGCAGCCTGACCCACGATCAACAACGAAGCCCCAGCTAGAATCTAGCCGGGGCTTCCGGGAAGTCACATTTCGAATGAGACGTCGCGATCAGTTTGCCGTCGGCACATGGGGCAGCGTAAGCACGGTGCCGACTTTGAGCTTGCCGGCATCGGGGCCGATCTTCTGCTTGTTGGCATCGTAGAGCGCAGCCCAGAACTTGGTTTTACCGTAGAGCTTCTGGCTGATCTTGTGGAGGGTGTCGCCGGGCTGGACGCGGTACTGGCGGGTGGCGTCGATGGCGCCGGTGATCTCCGGGGCCGCGGGCGTGAGCGCGTCGCGGGCAGAGGCGGAAGATGCCGGCGCAGCGGGAACGTTGATCTCCTGGCCGATCTTCAGTTTGCTGGGGTTGACGCCCGGGTTGGCCTTCTCGATTAGGTGATAGAGATTGCGGTTGTTGTACAGCTTGGCGGCGATCTTGGAGTAGGTATCGCCAGCCTGGATCTTATACGTGCCGGCGGCAGGCAATGGTGCAGCGGCAGTGGCCTCGGTTGTGTTTCCGACCGACGGGCCGGGCGGGCGGATCGAATCACCGCCGGCAAGCGGATTGGCGATCTGAGGCGGTTCACGGACGGGCGCGATCTCCGTGGAAGAAGACCCCACGCGACCGGTGTTCCAAGCGGTGGCCCAGCGATCGGTCGTCGCGGCGCCGTCGGTACGAACGGTCTCGGCGAACGGGTCGGTCGGCGCGATCGGCGTCCGGTTTGCGGCGGCAAGATCGGCAGGCGAGCCTTCGATCGGCGGCAGGCCGGGAACGGCTTCGTCGAGCGACGAGCCGGTCCTACCGTCTCCGCCGTTGAGCGCGAGTGTTTCCTCGGCGCCACCGGCTTGCCACGCCTCACTGAGATCGATGTTTCCGCCGCTGGTGCTCAGCAGCGACATCCCACCGTATACCACCGCCACGCCGAGAACGGCGGCCGTGATTCCGAGAGCAAGTTTGATTTCTTTACGAACGATAAGCATTGGGACTCCTTCCCATGCATGATGTGTTCGTCCGGCCAACGGCGAGCGGATGAGAGCCGTCATCCATGACAACTCGCCGAGGTCCTGCGGACGTCGGTCGCCATTGCAGCCGCGACCGAACTCGCGTTCCTTCCCGTAGACTTGTGCCCTTTACCCAGCGATCTGAGGCTTTGCCCGCGTTCGCGCCGGAAGCGGTTCATCAACCGTCTTGCCGACCAGCAGCAGAGGCGCCGCGATCACTATCGACGAGTAAGTGCCAACAATAATGCCAAGCAGCATGGTGAATGTAAAGGCGTGAATTCCTTCGCCGCCAATAACGTACATCACGCCGAGGATGCCGATCGACGTGCCGCCCGTCAGCAGTGTGCGGCTGATCGTCTGGTTGATCGAGTCGTTCACCACCTGCCGGCTCAGCACGCCGAACTTGCCGCGGTTCTCGCGAACGCGATCGAAGACGACCACCGTGTCGTTCATCGAGTAACCGACGACCGTCAGCACGGCCGCAACCAGCGTCAGATCGATGCGGAAAGGCTTGATCAGCAGCACGTTCTCAAAGAAACCGATCTGCCCCAGATAGTGGCTGTACCCGATCGCCGCCACGACGAACAAGCCGTCGTGCACACAGCCGACGGCCGTAGCGGCGCCGAACTTGAAGTTCCCGAAACGCACCCAGATGTACATCATGATGCCCAGGATCGACATCGAGAGCGCAACGATGGTATTCCACTTCGCCTCGTCGGCGACCTGGGCGTTAAAGCTTGTCACACCCTTGAGTTGCGGCGGATTGGTCACCGACTCGCGAACGATGGACCACGTCGGCGAAGCCAGGCTGCCCCGCCATTGCTCCATCGCGGTTGAATCCGCCGGGTTGTAGATGAACCGGCCATCGCTCATCAGCACCACCGCCGAGCGGCCGTCATCCGTCGCGTGAACCTCATGACGCGACGGACGCGTCGCCTCTGGTTCCTGAAGCAGTCGCTGGTCAACGCGAGCCTGCAGGTCGTGATCGCTGAGCGGCGGCTCAATGTTGTTCAGCACCACCGCCACGCCACCCACGTGCGAAGCGATCTGATCAGGCGTCGCACCTTCAATGCGAGTCTGGTTGCCCTCGATCGGGAACACCGCCATGTCCAACACCCCGTCCAGCGGCTGATCGCTGTAACGGAACGTGCTGGGCTGGGCGATGTCCAACTTGTCGCCCAATGCCTCGATAACCGCGGCTTGAACGTCCTTGGTGTCGCTGGTGGGCGTCGAAATGTCAAACTGCGTGCCGTCCGTGCCCACCGCCACCACGCGAGGAGACGCGAACTTGTTGCCGAGCTGGTCGCTCTTGGCATTCACAAGGTCCTGCACCTTTTCGCGGTCCAGGCCGGCATCGGGCTTGACTGCAACACGCACGTTCGTGCCGCCGGAGAACTCGATGTCCAGCGCCTCGCCGGCGTTCCACTTCACCACCAGCAAAACACAGCCGACCGCGACGAACACACAACTAAGGGCCGTGCATAGCCACGCCTTCGACACCCAGTCGATCTTGGGGGTCAGCATTTCGTTCCACCGGGGGAACGTGCGAGGCAGGCTCGACAGGTCGTTGACGCCGAAGCGGTCAACCAGAATGCCGAAGATCGTGCGCGTCACGAACAGCGCGGTGAACAAGCTGGTCACGATGCCGATCAACAGCGTAAGGCCGAACCCACGCACTTCTTCTGAACCGAAAATGAACAGGAAGGCGCTGGTAATGGCGGTGGTAATCTGGCCGTCGAAGATCGCGCTGAAGGCGCGGTCATAGGCGTTTCGCAGCGCCATCTTCAACGACAGGCCGCGGTTCTGCTCTTCGCGCAAGCGTTCGTAAATCAGCACGTTCGCATCGACGGCCATCGCCACCGACAGCACGATGCCCGCCACGCCCGGGAGCGTGAACGTCGCGTTGAGCAATGCCATCGCGCCGAGGATCAGCACCAGGTTCACCAACACCGCCACGAACGCGACAATGCCGGAGAGGTAGTAGTAGCCCACCAGGAAGATGCCGCAGATCACGAGGCCGGCAAGGCAGGAGATAAATCCGGCACGAAGGTTGTCAGCGCCCAACTGCGGGCCGACCGTGATAACGCTGATCGGCTCATCCGTCAGCTGCGCCGGAAGCGCGCCGGCGGACAGCGTGCTGATGAGGTAGCTCTGATCGCGTTCGGAGTAGCCGCCTCGCGACGTGATGATGCCATTTCCGTAGATCGGCTTGTCGGGCAGGGTCGGCGCAGTGTAGACGCGCTCGTTGAGGACGACGGCGAGATAGTACTGCTCGGTCGCGGTGCGGACGTGATCGCCCGTCAGCCGGCCGAACATCTGGGCGCCGGCGGCGTTGAACTCAAAGCCAACGGCACGCTGGTTGTTATCGTCCACCTGCCGGCGGGCGCCGTTGAGGCCCCACTTGGGACGCCCTTCGACGTTCATCATCGAACGCGCTGCGTCGGTGTAGAGCAGGACGTACTGCTTATCCTGATACGGCACTTCGAACTGGCTGGTGTCGCCGGGCTTATCGACCGGGTACCAGCGAGTAACATCGCCGGGCTTGGGGCGAGGGCCTTCGGCGTTGAGGCGTTCGAGCATCGGCCCGAACTCCGGATCCTGCGGCCGAACGACGATGTGGAAGCTCAACACGCCCGAGCCGGCGAGGTCGCGCTTCAACTGGTCGACGTCGTCCACGCGCCCGCGCATCGGAATCCAGGCGGTGTAGGCCTTTTCAAACGCGTCGATCGCCGCGAGGCGGGCGGGGAAATCCTTCGCCTCCTCGCGCATCTGCTTGAGCCGTGCATCGCGGGTGTCGGCCTTCGCTTCCAGCGCGCTTTCGACGGTGGAGATCTCAAGATTGGTGTCGGCCAACTGCTTCTGCAGCGGCTCCATCTGCAATCGCGCCGCGGCGGCAGCCGGGCCGTTCTTCTCCTGGCGGGCCTTGTTCAAGGCGTCAACCGCTTCCGCCAACTTGGGAACGATCACCTGGCGGGCGACGGAATCGCTGATGGCGGCCTTCAGCCGGGTTTCGCGTTCTTCACCCGTACGAGTTTCGATATCGTTGACGAGCGAGCCGACGCGAACGTTCGTTGCCTCGAGCTGCGACTTGGCGTCGAGATACGCCTTCTGTGCCGCCGCCGCCTGGTCGTTCTGGCGGCTGAGGGGCATCTGGATTTCCAGCCGCGTCGGGCCCTGCGGGCGCCAGATCAGGTTGCGAACGCCCTGCGGGTCGACGCGTTTCTTCAGCGCCGTCGCCACGTTCGCCGACAGTTCAGGATCGGGGATCGAGCCCTCGCCCTGCTTGATCTCGTAGGTCAAGCTGGTCCCGCCAACCATGTCGATGCCGGGCTTCAGGTTGTCGTTGAACGAGATCTCGCCGCGCGGGTTGAAGAACCAGAACAACGATCCCGGCACTCGCGGGTAGATCGCCGACATCGCGACCCACAGCGACAGGAGAATGGTGACGACGCGGTTGGTGTAGTTCGTTGGCATGGAATGCGAGTACTGAGTTTTGAGGACTGAGTGCTGAGTTGATGAGCCTCGCGAGGGTTTCGTCCCTCAGTGCTCAACACCTCAGCGCCCGGCGCTCTTCTGCGATCACTTACTTTCGGGCTTCTTCTCGTCCGCGATGACCTTGTGGATCGCGGAGCGGACGAAGCGCAACTTGGTGTTATGGGTCTCGTCCACCTTGACGAGCACTTCGGTCGCGTCGGAAGAAACGACGGTGCCGAGCAGGCCGCCGATCGTCTGGATGCGATCGCCTTTCTTCAGGTTATCGAGCATCGTCTGGCGTTGCTTCTCCTGCTTACGCTTGGGCAACACGAGCAGCACAAAGTAGACGACGACCAGCAGGATGAGCGGCGCGAACAACAAAAAGCTGCCGCCGCCCTGCTGCGGGGCGGGGTCTTGAGCGAGAATCGTAAACAAATCAGTCTCCATCTCTCTATCTATCGCCGATTGCCATACCTGCCAACACCCTGCTCGAAGACGCATACCGCCAATCCAATCGGCAATTGGCAATCGTCAATCGGCAATCCCTCTCGGTCCCAGTGTTGATCGGGGATCGTGCGCGACGAAGTCGGCAAACGTGCCGGCCTCGATCGACGCGCGGATGTCCGCCATCAGCCGCTGGTAGAACCGCGTATTATGCAGGCTCACAAGGATGGGGCCAAGCATCTCGGCGGCAAAAAAGTAGTGCCGGATCGCGCCGCGGGTGAAGTGTCGGCAGGCGTAGCAGTCGCAGCCGTCCTCGATCGGGCCTGTATCCCGGGCGTATTTCGCGTTGCGAATGCGGATCGCCCCCCGCTTCGTAAACGCATACGCGTTTCGGCCGTTACGGGTGGGCATGACGCAGTCGAACATGTCTATTCCATGACGAACCGCCTCGACAACATCTCTCGGAAAACCCACCCCCATGAGATATCGTGGCTTATGCTCGGGTAACAATGGCGTGGCGTGCTCCAGCACGCTTTTCATCGCCTCAAACCCCTCGCCCACCGCCAGCCCGCCCAGCGCATAGCCGGGGAAATCAAGTTTAATGAGGGCTTCGGCACATTTTGCGCGTAAATCCAAGTGCGTCCCGCCCTGAACGATGCCGAACAGCGATTGTTCCGATTTACGCTCGTGCGATTCGATGCACAGTTCCGCCCACCGCAACGTCCGATCCAGCGCCCGCAATTGCTCCTCCAGCGGCGCCTGCCCCGGCGGGCACTGATCGAAGCACATGATGATGTCCGCCCCAAGATCGTTCTGAATCTGGATCGATCGCGCCGGGGTCAGGTGGTGCATCGCCCCATCGACGTGCGACTTAAACGTCACTCCCTCATCCGTGATCTTGTTGATGTCCGCCAGCGAAAACACCTGAAACCCACCCGAATCGGTGAGGATCGGCCCGTTCCACGCCATGAATCGGTGCAGGTCGCCCAGCGCCGCCACCGTTTTTTCCCCGGGGCGAAGCATCAGGTGATAAGTGTTGCCCAGGATGATCTGAGCGCCGGTTTCACGTAAGTGCTCTGGAAATATGCCTTTAACGGTGCCCTGCGTGCCGACCGGCATGAAAGCGGGCGTCTCGAACGCCCCGTGAAGCGTCGTCACCCGGCCACGGCGGGCGCGGGTGTTGGGGTCGGCCGCGAGGAGGTCATAACGAAGCGCACTCGACATCGGACGGGGCAGTGTAGCGGGACGGACGGGTCTTGTCCCCTGCTGCCGCGACCCGCCGATCCCTCCCGACATCGTGTTTAGCGAAGGCAGCGCGCCTCGGGCGTCGAAAAACGCGATTTCCATTGCACAAACGCGGCTGGCCGACCTCGCCTCGATCACCAGTCTCGCCGGCGTCGGTTCCAGAAGTTATCCCCCTCGTTCGGCTTCGCCTTGGACGTCTCGCTGAGCGCGGACATACTTTGGAGCTGTTCCTGGGTATCGCCGCCTTGGTCGGCCTGTTCGGCCTTCGCTTCAGCGCCGGGCTCACCCGGTTGCGATCCGGCCGGCTGGCCGTTAGCCATCTTCTCGCGCATTTGGCGGTCCAGATCGCCACGGGCGCTTTCGAGCATTGCCTGCACGGCGTCGGCACGCTGCCTGAAATCCGCCTTATCCGGCGCCAGGTTTACCGCAGCGCCAAAGTTCTGCGTGGCCTTCTCAAGCAAGCCGACCGCAAGCTGCAGATCCTGAAGCGCCGATCCGCCTCCCTGCTGCTGTGCCGACGGCTTCGGCGCCCCGCTGGGCGACTTCCCGTCAAGGACGTTCTTCGCGTTCTGGGCTTCGGCGTCGCCGGCGTTGGCGAAGGCATCCGGCAGTTTGGAAGCGGCCTCCTGCAAACCGGCCTGGGCGGCCTTATTGTCGGGATTGATCGCCATCGCCTTGCTGAAACTCTCGGCGGCTGCGTTAAGTTGGCTGAGGGCGTTCGACGCGTTATTTGATTTCGCGGCGGCTTCCAACTGCTTCTGCCCGCGTTCGACCAACGCCTCCTCAAGCTGGCCGGCAACCTTCGCCTTCAAGTCTTGGGCTTTCTGATTGGCCGCGTTCAGGTCCAGCGCCTGATCGAGTTTCCCGTTTGCGTTGGACAGCTCTCGCAGTTGTTGATCTTCGCCGGGCTTGCGCCGATTCGCCTGCTCGGCGTCGGCGGCGGCAAGCTTGGTCAGAAGGTCGGACATCTTGTTCCGCACGTCCTGCTTCTGTTGTTCGATCGGCTTATCGTCCCGCGTGAAGCCGGCCGCGTCCGTCAGTTTGTTGACGGCATCCTGATACCGGCCCAACGCCTGTTCGGGCTTCCTCTTCGGATCGGCCTCTATCGCCTGAGCCTGATCGGCGATCTCCTTTGCCTGACGCGCAAGGTTCGCCGCGAGTCGTTCGCGAATTTCCTCTGCGTTCCGGACTGCTTCCGTATTGTCGCGGTTAAGCTCGACCACGCGTTCGTACGCCTGCAGCGCGTTGCGAAGGTGCCGTTCCTGATCAATATCTCGCACGTTCGGCCGGCCGGCATTGTCGAGGTATTGCTTGCCGGCCTGCATGAGATAGTTTTCGAGTCGCGCGGCGGCGAGCTCGCGATTGTGCTTTAAAGTCTTGTCAGCGCCCGTGTTGGCAGTGGCATCGTCATAGTAAACCAGCGCCCGTTCCAATGAGAGGATCGCGCCGCTCAGGCCGTTCTGCTTCACCAACTGCTCGCTCAGCCGAACCTGGGCATTGCCCATCTGCAGCGCCGATCGCCGTTGAAGCTGTCCGATATCCGTTGACTGCCGCAACGTCTGGTAGGCCGCGATCGCCTCGTCATAGCGGCCGGCGCGGTAGAGCGTCATCGCGTAGTTATAAGACAACCACGGATCGTTCGGCTGGCGCGCAACGGCGTCGCGCATGACGACAACCGCGTCGTCAGGTTTGCTCTGATCGAAAAGCGCGTCCGCCTGCTCTGTGGGCGGAACTGGCGACCCCGGAGCGGCGATCGCGGAATTCGATATCACGAAGGCCAGGCAGGCGCTGCTGCCAGCGCGTAGAAATGCGGCGCGGACGTTCGGCTTCGACAGTGTCTCGGGCATGACCACCTCCACCCCCGCCGCGAGGGCGGCCGGGCGTTTGCGGAATAGCGAAAGCAGCGGAACGAGCATGATGAGCGCGATCGCAACTCCCAACGGCAATTGAAACCACTCCGCATACTCGCGGACGTCCAACGTCTGATCCTGCTGGGCCTGCGACGCGAGGCTTTGCGAATAGAACGTATCAAACGTTTTAAGTTCCGGCCGAAATTCGAAGTATCGGCCGCCGCCGGCGTCGGCGATGAGCTTCAGCATTCGATTGTCGAGCCGGCTGGTAACGATCAGGCCGTACTCGTTTTGCACGTAATTTTTGGCGATCGGCTTCCCGTCCGCCGGGGGTTTCTTGGCGGCGTAGTCTTCAACCGGAACCCTGCCGCCGGAAATGGTGCCTACGCCGATCGTGAAAACCGTAAGGCTTTCTTTATTGCGCGCCTCGCGGACCGCGTTAATCGCATCGCCTTCCAGATTTTCGCCGTCGGAAATGATCACCAGTACGCGCGATCGCGGCTCGGCGGCGCGAAGAAGATCGGTGGCCGCCTCTACCGCCCGCGGGATGTTCGTCCCGCCGATCGACATTGACTTCGGCGACGCCTGTCGCAACACATGGTTGAGCGCGACGAAATCATGGGTGATCGGCGCCTGCACGATCGCATCGCCGGCGAAGAGCACCAGTCCCATGCGATCTCCCCGCCGCTCTTCCAGCCACCGGCCAAGCTCGGCTTTGACGGCCGCCAGCCGGTTGGGAACGACGTCTTCGGTCAGCATGCTTTTGGAGATGTCAAGCGCGACGACAAAATCGACGCCCTTCGCCTCGGCCTTGTCGGGAAGCGGCCCGCGCAACGGTCGGGCCAGGGCGGTCGCGAGCAACATCAGCACGGTCACCGCCAACCCAAACTGAGCCGCCCTTCGCCGCCAGTTCACCGTCGGAACCGCGGCTGTCAAATGGCGTGGCGCGACGAAACGTGACAGCCGTCTGCGAGCAAGCCTGCGCCAGAACACCCACAGCGCGGCGCCGAGCGCCGCAATCGCGGGAATGCCCCATAGCCACGCCGAGTATGCGAAAAGCCATCGTTGCGGATCGTTCATGGCACGCGCATCCAGATCGTATGGCCGCCGATGAACCCGATGGCGAACAGGCCGAACGCTATCGCCGTGATCGGGAAGAACAGCTCATCGTAAACGCGATATTTGCGTTGCTCGAACTCCGTTTTCTCCATTTTATCGATCTGTCGATAGACCTCGACCATGCTGTCGAGGCTTGCCGCCTGGAAATACTGGCCGCCAGTTCGCTCGGCCACCTTGCTAAGCAGGCTCTTCACCGCCTTGTTTCCGCTGACATGGCCGAGCGAGGTCACTTCGATCGTGTGCACGCGAATGCCGGCGGCCTTTGCGGCATCTGCCGCCTTGAGAGGATCGACGCCGGCGTTGTTCTGGCCGTCGGTCACGACGATCATCACCTTCGTTGAAGTCTTGGCGGATTTGAGCAGGTCGATCGACGCAACGATGCCCTCGCCGATCGCAGTGCCGTGTTGCGTTCTGATCGTCTTGAGCACGCCCTTGATCCACTCCCCATCGAGCGTCATAGGGCTCATCAGATAAGTGTGACCGGCAAAACCGATCATGCCGAAACGATCATTTGGACGTCGATCGACGAAATCGTTGATCGCCATGACCAACGCTTCGCGGCGGGAGATTTTCTCGCCCTTGTTGTTGAAGTCGGGCGTGTCCATCGATCCGGAAACATCGCAGCAGAAGACGATGTCGACGCCCTCGCGTTTGTCAGGCGAATCACCTTGCGCAACGCGCGGCCGCGCCATGGCGATCGCCATCAACGCCAGGGAGGCGAAGGTAAGCGTTAAAGGCCATCCTCCGCGTGCGCGTTTGACGCCGTGGCCGACATTCCTAAGCACCCCTACTGCCGAATACCGCATGGCGGCCGCCTGCCCGCCGCGCTGACCTTGCAGCCATGCGTAAAGCGGCAGGAGCAGGAGCAGCAACAGCCACCAGGGTTGCCCGAAGTTCAGCGTATCCAGACGGTCAATCATGATTGCGCCACCGCCCCCTGTGGCCGGCTGGAAACCGACGGCTGCGCGGGCTCGGTCAGCGGCGCATTGACGAACTCCCTGGCTCGCTCAAGCATCGCCCGCATCGCGTCGACGATCACTTCCCGTTTCGCGAATTTGATCTGGTCGCACTCGGTCAGGAAGTCATGTAGTAGATCATCGGCCGCCTGGGCGAGCCGGCCGCTTTGGGCAGCCTCGAAGAGGAATTCCTCCGTCGATCGATGCAGGGCGCGAAGTCCGAACTGTTCTTCGATATACACACGCACGATATCCGATACGCGCTGCGTGAAGACTCGTTGCTGTTCGGCAACCAAAAGTTTCTCAAGCTCCGCCAGGCTCGACAGCGCCTTCGCCTGCGGTGACGGCCCCTCGGTGAAAGACAGCACCCCATGTTTCCCTCGTCGACGCTGCCTCCAGAATAGCCATGTAACCGCGAGCACCACCACAACACTGCTGCCGACGATCGCCAGCCAGAGCCAGCCGCCGAGCGCCTCGCCTTCGGGGGGTGGCGGGCTGAGATAGCGCAGGTCTTCCAGCAACTCGGGCGCCTTATCGCTCATCGGCGCGCCCTCCGAATGCGGTTGTCGAAGAATTTCTTGAGCTCGAACTGGTACGGCACGCCGGTTTCAAGCTCGATGACATCGACGCCGGACTTGCTCAGCCTTGCCCGCGAAAGCTGGCGGGCTTTTCGTGCCTCTTCGGCGAAGCGATCTCGCGTATCCCGCCGGGCGGTGTTCACTTCGATCAGCTCGCCCGTTTCCGAATCCTCAAGCAATACGCGCCCGACGTTCGGCAACTCCATCTCCCGGCGGTCGAAGATCGGCACCGCAATCACGTCGTGCTTCCTGGCGGTCACCTTCAACACACGATCGAAACCGCTGTCGAGGAAGTCGGAGATGACGAACACCACCGCGGGCTTGCTGACGACGACGTTCAGGTAGTCGAGGGCAGCCTTTAGCGATGTGCGCCGGCTTCGCGGCCGAAAGTACAGGATCTCGCGAATCAGGCGGAAAATGTGCGACCGTCCCTTGCGCGGCGGCAGCGATGATTCGACCCGATCGGTGTGCAGGATCAATCCCACCCGGTCGCCGTTGCGCGTCGCGCTGAACGCCAGCACCGACGCCACCTCAGCTGCCAGTTCCTTCTTGGTCTGCTCACCTGATCCGAGCGTGTCCGACGCGCTGACGTCAACGAGAATCATGATCGTCAACTGGCGTTCTTCGCGGAATTTCTTGATGAACGGAATGCCGGTACGCGCGGTGACGTTCCAATCGATGTTGCGCACGTCGTCGCCGGGCTGGTACTCACGGACTTCTTCGAAATCCATGCCGCGACCCTTGAAGACGGAGTGGTACGCACCGGTAAGCAAGTCACGCGCCAACTGGTTGGTGCGCAACTCGATCTTGCGAATTTTCTTGAGGTATTCCCGCGGGATCACGGCGAGCTCCCGACTACGGTACGGCCACGCGGTCGAGAATCCAGTCGACGATCTTTTCCGGCGTCACCTCTTCGGCCTCGGCTTCGTATGTCAGCAATACGCGATGTCGCAACACGTCCATCGCGATCGAACGCACGTCCAGCGGCGTGACGTACCCTCGTCCCTGCGTAAACGCGTGCGCCTTGGCGGCCAGCGCCAGGTTGATCGTCGCGCGTGGCGAGGCGCCGTAGCGGATCAGCCCGCCAAGCTTCTCGTCAATTTCGGTCGGCCGGCGGGTGGCGTGAACGAGGCGGACGATGTAGTCCTTGATCTTCTCATCGACGTAGATCCGGTCGACCAACTTGCGGATCTGCAGGATCGTGCTCACGTCGATGACCGGCGACAACGCAATCTTCGGCGCCGTCGACGCCATCAGTTCGAGGATGTGCTTTTCCTCTTCAACCGTGCCGTAGTCCACCACCACCTTCAGCATGAAACGATCGACCTGCGCCTCCGGAAGGGCGTAAGTGCCCTCCTGCTCGAGCGGGTTCTGCGTCGCCAGCACGAGGAACGGCTGCGGCAGCTTGTGCGTCTCGTCGCCGATCGTCACCTGATGTTCCTGCATCGCCTCCAGCAGAGCGCTTTGAACCTTCGCCGGCGAGCGATTGATTTCATCCGCGAGAATCAGGTTCGCGAAGATCGGTCCCTTCTTGGTGGAATACGTGTTGTCACGCGGATTGTAGATCAGCGTTCCGACAACGTCGCTCGGCAGAAGGTCGGGCGTGAACTGAATTCGCTTGAAGTCGGCTTTAATACACGCGGCCAGCGCTTTGACGGTCGTCGTCTTTGCGAGGCCGGGCACGCCTTCCAGCAACACATGTCCATTGGCAAGCAGGCCGATGAGCAGCCGCTCAACGAGGTACTGCTGCCCGACGACCGCCTTGCGCATCTCGACGATGATTCGCGGCACCCACTTGCTTGCCTCGGCCACATGCTTGTTCAGCTCGTCCAGCGCGGTTTTATTCATAAGTAGAAAGCTTGTGCTGAAAATTCCCGTTGCCCAAACCAACGCCAATTCCATTCGGAGTTGCCGTGCTGCCGGGAAATGTACCCGGCACGCGAATGTTTTGCACAGACGCCATTGGCGGCGCAATACGTCCTGCGTGTGCGCAAACTCGCGGGGGTGATATCACAACTGCCTCTTTCGTCCGCCCACTTCCGCAAGCCGCTTAGCTTCGCGCGCGCACGACAAAAGGACCTGCCCGCAATTTTGCGCGCGAGCGCCGTGAATTGCGTTTGAATTTGAACGTGAAGCCGGCCGAGGTGCCCAGATGCCGGAGGCGCTATCGCTCAGGCTACATCGCCAGCGATGTTCAGGCGGCCTTGGCGGTGATGTAGGAGAGGAACTCGACGCCGACGAGGAGTTTTTCGGGGTTGGTCGCGTCGGGGGTCATCCAGACGACGCGGGCGGGGATCATGGACCGGCGGTTGGCGAGGGGTTGGCCGCCTTTCTGGATGCCGATGTGGACGTTGATGAGCCGACCGGGACGGAGCTGGACAAAGGCGGGGAATTCGAGTTGCAAGCCGGTGGACGAAACGTCGCGGGTACGGCCGCCAAAGAAGCGGGAGGCGGAAGGCTCGTACACCTTCACCGGCCGATCCTGCCCCACGCGCGGGGCGCGGCGGCGGTCCAAGTGCAGCACGTCGTTGTCGAAGTCCAGATCGCGATCGCAAACCAGTTCCATGGCTACCACTCTCCCACTGACGCGTGCCCGGCATCGATCAAAACAAGGTCCGACGCGTCATAAGGAGTTATCGGAGCGGCACGCGAAAAGGCTTGAACATTTCCCGAATGAAAACACAAAAGTGGCTGCTAAATGAGGGGTGGGGATAACCATATGGCTATCGGGCGTTGTCACAAGCGCGGTACGGCGTGCCGATACCGGGTAAAATGCGTAAACTGAGTTCTCGACCTCGGAGCGGTGACGTCGTGCGAAGCAGTCGCGGCGTTTCCGCGGGCCTCCGAGGGAAACGATGAATAGGCAACCAAGGAGCGCTACCCCATGAAGACGACGATTTCGACCTCCCTGCTGATGGCCGCCGCGTTGGCGTGTGGATGTGCGTCAAAGAAGCCGGAAGCCCCGCTGCCGCCCCCGCCGTCGGCAATGCAGGCGGAGGCGTTGAAGGCCTCCATCCTCGAGTTGAACAAGAACGCCAAGGTCGGCACGGTGACCGCCGTTTTGCCGGACGAGGCACTGGCGATGATCGGCGAGGTTGACGTGGCAAACCTGCGCCGCGGGGACGTATTCTCGATCATCGATGGCAGCAGCGCCGTCGTGGCGCACGGCAGCGTCATCGAGGTGTTGGAAGGCAAGGTGGCGGTGCGATATGACTCGACGGTTCGCGCTCCCCTGGTCGGCGACGTGGCTGTGAAGTTCTGATCGCGCGCTCGCGCGTCGTTTCGAGCGGCCATGCTGATCCTCGCATCCCGGTCTCCCCAACGCGTTAAGCTCCTGCGCGACGCCGGCTATCGCTTTGACTGCGATCCGGCCGACATCGACGAGGAGGCGTACCCGCGCGATCTCGCCCCGCCGCAGATCGCGATGTGGCTGGCATCGGCAAAGGCGGCGCGGGTGGCATCGCGCCGTTCCGCCGACGACCTCGTCCTCGCGGCCGACACAGTAGTGGCGCTCGGCGGCGCCCTGCTCGGCAAACCCGAAGACGCCGATCACGCCCGGCGGATGCTCGGCTCGCTGTCGGGCAGCACGCATCGCGTCGTCACCGGTGTCGCGTTGATCTCGGCCGCACGCGGGTTGAACGTCGTGCGTCACGTCGAATCGACCGTCCAGATGCGGCCGCTGACGGAGGCGGAAATCGAAGCCTACGTCGCTTCCGAAGACTGGCAAGGCAAGGCCGGCGGGTACGGCATTCAGGATGACGATCCGTTCGTCACCTGCATGAACGGGTCGGTCACAAACGTGATCGGCCTGCCGATGGAATTGGTGGCGGAATTGCCGATTGCCGAATTCCGCTCGCCGAATGAGAATGCCCCGGCGTGAGCTTTCTGCCCGCCATCTTCGCGTTGATCGTCGCCGCGGCGGGATGGTTTTACATCATGCACGCGTCGCGTGCGACGTCTCTCCAGCAGTTTGAGGCCGCCAGCGACAATCGGCTTCGCATCCGCCTGCGCCGCATCGGCGGCGGGCTGATGATCGCGCTGGCGATCGCGTTCTACGTCGGCTATCTCACGGCCGAGCGCAAGGGCGACGCGTGGATCATGCTGGCGTGCATGGCGGTCGTCGTGCTGCTGTTGCCGGTGATCCTCTTCCTGGCCTACGTAGACCTGCGGCTGACGCGCAAGATGCGCGAGTCCTTCAATCGGAAAAAACACTGATGCGACGGTTTTCTTTGCTCATCCTGTCTTTTCTGGTCGGCAGCACTGGCTGCGGCGATCGAAATCCGACAACGCTTCCGTCGCCGTCACCGCCTCCCACTTCGGCCGTCACCCCCTCATCGCAGGCGAGAATTACCCTGCAGTTGGGCAGTCGTTCCTTTGAGCTTGAGGTCGCCGACGACGACCCGGAGCGACAAAAAGGCCTGATGTACCGCTCCGAGCTGCCCGCCGGCACCGGGATGATCTTCGTCTTTCCGGACGAGGAAGAACGCGGGTTCTGGATGAAGAACACCTACATCCCGCTGGAGATCGTCTACGTCGATTCGAAGGGCGCGATCGTCTCCATCAAGCGAATGGAGCCGCATGATCAGCGTTCCACCCGGTCAGGCGGGCCGGCGCAGTACGCCATCGAGCTGAACATCGGCGATGCGGCATCTGCCGGTCTGTCTGTAGGGCAAGTGCTGTCTATTCCGCCTGATCTGGTCAAGGCCGCCCGATAATGTGCGGGCGGGCAAGATTGTTGTTCACAAACATCTTAAAACTGCTCCGGATAGGGCCGACATTACGTATGGATCAATTGTTCGGTCCACATCGTTTTGAAGGTGTCGCGGAAGCAGTCACATGAGCCAGCAAGCACTACGCCCAATGTCTGACGCGGCGGGATCGTTCGGGATCGACACGATCGCCTGCATCGTCCCCCAGGTGCGGCCGGACATCGAAGATCACGTCCAGCAACTTCAGGACAAGATCAGCCAGTTGTCGTTCGAGCTGAACCTGCTCCGCCGGAGGGATGAACACGTCAACGGGATCATGACGAAGCTGGACGAGGAACAGCGCCTCGCCGCCCGCCTTCAGCAGGACTTCCTGCCCAAGCGACTGCCGCAGGTCGGCCAGGTTCACTTTCATACGCTGTTCCGCCCCGCCAGCTATGTCAGCGGCGATCTTTACGACGTGATGCGCCTGGACGAAGACCACGTCGGCTTCTACGTCGCCGACGCGGTCGGCCACGGCATGCCGGCGGCGCTGCTGACGATGTTCATGAAGAATGCGCTGGTCACCAAGGACATCGCCAGCGGGTCGTACCGCGTGCTCGACCCGTCGGAAACCATGTCGCGGCTGAACAACTCGCTCTGCGAGCAAAACCTCAGCAATGCCACCTTCGCGACGGCGGTCTACGGAACGCTCAACACCAAAACGTTGACCCTCTCCGTCGCCCGCGGCGGACATCCGCAGCCGCTGCTCATCCGCGACGGAAAGATGACCGAACTCGACGCCGAAGGCGCCCTGCTCGGCATTTTCCCCGACGAGACCTTCACCACCTGCCACACGCAACTGCAACGCGGCGATCGCGTGCTGATCTACACCGATGGCATCGAGGTGGCGTTCAGCAACTCCGACGCTGCCGACAACGAACGCTGGCGCAACGAGCTGCTCCAGCGTGCCGCTGAACCCGTGGCGCTGATCCTCGACGACTTCGCCAACGCCCTCGACAGCTTCAACGGAAGCATCCTGCCAAAGGACGACCTGACGATCGTGGCGTTGGAAGTTCGCTGAAGCGCGCGGCTCAGCGCTGATTCACTTCGCCGCTTCCCACGCGCGCCGAATCACGCTGACCGTGCGCGTGATCGCCAGCGCCTGCTGGTCGGCCTTCATCTGCAACACCGTGACATCGCCGGAGCGGAAACGGAAGAACTTCTCGGTGTCGAACGGCTTGGCCGGCCCGGTGGGCTTTTGCGGCGTCCCTGCCTGACCGGCGGCGTGCATGGCGGCCAGGCCGATCAGCGGAAGCTGCGAATAGCTCGCCTCGGCGACCTTCAGCGTCTCCAGCCATGGATTGGCGTCGGCAGCATAGGGATCGGCCTGCGATCGGCCGATCGCGGCGATCAGCGCGTCCCAGTATTCCTGCCGCAATTCCGGGAAATGTTGCTTTTCGTCGTCGTTCATCCGCCATTCCATCTCCGAGTGCACGTTCGGCGCGGCCCGGCGATCGGCAAAGTAGCTCACGCTCTTGTAGTCGGCGGTCGAGTGATGCGGCTGGCAGTTGTCCTGGACGTAGTGGGCGAGATAGCCCATCCAGCGCAGGGCGTGATCCTCATCCTTCGGGCGGGCCGGATCGGGTTGCAGGCGGTTTTCCTTCACCGCCTGCGTGAGCTTCTCAAAACTTCGCTGCACGGCGAACGGCAGCAGGCCGGCCTTCTTGAACCGCGGATCGGCGAAGTCAGTCGGAACGTCCTTCAAGGCGATGCGCGTTGACAGGTCATGCAGGTACACCTGCCTGTCAACGTCGACGTTGAGAAACTCGAGATCGACGAAGTGCATCGGGCGTTCCGGCACGCCGAACGGCTCAATGTTAGTCGTGCGATCCTTGTTGGCGCGAATATCCGGTTCCACCACCCAAAACGACAATCCTTCCAACCCCTTCGGCTCGGCGCCGACACGCACAGTGAGAAAATAGTTGCGAGCGCCCTCGACGTCGGTGAGATCGGGCGTATTGGCGCGCAGAAAATCTTTCAGATCGGCCGGCGTCGTGGGATCATCAAGCATCCGCAGCACGGCCAGCCGCGTCAGCAGAACGTGTTCCTTCGTGCCCCACGCCAGCGCCGGTGAAACCAGCGCGAAGATCAGCAACGCCACACACGCGGTAGAACGGCAAGTCATAAATCGAAATGTAACGCAAGCGGCGGGCTGAACGGAAATGGGATGGTTAGCGAATGCTAACAACCGATCCGATCGCCACCCGGCCGATGCGGAGGTCGCCGGCGCGAGGGTCGCGTGTCACGCGAATGAGGACCATCATGATCTGCACCTTCGCCTCGGCGCCGTCGAGCAGGCTGTGATTGTCCTCGTCAGCATGCGCGTAGACGAACGCGGCAATCGGGTCGTCGTCGCGAGCGTCGAGCAGGGTGGCCGCCCAGTTGCCCGCGATCTCGTTGCAGCGCTGAGCATTGGAAGGCGCGACGAGCAATGGCTTGATCAAATCTGCCGGCACGTCTTCGACGACTTGGAGTTGCCCAGACAGATCCGTCGCCAACGTCGCCGGCCGGCCCGGATAGACCGCCGATGCCAGCAACCGCCCACCCGCAAGCCGCGAGGCCGCGGTTGCAAGGTCACGATTGGACGCGCGATCCAACGAGACGACCGACGCCCCATCGATGCTCCACGGCGTCGGCGTTGTCACAGGATTCGTTAGCCACGCCGTCACCTGCGCCACCAGCCGCGTTACCGCCGCCTGCGGATCTTCCGCGCGTGCCGGTGCGACCATCGCGCCGAGGAGCAGGAATGCGAGAATGATGCGCTTCGCGCCGATCACTCCCTTTTCATCGGCAAGCCATTCATTTGGATGTATCTATCCAATCGACATCCCGCCCAACGAAAAAATTAGCCCACCCCGTTTTGCAGCGGCAGTCGGCATAACCATTACAAATTAACAGTGCAAGCCCGCCCATTTCGGCCGAGTAGCCCATCGATCAGATGTCGAAATACATGCAGAACTCGTACGGATGCGGTCGAACTCGGATGGCGTCGACTTCGTTTTCACGCTTGTACTTGATCCAATAATGGATCACGTCGGCGGTGAAGACGTCGCCGTCGAGCAGGAAGTCGTGATCTTGTTCGAGGGCGTTGAGCGCCTCTTCCAGGCTGGCGGGCGCGGCGCCGATCCTGGTCATCTCCTCTTCGGTCAATTCATACAGGTTCTTATCGATCGGATCGCCGGGGTCGATCTTGTTCTTGATGCCGTCCATCGCCGCCATCGTAATGGCACTGAAGGCCAGGTACGGATTGCAACTGCTGTCGGGGCAGCGGAACTCGAGGCGCTTGGTCTGGATCTTTTCCGAGTACATCGGAATGCGGATCGCGGCCGAGCGGTTGCGGCTGCTGTAGACGAGGTTGACCGGCGCTTCATATCCGGGAACGAGGCGCTTATAGCTGTTGGTCGTCGGATTGCACAACGCGCACAACGCCGGCGCGTGCCGCAGAACGCCGCCGATGGCGTGAAGGCCCATCTCGCTGAGGCCGGCATACCGATTGCCCGCAAACAGCGGCTTGTCGCCCTTCCACAGGCTGAAATGCACGTGCATGCCGCTGCCGTTGTCCTCGAACAGCGGCTTGGGCATGAACGTCACCACCTTGCCATGCCGGGCGGCCACGTTCTTGGCGATGTATTTGTACATCATGACGTTGTCCGCCATCGTCACGAGGTCCTGAAACCGCATGTCGATCTCGCACTGCCCGCCGGTGGCGACCTCGTGGTGATGGGCTTCGATCGGGATGCCCATCTTCATCAACTCCGTCACCATCTCCGACCGAATGTTCTGCATTGTGTCCATCGGCGGACACGGGAAGTAGCCTTCCTTCAGCCGCACCTGGTAGCCGAGGTTCGATTCGCTTTCCTTGCCGCGCCCCCACACGCCTTCGCGGCTGCCGACGTGGTACTTCGCGTAGTTGGTGCCCTGGTCGTACCAGGCGTAATCGAAGATGAAGAACTCGAGTTCCGGCCCGAAGTGCACCGTGTCGGCAATGCCGGTCTTCTGCACGTACTCCACGCACTTGCGGGCGATCGAGCGCGGGTCACGCGAATACTCCTTCTTGGTAATCGGGTCGCGAACGTCGCAGATGATCGAAAGCGTCGGGTGCGTGAGAAACGGGTCGAGCCGGGCGGTATGGGCCACTGGGATCAGCAGCATGTCCGATTCGTTGATCGCCTGCCACCCGCGGATCGACGAGCCATCAAACCCGAAGCCGTGCTCGAAGCTATCGAGCGTCAGCTCGCCGATCGGCAGGGTCGTGTGCTGCCAGAGGCCGGGAAAGTCCATGAACCGAAGGTCGATGAACTGGATATTCTTCTCTTCGATAAGCTTGAGCACGTCGGCTGGGTTCATGAATCGGACTCTCCGTTTCCGGCGATTCTACCTATTCGCAATTCGATGGGGAAACCCGCGTCCCCTTCCACGCCCTTCCACGCCCGCTCACGCGGACGAATCTGCCAGTTCTTCCAACAGTTCGTCTGTCGACTGTGGATCGACCGCACGACACGCGGCCGTCAGGACGGAGGCGATGCCGTTGAGTTTCGCCGTCCAGTCGGCTGGCGAAAGGCCAGGCGGAGTAAGCTGGCCGAACTCGGCGCAGAGGAGGATCATCCGCAGCAGATGTTTGAAGAGGATGCCCTCCTGTTTGGTGAGATCGCGGGCGCGGACGTACTTGTCGAACTCGCCCCCGTACTCGAGTAGGTCCCCCACGGCCCACACGGGGGTAACGAACAGGCCGCCGGCGTGGTCGATCTCGTTTTCGAACAGCAGTTTCACCTTTTGCGCCAGCGGGATCGGATACCGCCGCTGCTCGGGTGGCAAGTCGGATTGGTCTGCGGGCGGATAGAGGTCGTCGTGCGACGCAATGCCGCGCGTGAGGATGGCCGGATCGACCACCTCCGTGCTCAGTCGGCCGGGCGGCAGATCGTCCGGCCAGGGCACGCGAACCGCCTTGGCGACCGATCCGGGCATCTCCAATACGCTTTCGAGGATCTGGATCAGTTCATGATCGTCCGCCTTGCCAAGATGATCGATCAGAAACAGGCCGTACAGCGGATGCACGGCGCGGAAGACCATCAGTTGCCTCAGCCGCGCGGTGGGCGTGGCGGTGACAGGCTCATAGGGCTCCGGGGCAGTTGTTGTCGGCTTGGCGGAGGGCGTTTGGGCGATCGTTTTGCTGGTGAACTGGTCGCCAATCTTCAGGCCCGCCGCTAGCGGGCCTGTGGGCGTTGGCGTTTCGCCGGAGGAGTCGTCGGAATCGTCTTCTGCCTCGGCAGGTGAGGGTTCGGGGGCTGCGCCGGACGGCGAGACGGCCTTCTTCCAGCTTTCCGGCGGCGGCGGATCGAGTGTGACGACGTTCATCTGGCTGAGCGTGACCAGCATCTTGGTCAGGCGTTTCAGTTCGGCGTCGATGGTCGGCTGATCCATCAGCCGGCCGCGGATAACTTCGCGAATTGGGGCAACTTCGGAATTCGCATCCAGCAAGTACGCCAGCCATCTCCACGTCAGCCGGCCGCGGCTGGCGAGCTTCACCGCGGGCGCGGTTTGGAGCTTGGTGAACTGCTCGGCGTTCCAATACGTGACGCTGGCCCGACGTGCCGGCTTTTTCTTCAGCAGCGCCTTCTTGGCCGTCAGCAGGCCGGGGTCTTTGTTGTCCTCGGGGATGGAATCGTACTTCTGCTTCCACTTGGCGATCTTGACGTCGTCTTCGTGGGCGAGGGCGAAGACGTGCCCTTCGGTATCAAACTGAGGGCGCCCCGCGCGGCCGAACATCTGCTGGGCGGAGCTGACGTCCACGAGCTTCTTCTTGTCCTTCGGCCCCTTCACCAGCGTGGAGAGTACCACCGACTTCGCCGGCAGGTTGATGCCCGCCGCCAGGGTTTCGGTGCAGACGCAGACCGACAGCAGCTTTTCCTGAAAAAGCGTTTCGACCACCCGTCGATATCGCGGGAGCAAGCCCGCATGGTGAATGCCTATCCCGCGCGTGAGAAACGTCCGCAGGCGGTTGCCCAACCCGACCGAAAAATCGAACGCCTCCAGCCGGTCCAACAGCGCCTGCCTCTGCCCCGCGGCAAACAAATCCTTCCCGCGCAAGACGTCGGCGGTGCTCCAGCAAACCTCGCGGTCGAAGCAGAACAAGAGCGCCGGCGTGCGACGCTGGTCCTCCTGCCCCTGCGCCATGCGCTCGATAAAATCGGGCAGCAGCTCGTCTCCCACCCAGTGAAAGTGCAACGGCACCTTCCGTTCCGTGCCCTCCACCAGCGTCACCGCCCGGCCGATGCTGCGCGCCATCCAGTTCACGAACTCCGAAGCCCCGCCCACCGTCGCCGACAACAGCATCACCCGAACGTGCTTCGGCAGCAGCGACAGCGACAACTCCCACACGATCCCGCGCTGCGGCTCGTTGAAATTGTGAAATTCGTCCATCACCACCGCGCCGACATCCGAAAAATCGAACGCCTCCGGGTGTAACAGCCGGTTCAACAGCACCTCCGCCACCACGACCTTGATCGGTGCATCCGGATTAACGGATCGATGGCCGGTGACCAGGCCCACGCAATCACGCTCGTACCCCCAACGCGAAACGGTGTCCTGTAATTCAAGCAATTTCTGGTCGGTGAGCGCGATAAGCGGCGTGGAATAGTAAACGGATTTCCCCGTCTTTAACCCCTCGTACACAGCCGCCTCGGCAACGAGCGTTTTGCCCGTGCCGGTGGGCGCCGACAGCAGCACGCCCTGCTCTGCCGACGCCCAGGCGTACATGGCCTCTTCCTGAACCGGGTATGGCGCATAGGGAAGCGTGTCGAGGTATTCCAGAAGGATGTCGTCGCGCGAGATCACGAGTGCGATCCTATCCGAATGCGGGCGTGCCTCCACTGGACGCACTCCGCTTTGAAAAAACGCAAAACACCGCAAACGATGAAATGACTAGCGCTTACCAAAAACTCCACAAATATTGTCATCCAAACCACTAACGAATATTGCCACAAACGTCGATACATATATGTAGAGCATGAGACAACAAAGCCGGTGGAGGGATTCCCGACCACCCCCAGCGGCGGGAGCCGGGCGAGTGCCCGGCTCTTTTTATTTTGAATCACCGGACGATTTCCTTCATTCCCGTGTCAGGGGCTGTCAAATCCTTTCCACGATCGTAATCCCGACGCCCGCGCGGAACGACAATCGGTACACTTTCGTCATATGCCAACCGAAGTCGATCCAAAGGACATGCAGCGCGTTTACGACGCCTGCGAAACGCCGCATAAATTCGGCCGGATTCTCACGCCGCCGGAGGGGTGTGTTTACGACTGCCCCAGCGTGTTCCGATATCGCGGGCGGTGGTACATGATGTTCGTTTCAACGGCGAATTACGTTGGCTACGAAACGCACCTCGCCGTCAGCGATGACCTGTTGCAGTGGACCGAACTGGACAAAATTCTGCCCTTCGCCCCCGACGGCTGGGACCGTTGGCAGGCCGACGGCGGGCTCGCGCTTCAGGACCCGATCTTCGGCGGTTCATGCGAGCTTCAGACCTTTCAGGACCACTACTGGCTCAGCTACCTCGGCGGGGCATTACAGGGATACGAAACCGACCCCTTGTCGATCGGCCTGGCCCACACGCAGCACCCGGACCAGGCGCAGCCGTGGCATCGGCTGGAGAACAATCCCGTCCTCGCCCCCTCCGATCCCGACGCCCGGCCGTTCGAGAAGAGGACGCTCTACAAAAGCAATATCCTCCGCGATGACACCCGCGCCACCGGTCACGAGTTCGTCATGTTTTACAACGGAAAACAAGAAGGCCCCGGCACCGAACGCATCGGCATGGCGGTGAGCGACGACATGCGCCGCTGGAAACGCTTCGGCGATGCCCCGGTCATCGACAACGGCCCCAAGGGCATCAGCGGCGACCCGCAAATCACCCGCATGACCATCGACGGCCGGCCCATCTGGGTCATGCACTACTTCGGCCACGCCTGGAAGCCCAAGGCCTTCGACACCTTCGCCGCCTCCTACGACCTCCTCCACTGGACCAAGTGGGACGGCCCCCACCTCGTCGAGCCGACGGAGGAATACGACTCCACCTTCGCCCACAAGCCTTGGGTCATCCAGTGGGAAGGCGTCGTCTATCACTTCTACTGCGCGGTTAATAAGAAAGAGCGAACCGTGGCGCTGGCGACAAGCAGGCCGATGAAATAATCATTCAAGCAAGTAAAAAGCCGCAGATCGCGGAGATTCAAACTTCAAACAAGCTTCATAGTGCACGATCTGTGGCTCATTCATCAACGCATCCCCTCACTTCAGTATGGCGGCAGCAACCGGCGAACACCGTGGAGCAGGACAATCGTAAGAAACAGCGCATTGCGAGCCGGCAACAGCGGCCAACATAGCGGTAACGGACCATCCGCTGGCATATTGGCGAGTCGATCGGACAAACGCGTGAGCCACTTCGACGTGCGAGGGAAATCGATGACCCCTTCGCGCCAGTCGACCGGAATATTTTGAACGCCGACGGATGCCCCCACCAGCGCGCCGACGATCGCGCCAGTGCTATCCGTATCCCCGCCTGCCAGCACAATCTCTTCTACCGCGGTGCGGAAGTCGCCGGGCCAACGCAGCCAGCAGAAGATGGCGGCAGGAACAGTGTGGTTGATGTAGCCGCTCACGCCGCGCGGCGGAAGCCCCATCTCCTGCAGGTAAATCTGCATCGACACGCGCCGCTCGGCCAGTTGGACCGCCGAATCAAGCCGCTCCAGCAATCCGCTGCCGATGATGTGAGGACGAACCTTCGCTAGAAACGTCGCCGGATCGACGACGCCCCGCATCGCATATCCCGCCGCAAGCGCAACCGCGATTGCGCCGGCTTCGGCATCGGGATGCGTATGGGTGATGCGCGTCGAGATGGAGACGAACTCGCGCAGCCGATCGACATCATCCACCAGCATCGCCCCAAGTACTGGCGATCGCATTGCCGGCCCATTCCCGGCCGAATAGATGCCGCTGCGGTGAGGAGGAAAACCAATCCAGAGCTTCAAAATCGCCTTCGCCGTCGCCAGCCCCACGCCAGCCGGCAACATCGCGAACCAGCCGCGCAATCGCCAGGCAAGCGATCGCGCAAATCGCCTCGAATCGCCTCGCGACGCAAGAAAGGCCTGCGCAGCCATGCAGGCGTGCTCGGTATCATCGCTGAGCATCCCACGGCCAAACACCAGCCGATGCCCCAACGGCGCTCCACCAAATACTCGCCCTGCCCGCCTCGCCGACAACCCTTCCCGCGGCAACCCAATCGCGTCGCCAACGGCAGTACCGAGAAGAAGGCCGGCAATTCTGGCGTGGCGATCGAGCATGGTCACCTGCCTGCGTAATAGCCCGTCACTCAGCCTTTTCATCCGATGCCGCCGACGATCGGATAAGACCGAGATGATTGAAGGCATCCGATAACAACCCCACCATATTGCCGTCGTCAGCAAACCGGAAAAATGCGGTTTCCAGCTCATCCAACCGCTTCGAATCGAGTAGCCAGCTCTTCACCTGTGCCGCTCCCACCGGCGACTCTCCCCACCAGCCTTCGGCCAAATTCCACCTTGCTCGAACACCCTTTCGACGCCAATGCGGCGTATGCCAACGTACGAACTCCGCAAAATGCGCCGCGGCCGATTTCGATTCGGCAATGTTCCAACACGCTAAGTACGGCTCGATGTCCGTCCCTGTTCGATTAATCGAACACAAACACTCGTCGGCGGACAAAGGAGCAGCATTCACATACAAAACGGCTTGCCACAACGCCATCATGTAACTGCAGATCGCCAGGATTTCCTCGCCAGGCCAACTCAGCCACCGCGCATACGAGAGTTTTCCAAGGACGACTTCCACATCATTCAAATCGTTTCCATGCTGCGCCAACAATTCCAATAGCCTCGGCAGCAGATGCTTGAAGTCGTCCTCTGTCCCCCACGTTGTCATTGCCTTGAACGCATATCGATGCAGCTCGTGCAGCGTCAATTCCCGCAACGACCTTGAGCGAATCATCGCGTGATCTTCTTCATTGACACTCGGAGCGCCGGAAGGATTCTCTTCAAGCCGATATCGCTGGAACACGACGTAGAGCCGCTCGATCGCATCCCGCAATGAATTGGCTTCAACGTCAGGCATGACAACCCCTTCTGCATCAATCCATCGAACCGAAATTCTGTAGCACGGGCGGGATGCCCGTGCTACTTCATCAGGCACGTCGCCTCGCCGTAATCTGCAAATGCCCCGCCCGGGCGGCGGCGGCGGGGTCTTTGGCGAGGTGTTGTTCGAGTTTGAGCAGGCGTTCGACGGCGCGGTCGTGCTCCAGCAGCTTTTTGTTCTGGCGGATGGGGATGATCGACTTGCCGATCAAGTCGACGACCTCAAACCCCGCCTGCTCAAACAGCTTCGCCAGCGAGGCCGGCGTGAAAGTGGTGAGCTCGAATTGCTCACGGGCGTCCTTGGTCAGCCAGTTGGTTTTGCTGGAGTGGACGAATTGCTCGAGCGCATCAAGGCTGCCGCGTTCGATGAAATGGTCGATGGCGGCCAGCTTGTTGTCGGCGGTGGCGATGACGATGCCGCCGGGCGCGGCGATGCGCGCAAACTCGCGCGCGGCGCGGACGGGATCGGAGCAGATCGACAGCGGATCGCCCATGGCCGTCACGAGCATGAATGTGTCGCTGGGAAGATCGGGCATGTCGACGATATCGCCGACGACCAGCGTGGCCTTCTTCGCCCGCGGGCCCATGGCTTCGGTTTTCTCCCGCGTTTCCTCGATCATCCTGGCCGAGTGATCGAGGAACGTCGTGGGATAGCCGCTCTTGAGCAGCTTGAGCCCCCACTTGCCCGTGCCGCAGCCCAGGTCGGCGCAGGGCGCATTGG
>JBBCIV010000099.1:0-25766 GCA_037189665.1 Phycisphaerae bacterium | reverse complement strand
GCCGCCCGACCTCGGTCTTGATTTCCTTTTGACAAAAGCGAGAGCGAACGAGGGAGGCGATACGCGCCTGCCTCGAAACATGAAATCACACCTATGGATACGCAACCCTCCGTGATCCGCCGGCTCATCCGCGCGGGCCTTGTCGTCGGCTTTCTTCCCGCCCTGGCGATCGCCGACCAATACGACGCACCGACTAACTACTACAACAATGCCACCGGCACGGGCGCTACGCTAAAGGGCCAGCTCCGAACCATCATTAGCAACGCCGTTGACCGTAGCTACGATTCGGCCCGGCAGGCGCTGGCGATCACCGATCGTGATCCGAACAATCCATCCAACGTGCTGTTGGTCTACAACCGCGCTTCCGTCTCCGGTGCCTGGGATGGCGGCAACACGTGGAATCGCGAACATATCTGGCCGCAATCCCTTCTCAATGGTGCCGACGACAGCGACTACTTCAACCTTCGTCCGAGCAATCCGTCGATCAACAGCAGCCGGGGCAACAAAGGGTTCGGCACTACTTCGACGCCGGCAAGCGCGTCGTACGGATCGCAGGGGACGCTTTATTATCCCGGCTCGCCCGATCGCGGCGACGTGGCGCGCTCGCTTTTCTACATGGCCACGCGTTACTCGAGCAACCTTACGCTCGTGAACGGAGCCCCCGGTGCCGGGCAGATGGGTGACCTCGCCTCGCTGCTGAAGTGGCACTACGAAGACGTGCCCGACACCTTTGAACGCCGGCGAAACCAGGAGATCTATAGCAACTCGACCAACTCCAGCTATTCCCAGGGTAACCGCAACCCATACGTCGATCGTCCCGAGTACGCGTGGTCGGTTTTCGGCGATGGCGCGAACGACAGCAAGCTATACGTTGGCAGCGCGAATCCCGGCAATGGGACGTCAAGCCAGACCGTCGATCTCGGCCGTGTGATGCGGAATGCCGCTGCGCCGGCGGCGCAGTCGATCACGCTAAATAAAGCGGGCGCCGATCCGACTTACTTTGAAGTCACCACCACCGGCAACGCAACGTCGAGCATCACCGGCCGCTTCAATGCGTTTGGCTACAACGTCCAGACGCGGACCATGCAAGTCGGCCTGAACGCCGGTACGTCGTCCACCGGGCTGAAGAGCGGAACGGTAACGATCGACAATCTTGACATCACCACCTCCGGTACCGGAACAGGCTCAAATGACGGCAACGACACCATCGTTGCGCAGTACGCCGTTCTCGATAAGCGGCAGGTGCAGGCCAGCACGGTTTCGATGGGGCGGGTGATCGTCGGCGCGAATGTCACTGCCGCCGCCTCGCTAAGCACCAGTGGCGACGATAACTCGCGGACGCGGGTCAACGTCGCAACCACCTCTTCCACGGATGCTAATGGCGTCCGCGTCAGTGGTGGATCGGGTACGCTCTTTAATGGTTCAGGTTCGACGGGCGGTCGTACGCTTTCGGCCAACTTCGCCACCCCGGGCAACAAGGGGGGATCGCTGCAACTGCCAGTAACGTCGGCTGAGGTCGGGCTGGGCGAGGGCGCGTATACGCCCGTTGGCGTTGCCTATACTGCTGCCGCGCTTGCCCATTCCAAGGCGTCGTTTTCCAGCAGCACAGCAGTGAACGAGTTGACGATTGACTTCGGCGAGGTGTCGCACAACGCCGCCGTGTCGGCACAGGCATTTTCGATCACCAACCTGGATGCCTTCGCCGGCTTTACCGCCGGGCTCGAACTCGACGCCATCTATGCGCCGTCCGCGCCGATGCCGTTCAGCTATGACTTAAGCACCTTCGGCGGAACGTCCATGCTGGCGGCGGGTAGCACGCTGAACTTCAATGCGATGCTCGATACCGCCGTTCCGGGCACCTATTCGGGAACGTATCTCCTGTACTTTTCCGATGAAGATCTTCCCGGCGCCCAGGGCGGCCAGGTGCTCTCCCTCACGCTACAGGGCCAGGTGACGATACCCGAGCCCAGCGTCTTTGGCCTGCTGGCCATTGGTGGTCTGCTCTGCCGCCGTACACGTCGCTGAAAACAAAGAGAGCCGGCGATACGCATCGCCGGCTCTCCTGCCCCACAGGATAATATGTCGTCCATCAGACCCGGCGGCGGCGCATCAGCGTCAGGCCGCCGAGACTGACTATCGCCAGGCTTGCCGGCTCCGGCACGACGGTGCCTTCCAGCGTGTAGGTGATGGTCTGCGTACCCGCGGCACCGTTGGCGGATTCGTTCTCGAAGCTAAGGGTTAACGTCTTGCTGAACGCGCCGCTTAAGCCGGTGGTGTCGATCGCAACGGTAAAAGTCAACGTATCCTCGGCGACGGTCGCTGCGCCGAGGGTGGGCGGGCCGATCAGCGTCAGCCCTGCGTCGGCGACCGCGCCAGCGTAAAGCAGGTCAAGCGTGAACTCTGCCGTCTGTCCCGCCAGGCCCGACAGGACGTTCGACACGTTGAAGCTGAACTGCTCGGTCGTGTCCGCGTTCAGCGCCAGATCGGTCAATCCCCCGTTATCGATATCCGAATCGCCGGCAAGAGAGGCGTTGGCCAGATCGTAGATGCCACCAGTGATCGTGATGACGTCGTTGGCATCATTACTGCCCTGACCGGCGCCGGCCGACGTGGTGGCAAGGTTGTCGACGACGATCGTCGTACCCGTGCCGATGGCGCCCGGCGTTGCAACGCTTCCGGTATAGCCGACGGTGACATCGCCGTCATTGACATTGCCGGCACCGAAATTTCCACCCTTGTTGTTGGTAACACTGAAGTTGCCCGCGTTCGCTCCCGACGCGATGGCGGAGAAGGCGGTGGTATCCGAACCGGTCTTGCTGAGCTCGACGACTTGCGACGAGGCAAAGTTCGTCCCGCGGACGGTCTTGCCGAAATCGACCGTCGTTGCAGAGGCGGTGATGGTGGTGTTGTTACCGGCCGACAGGGTGGTCGCGTTCAGGGTGAAGTCATCGATCGCCAACGCTTGTCCGTTTGAGCTCCCGCCGGTGCCGGTCAGGGTCCAGGTCAGGGTAAAGGTTGCGCCATCGGCGATGGAAAGACCGGTAGCGTTGACCGACTTGGCAATTGAGGTCGGCGGAAAGGTTACCGTCGTGTTGTTGGCGTCCGCGGCGTATGCCTGACCGCCGGCGGTGATCGTGGTGGAGTTGACCTTGAAATCCCAGGTCCACGCGCGGCTGCCCGACCTGTATTTTTCGTAGTTCCAATCCAGATCCAGTGCGCTGATGGTCGCACCGGTATTGTTCTGGAAGGTCGCCACGATGGCCTTGCCAGTAGTGTAGCCGCCTGAATTAAGGATGCCGATGGCGATGTCGCTGCCCGACTGAAAACGGTACGCACTGCCGCTGCTTGAGCCGTTGAGGGTTGTCGCGAGGGCGCTGGACGTACCGCCGCCGATCGTCCAATCGGCGGGAAGAGCGCTGGTGGCAGTGTTGAAATTCTGCGAGTAGGTGGTGGAGTTCAGGACGATGGCGGCATCGCTGCTTTGAGCGATCGCCGCGACGGCTGCGGTAATGACGGCTGTACGTATGGCGCGGACCTGCATTGGTGTTCTCCCGCCCTGTTTTTTGGACAAGGCTAAACTGGCAAAGCCGGAGCTAGTCGACACGTCGGGGTTCGGAAGGAACGCTGGAGCCAAGGGGAACGGGCTGACGGGCCCGGCTCGGTGGGGAAACAACCTGCGATGGCAGCGCCTTGGCAGACGCGCGCGGCGGGGTGGCCGCGACTGGCTCCAGCTCTCACTTTCAGTTGACGGGCAGGAGGGTACGGGTCGTGTGCACGGCAAACATGTGCAACGTGTGGAAAGTGGATTACGTTTTTATGAGTGCCGAAGCGATGGGTTGGATCGGTCGACGGACATCGGCCCGCCAATGTCAAATTGGCGGCTGACCTCGTCACCAATGTGTTTTATGACGAGGAACGGCCGCGACAGGGCATTGCGCCGGGCGGCGTCATTATCCCAGCCGAATCAGAGATTTCCTACGGGTGGTACAAAATTACTGCTGTTTCAATCGATACAGTCCAACGTAGCCTGCCCAGAGCTCGTTGGTTTCGGAGTTGAAGCGAAGGACGAGCGGGCGGCGGTAGGGCAGGTCGCCGGTGATGTCGGTCCAGGTCTTGCCGCCGTCGGTGGTCTTGAAGACGCCGCCGTTCTGCGCCTCGCCGCCCCAGAAGGTGGCGGCGGCCCACATGGTGTTCGGGTCTGACGGGTGGACGTCGAAGCCGACGACCGTTCCGTTGTTTACCGGGAGCCTCTCCAGCTTCTCCCACGTCGCGCCGTGATCGGCGCTGCGGTGGACGTCTTTGCCGAGGCAGTAGAGCGTGCCGTCTTCGGCGACATGGAGGTTGAAGATCCACTGGTCCTGCGAGAAGACGCGCTTCCAGGAGTTGCCGGCGTCGTCGCTGCGATAGAGGCCGCCCTTGTCGCCGCAGGCGCCCCAGTAGAGGCGGTTGCTGTCGGTGGGGTCGACCGCGAGCCCAAAGAACATGCGTCGGCTGCCGGGCTGATTGGGCAGTTGGGCCCAGGTCTTGCCGCCGTCGGTGGACTTGAAGAGCCCGCCGCCGGAGTGCCCCCCGGAGGGGTCACCGTCGATGCCGAGGTAGATCACGTCCGGGTCCTTCGGATCGACCGCCAGCGCCCGGGCATAGCCGCGCCCCCACATCGTGTTGGCGGTGGGCAGGTAGTCGGGCAGGCCTTCGCGATACGCCGTGAACGTCTTGCCCTCGTCATTGCTGATAACGACTTGGTTCCATTTGCGGTCCCACGGACTCGAGGCGCTGATGATGCGGGCGGCGCCATTGACATCGCGAATGTCCAGCCGCCAGTAGTGCCCGCTCAGTTCCACTGAATAATTGAGCGGCCAGAGTTGCTTCCACGTCTTGCCATTATCGTCACTGGCGAGCACCCCTTCATCCATGACGCCAACGTAAACCTTGCCCTTATGGAAGCGGATGTCGCCGATGCAGGAGATATCCGCGCCTTGGGTCGATTCCACCCACGTTTGCCCGGCGTCGTTGCTCATCGCGTTGCGCCAGTTGCCGGCGGCATAGAGCTGCTTCGGGTTTTTCGGATTGATCGCCAGGTTCCGCAGCGCGCTCAGCGGCACCGTGCCGGTGGCGGCGGCGGCAGGAACCGTTGGGTTGCCGACAGGGTCGGGCGTGAGCGTCTCCACACCCGTCCATGAGTTTCCGCCATCCCGGGAGTAATAGATCATCCCGCCCCATCCCTTGGCGCCGATGGTGTAAACCTCGTCGGCGTTGTTCGGGTTGACGACCACATCGAGCGTTTCAGTCGAAGCGCCGATCCCCGCCGAAGCGTCTACCCAAGTCTTGCCCAGATCGGTTGATTTCCAGACATGCTCCGCCCGACATGCCGCATAAATGACATCGGGGACGGATGCGGAAAAGGTCACCGAGCTGACGCGCTTCATCTGGCCGACGGCGTTCCATGTGACGCCGGCGTCGGTGCTCATCAACAGGCCCTCGTCCGCGCTGGCGGCGGCGAGGACGGATGGATTCTTCGGAGAAATCGCGACCGTGTAGATCGGTCCGTTCGCCGGATCGCCCGCCTTGGCATTGCCGTACAACGCGGGCGCCTTGCCCGACGACAGGTCATTGCTCGTCACCTTCGTCGGCGCGTCAGCGGTACCCGTCTGGCCGTCGGTCGTCCTGGCGGCGGTAAAGAAGACCCGGCTCATCCGCGCCACCGCCGGATTGACATCAAAGCCCCCGACACAGGCAAGATCGAACCGGCTGACCGCCGACCAGTCCGGCGTCGCCGGCGATGTGGCGGCCTTGTCGGCGTTCTTCGACTTCCATTCCGGGTCGAGGATGAAGTCTTTCGCGGTCAGCACGACGTCGCGCCAGTCGCCGGGCGTGAAATCGTCGTGCAGGTTGCGGCTGCGGTACGCCGTTCCATCGGCCGTGCGAATGGTGAAGAAAACGTCATTTGGCGTCGACCCTTCGGTCTTGATCGAGAAACCGATGCCGCCGGCGTCGGCCGGGGCGATGGTCTCGGGGAACTTCACCGGCATCCAGAATCCCCCGAAGATCGCGCCGTTCACTCCGCCGAACTGAAAGCGCGTGGACGGAACCTGTTCAGACGCGGGCGAGCGCTGATAGACCTGCGTCCATTTTTCCCCGCCATCGGTGGTCTTGTAGATCTTCCCGTGCGGCGTGCCGACGTAGACGATGTTGCCGTTGGACGGATCGACCGCGACGTTGTGGGTGCTCCGATCGGCCTCCCCCGTCAGCCGCATCTCTTTGGGGCCGCTGTTGGCGATCGTCTTCCAAGTAGCGCCCATGTCGGTGCTCTTGCTCAGCCCCTGATCGGTGGCGACCCAAACCGTATCCGGCGTGCTCGGATCGACCGCGATCGCGAACGCGCCGTAACCCACAATGTTGTTATTGATGATCTTCCAACTCTTGCCGCCATCGTCCGAGCGATACATCCCGTTGACGTCGCCGCCCATGTAGATCACGCCGTCCCGCGCGGGGTGGAACGCGACGGAGCGGAAAAACCCTCCGCCGCCCCAGCCCGCCGGCTCCCAGTTGTGCTCGTCGGCAGGAGCGGCGGCCGCCAGCATCAGCAGGACGTAAAAAGGCCGGATCAGAGAACGAAACAGCTTTACGGCACAATGGGGCATATCAAGTTTCCTCTTCTACGCGCAGGCGGGATAATGCCACGTTCTCCACGCGACACCAATTATCTATTTTGTGCTTAGTTTACCTGAATGTGACCATGTCGGACGGCGATCCTGGAAGGGGAGCACTGAGCGCTGAGATGGAAGAGGGAGGGGGCTCGGCGCTCTACACTTTTAAGGATGGTCACCTATAGATGGTCCTTGCGGTAGTCGCGCGGGGACTGCTTGTAGTGTTGGATGAACGCCCGGCTGAAGGAGGCCGAGGTGGCGTAGCCGGCTTTGGTGGAGATTTCGGAGATCGTGAGGCGTGTTGTTCGCAGGAGTGACGCCGCATCCTGCAGGCGAGTCTGGCGCAATACCCGCCCGGGCGGACACTTCCACTGTTGCGACAATTTTCGGGTTAGATAGGCGCGCGAATATCCCATCTCCGTCGCGAAGTTCTTCACGCTTCTGGGCGCGTAGGAAATCAGGCGCGAAGGCTTGGCCGCCTGTAGCACCGTGCGGTCATGCTGGCGGTATTCCTTCTGGGCGTGCTTCCACCATTCGTTCATCCAGTGGAACATCTTTTCCGACCAGAAATGCGCGGGACGCTTCGGTTGCTCCGCCACCAGGTAAACGAACTGCCGCGCCAGCCGCACCACGCGCGATTCCTGCGGGAATCGCTGGATCTGCCCGAACTTGATGTGCAGGTAGTCGAACATCCGCAGCGCCGTCTCACCGGTGACGGTGATCCACGCGGTCTGCACCGGCGTGCCCTTCACCGGGCGCAGCATCCAGCCCGGGTCGGGGCGACGCGTTACCAGCGCTCTTCCCGCCTCCACACGATGCAGCTCCGATCCCACGCGGTAATGCACGGCGCCCTTCAGGACGTATTCCCAGCATCCCATCGGCGTCATCGCGTCCATGAACATCGCATGCGGAGGCGGCGTGGTGATGAAGTCATTGATCCCGCACGAGAACGCCCGAAAGTGCGGCCCGTCCCAGTTGTCGGTCTGCACGATCAGGTCCCCCGTGCTTTTCGACCCCTGCTCCGGCTTTTTCATGTGGAACGCTCCCGTTTCCTCTTCCAAGCTATCTTACTTTTCCATCATCGGTACTGAATTGGTTCAAGGCTGTGCTCGATCAGGTCACATTTTGCATCATTAGGCACATAATAGGCATTTTTCACGGTAAACGGCCGTAGTATCTTAAAAACCGGAGTTAATTCACGTCTATTTTGATCTTTTGGAGGAAAGCAGGATGTACGAGGCGAACAAAGTCCGAATTTTGGCATTGGCAACGGCAGCGGTAGGAATCAGTGCCGGACACCTTCGCGCCGCCAGCATTACCTGGGACGGCGACACGGGCGGCGCCGGTACGAGTTGGAACGCGGGCGTAAATTGGGTCGGCGACGCCCTCCCCGGTTCCGGTGACGAAGCGATCTTCACCGACGCCGGCCTGACGTCTGGCAAGACGATTGCCCTTGATGCACCCCAGACGATTGGGTCGCTGACGATCGCCAGCACCCTAGGCTTCGCGATCGGCGGAGCCGGGGATACGAGCAACGCGTTGACCCTCACCAACGTCACGCGGAATTCGACCACTGAGGCGCAGACCATCGCGGCCCCCGTTGCCCTCGCCGCCAACAGTCAGTGGACGGTCAACGGCACAGGCGTGCTCACCGTCAGCAAAACGATCAGCGGCGCGGCGACGCTGACCAAGTCGGGGAATGGCGAATTGCGTCTGAACAGTGCTAACTCCTACACCGGTGGCACCGTTGTTACCGAGGGCACTCTTCGGGCCTCGGTGGCAAACAGCCTCGTCGGCCCGATCACCGTCGGCGATGGTACGTCGGTGGCCTCCCTCATCCTCGGAGCCAACGAAGCAATTCTCGTGAGCAGTCCTGCAAAGCCGTTAGTTGTAAAAAACAATGGTACGTTTGACGGCAACAACTTTAACAACTCAAGCGGTCGAGTGTCATCGCTAACGGTCGAGGCGGGCGGCAAAGCGATCAATACTGCATATCTGTATGCTTCCACGGTTAACGTCACCGGGCACAGCAGCATCACGACGGGAAACATTACCGGCTCCCAGCTTGTCAACGTTGCAACCCTGACCAGCAATGCCGCTGACACGAGAGCGTTGATCACAAGCAGTGTCTCTTGGACTACCTTCTATCCCTATGCGTCTGCCACAGTAGCCAACGGCACTGCGGCGATTGACTTGGAGATGTCGGGAAGTTTCAGCAGCGCCAATTCGACGAATGCCTTTACCAAGAAAGGTCTTGGCACGCTTTTGCTCAGCAGTTCCGCGGGCAGCAGCTCACTTTCCATCCCCGTTTCCGTCGATGCGGGCGCCCTGCTGATCAGCAACACGAGCGGATCGGCTACCGGCAAGAAGGCCGTCACCGTCAAGGCGGGGACGACCTTCGGCGGCAATGGCATCATCGGCGGTCTGGATAATACGTTCACCGACGCCAACGTGACCGTCACCGGCAATAGCAGCAGCCGGGCGGTCCTTTCGCCCGGACTGATCGATACCGTCACCGGCGCCACCCTCGTCGGGACGCTGACCGTCGGAAGCGCGACGCAGAACAACAACGTCACGCTCGGCAACTACAGCACGCTCGCGGTCGACGTCGGGGATAGCTCGACGTCGGACCTTCTCATCGTCAACGGCATCCTGGACCTCACCAGTTCCTTGGACACGCTGGCCATCAACCAATTGGCGGGGACCAGCCTTTCCGGCTCGTATGTGCTGGCGCAGTTCGACACGCTGAACGGGGAATTTGACGCTGTGATTTACAACGGCGCCTCGCTTCCCGCGGGGTGGAGCCTCTCCTACACCGGCACCCCCGGCGGCGGCAATACCCTGACGAACGGTCAGATCCTGCTATCCATCCCGGAACCGGCCTCGCTGGCGCTGCTCGGCATGGGCGGAATCGCACTGTTGACGCGCTCGTCCAATCGGCGGCGCGCGAAGCGGTAATCATCGCACGCGAAATCGAACGGGCCGAGTTGCGCTGCTGACTTGTCCGTTCGATTGCCACACAGGAGATCGCTATGGATCGTACAAAATCGGCCCGAAGAAACTCGGCCTTCACCCTGGTTGAACTGCTGGTCGTCATCGGCGTCATCGCGGTACTGATCTCGCTGTTGCTGCCGGCGATGCAGAAGGCGCGCCAGTCGGCGCAGCGCGTTCGCTGCCTCAGTAACATGCGCCAGGCCTACCTCGAACTTCGCATGTATGCCAATGCCTCTCGCGATCGCATCCCGATCGGCTATTACTGGGGGCACAAGGAATGGAGCTTTCCCATATCCGTAAACCGGGGTTCGGTTCCATATTATGCGATATCCAACTTGGGGTATCTCTATACTGCCGGTTTCATGAAGGCGCCGTTGATCTGGTATTGCCCGTCGGAGACCGATCCGAGGTACCGTTTCAACGTGACCTATGCTGAGACCCGCGACTACAACCTTGTCAATGCTTGGCCGCCGACTGCAGGGCAGACTCGATCCGCCTATTGGACCAGGCCAACCACGTATTGGGACATCGACAAGTACTACCCGACCGTAACGCCCACCAGCGTGGTAATACCGTCCGGCATTCCGCAACTGTCGAAGCTTAAAAATGTTGCGCTGCTGAACGAAGGGTATCAAAAGGGGCCGATCCAGAGGCGACACGGCAAAGGCATGAACGTGGTCTATGCCGACGGCTCGGGAATGTGGGTGCCCTACGACGTGTTCGGCGAGAGCGTGGCGAAGATCGCCGTCTACACGGCGACCAACAACGCTCCCCTCATTAATCTGTGGACTTTGAATGAGCCGGACAAACCGGCTAACAACAGGGCCAATGAGCCTCGCCAGGGATTGTGGATCGATCTGGATCGCGCCCACTGATCAGGGCGTAGCTCATGGACTGCCGCCGCTTTTGAAGGCGGCAGTCTGTGTATGTCGGGGTGCCCGCCGAATTGAATAGGACATCAGATGAAGACGAATCTGTTCGCATGGCGAGGTCTGCTGCTGTCCTGTGCGGTGTTGCCGGGGTTGTCCGGCATAGCCCGGTTCGCCGCTGCCGAGCAGCCCCGCCCGCCCGCGACCCAGCCTGTGAAGATCAAGGCCGATCCCACGCAGCCGGCGACGCGCACCTGGCCGCAATGGGAGAGTTACCACGAGCGCTTCCTGACCCGCGTCAAGGACGCCAAAAAATGGCCGGTAGACGTCGTTTTCTTTGGCGACTCCATCACGGAATGGTGGCCGTGGGAGGATTTCAGGGACCGCATTACCAAGCCGCTGCGCGCCGCCAACTTCGGGATCGGCGGCGATCGGGTTCAGAACGTCCTGTGGCGCGTCTTGAACGGCGAAATGGACGACCTTAACCCCAAGGTCGCCGTCCTCCTCATCGGCACGAACAATCTCGGCGAAAACACCGCCGAAGAGATCGCCGCCGGGATCACCAAAATCACTGAGGCGATCCAGCAGAGAAGCCCCACAACCAAGATTCTCCTGCTCGGAATCTTCCCCCGCTCCGACTATGCAGCGCTCAAAAATAAGGCCGCCCAGGTCAATGCGATCATCGCCAAGCTCCACGACGGCGATCGCCTGCGCTTCGCCGACATCGGCCAAGAATTCCTGAACCCGGATGGCTCGGTGAAAGACGGCGTACTCAAGGACAAGCTGCACCTGACAGTCGAAGGCTACAACATCTGGTACAACGCGATGAGCCCGATTCTCACGGAAATGTTGAGCTTGCCGACGACGCATCCCGCATCACCGTGATCTGCCGCGCGTTTCTCTCTTCGCTTCGTTATTCCCCTTCCTTATCCTGATTCATCTCACGACGCGTCGTGCGTTTCGCGGGGTGCTCCACTTTCCGAGCCCGCCGATTTCTCCGCCGACTTTTCCGGGTGATCTGACTATAGATTGATCTGTGCAGCCAGGCTTTGCCTTGATGGCTGGTGTTGTAACCCCCATTTTTATAATGGGTTTATGATTTTTCGTTTTTCCTGGAAGAATTTTTGAAAGCCGTGTCGATTTCGCCGGGCCGCGTTCGACGTCATTGCAGAAGGCCGAAAATTGATAGCAATCGACGAGCCGCGTCCAGACATGAGAAGGATCAACTGAAACACCGAGAGGAGTACGTCATGCGAGTAATGGTTTTAATCAAGGCGGACAAGGATTCCGAGGCCGGCGTCATGCCCAGCGAAAAATTGTTGGCGGACATGGGCACGTACAACGAGGAATTGGTGAAGGCTGGCGTCATGCTGGCGGGGGAGGGGTTGCACCCGAGTTCCAGGGGCGTTCGCGTTCGGTTTGATGGCGCGAATCGCTCGGTGATCGACGGCCCGTTCGCCGAGACCAAGGAACTGATCGCAGGATTCTGGATCTGGAAGGTGAACTCGATGCAGGAGGCGATCGAGTGGCTGAAGAGGTGTCCGAATCCGATGCCAGGCGTCTCCGACGTCGAAATTCGTCCGATCTTCGAGGCCGAAGACTTTGGCGCCGAGTTCACCCCCGAACTTCGCGCTCAGGAAGATCGCCTGCGTGCCAAAATCGAACGCCAGCAGGGCGCCAAGGCCTGACACGCGCGATCGAGCGACAAGGAGAACCCCGCGATGCGATTCATGTTGATGTTCAAACCCATAACCGACCTTCCGCCCGGCGTGCACGCCTGCAGGAAAGACCTGCCGGAGATGGCGAAGTTGATGGCAGAACTGAAAGAACAGGGCGTGTTGATCGACACCCATGGCCTGAAGTCGAGCGATTCCGGCGCACGCGTCCGCTACGACGACGGCAAGCTCACGATTCGCGACGGGCCGTTCGCAGAGGCGAAGGAGTTGATCGCGGGGGTAGCGCTCGTGGAGGTGGCCTCCAAGGCCGAAGCCGTCGAACTGACCAAACGCTTTCTCACCATCGCTGGCGGCGGAGAAGGCGACGTCGTCGAAGTGCAGGAGCCGGCAACCGTTCACTCATAAGAAATTTTTTGAGAACCGACATTTTCTGGAGAAAACCAATGATCGTTCAACCCTACCTGTTTCTCGAAGGCAAGTGTGAAGAGGCGCTGAATTTCTATACCAAGGTGCTCGACGCTGAAGTGATGATGAAGATGCGTTATGCCGAAAGTCCGGACAAGAGTTCGTGCGGCCATATCCAGGAAGACAAAATCATGCACTCGGAGATGAAGATCGGCGATTCGGTCATCATGCTGTCCGACGGCATGGCGGAAGGGAACCCGAAGTTCGAAGGCTTTGGCCTCTCGATCAATCCCGCCACCGTTGAAGAAGCCGAAACGCGCTTCGCTGCGCTGGCCGAAGGTGGCAAGGTGATCATGCCGTTGGAGAAAACATTCTGGGCGAAGACGTTCGGCATGGTGGCCGACAAGTTCGGCATAACGTGGATGATCAACGTCGCGCCGTAGCGCGTGCGCACGCGTACTTGTTCTAATGGACCAAAGGCCATGCGATTCATGTTGTTGATGATCCCGAAAGACTACGAGACCGCGGCGCCGGGCACCTCGCCCGGTGTTGCGGCGGTAGCCGCGATGATGAAGTACAACGAACAGCTCCAGAAGGCGGGCGTTCTGCTGGCGCTCGACGGGCTTCACCCGCCATCGATGGGCGCCCGCGTCGCGTTCGACGGCAAGCCGCCGCGCGTGATTGACGGGCCGTTCATCGAAGCAAAGGAAGTGCTCGGCGGATATTGGATGATCGACGTTCGCTCACGCGAAGAGGCGATCGAGTGGGCCAAGCGGTGCCCGGCATTGCCGAACGACGTGGTCGAAGTGCGGCAGGTACAGGAACTGGCCGATTTCCCCGAAGAGGTACAGGCAGTGGCGCGGAAATACCCGGAGATTCAGTCGCCGGGAACGACGTAGCCGTGCGCCCGCCTTCCGCCTCGCCTTGCCTGTCCGAACCTGTCATGGTGTGATGCCTCCGTGACTGCGGGTTCGTCGGACATCCATCGGACGGTCGAGGCGATCTGGCGCATCGAGTCGGCGAAGCTCATCGCCGGGCTGGCGCGGAGGGTGCGCGACGTGAGCATCGCAGAAGAGCTGGCGCAGGACGCGTTCGTCGCCGCGCTCCAACAATGGCCCGTGACTGGCGTGCCAGAGCGGCCCGGCGCGTGGCTGATGGCGGCGGCGAAGAACCGCGCGGTCGATCACGTTCGGCGCAGCAGGAATCTCGAATCAAAACAGGAAGAGATCGGGCGGCAGTTGGAGTCGCGGAAGGGCGGCGATGCCATGGCGGAACTCGACGTGGCGCTCGATGACGACGTCGGCGACGACCTGCTGCGGCTGGTCTTCACGACGTGTCATCCCGTGCTTTCGACCGAGGCCCGCGTGGCGTTATCGCTCAAGCTGCTCGGCGGGCTGACGACGGCTGAGATCGCGCGGGCGTATCTGGTGGCCGAGCCGACGGTCGCGCAGCGGATCGTCCGCGCCAAGCGAACGCTGTCCGACAGCGACGTGCCGTTCGAAGTACCGCGGGGCGCGGAATTGGCGGCGCGGCTTTCCTCGGTCCTGGAGGTCATCTACCTCATCTTCAACGAAGGCTACACCGCTACCGCCGGCGATGACTGGATGCGGCCGACGCTTTGCGAGGAAGCGATTAGGCTCGGACGCATTCTCGCCGGCCTCATGCCAGCCGAGCCGGAAGTACACGGGCTGGTGTCGTTGATGGAGATCCAGTCGTCGCGTTCGCGCGCCCGTCTCGGCCTAAACGGCGAGCCGGTGTTGCTGCTCGATCAGAATCGCGCGAGATGGGATCCGCTGCTTATCCGCCGCGGTCTGGAAGCGCTGAATGTGGCCGAGCGGCTAGGCGGGCGAGCTGGATTTTACGTGCTGCAGGCGGCGATCGCCGCCTGTCATGCCAGGGCGCGTCGGGCGGAGGACACCGATTGGCGCCGCATCTCCGAGTTATACGCAGAACTGTCGCGCGTCGCGCCGTCGCCCGTGGTGGAGTTGAACCGCGCCGTTGCCGTCTCCATGGCTGACGGGCCGGCGGCAGGGCTGGCAATCGTGGAGACGTTGATGCGCGAGCCGTCGCTGAAGGAGTATCATCTCCTGCCCACCGTACGCGGCGACCTGCTTGCCAAGCTAGGCAGATCGGACGAAGCGCGCATCGAATTTGAGCGCGCCGCATCCCTTACCCGCAATGCCCGCGAGAAATCCTTGATGCTCCAACGCGCAGGAGAATGCGCCCGGGGAACCACATGACCGATCAACCGAACCGATTCTATCTTGATCCCGACACGCCCTCGCCGGTCCCCGCCGATCAGCAGGAGCAGTTTGTCGTCGACGGCTGGCCGGTCGTTCGCAATGTGCATTTCCCGTCGGCAGAGCTATTCCGCGCCGATCCGGCCATGGCGACAGGGCTGGGCGTCGTCGTCATGCCGGGCGGCGGGTATGTGCAGCTATCGGAAGAGTTCGAAGGCCGGCGCGTGGCGCAATGGTTCAATTCGATCGGCGTGACGGCGCTGGTGTTGCGTTATCGCCTGCCGCCGGCACATCGGTATCCGGCGCCGATGATCGACGGGCAAGCCGCCATTCGGCTGATGCGCGCGAACGCTCACGACTGGGGTGTTTGCCGCGATCGTATCGGCGCCGCGGGCTTTTCGGCGGGCGGACATCTGGCGGCATGCGTGGCACGGGCGGGGCTGTCGGATGTGGAAGCGAAGGTCGATTTCCTCGTCCTGGGCTATGCCGGTATCTCGTTGGTGAAGCCGTATCCGGGAGCCGGCCTGTGGAAGAACCTGATCGGCCATGACACGACCGACGAGATGCGTTCGCGCCTTTCGGCCGACCAGCATGTCACCGCCGCTTCGCCGCCGGCGTTTTTGTTCCACACGAGCGATGACGGCACCGTGGATGCGCGTCACAGCGTCGATTACCACCTCGCCTGCCGCGATCATAAGGTTCCTGCGGAACTTCACATCTTCACTGCCGGCGGGCACGGCTACGCGGGCGGGGTGAACGGTCCTGGCTGGCGCGAACCGTGTGCGAGATGGCTGTCGCAACTCGATCGCTGGACTACCGCACGTTGACGTGCACCTTGGCGTGTAGGCGTCGGTAAGCGTTGGGCGACATGCCCTCGTATCGCCGAAAGAGGCGTCGCAGGTAGGTCGCCTCGCCGTAGCCGAGCCGCCTTGCGATCTGCTTGACGCTGACGGCCGAGTCGCGAAGCATGGCGCGGGCTTCTCGCAGGCGGGCACGATGGATGAACTCGGTGATCGTCTGCCCGCGCGCGATCTTAAATGCGCGGGTGAGGTAATCAGGGTTCATGTCCAGCGCGTTCGCCACGTCCGACGCCGAGAGCGGCTCTTGAAGCCGCTCGAGGATGTGCGCCTCCGCCCGCGCCGCCAATACTGCGGAGGCGGACGTGGGATTGGCGCGAGCGCTGGTCGCGACCTCGCATAGCATCAACTGCACCAACAGCGAAGCCGTCGTCGGCGTAAGCCGGTCGGATTCCTGATCGTCCAGGAACCGATGGTACAACTCCGCCAGCCGATCGGGCCTTGCCGGCGTGGCTCGCTGTGGGATGACGACCGGCGATGATGCGCGCGGTGGCTTATCGTTGCGTAGTCGGAAATGAATCCAGTAATACTGAAGTCCTTTGCGATACGTCTCCGTTCCACGATGCCGCCTGCCCGGCCAGAGAACGAGCGTCTCGCCGGCAGGGGTGGAAAGATCGACCTCGTTCTCGCTGATCGACAGAGTGCCAGAACGAACGAAAATCAGCTCAAACGAGTCGATTATCCGGTCTGGATGCATGCCCATGCCACGCGAGATGAAGAGCCCGGCGTTATCGGGCTCCACCGGCAGGCCAGGATGAATCGAAATACTCGCTTTCATGACAGGGCTTCCTAAGAAAGTCGGAATCGTACCGTTTTTCGCCGGAGCGGGGTACTTGGCTTCGTCGTGCCGGATTGGCATCGTAATGGAATGACAGAGACAGGCAGACAAACAACGGGACGTGAAGACGTAATCGTGGACACCAGCCGGTCGCCGCACGCGACGATGAGAGGCATCGGCGTGTCGTCAGTACGGCTGGAGGACGGGTTCTGGCAGCCGCGACGGGAGGTGAACAGGAATGTGTCGATCCCAAGCCAGCACCACCAATGCGTCATCACTGGCCGGATCGACAACTTTCGTCGGGCGGCCAAATATCCTGACTATGTCGCCAAGTCGTTCAACGGCTATTTTTTCAACGACTCAGACGTCTATAAGTGGCTTGAGGCCGCCGCGTGGGACTTGGCGGGGGAGGCCGATTTCGATGCCGAGCGAGTGAGGATGATCGACGAGGTGATCGCCGACGTTGCGGCGTCACAGGACGCCGACGGCTACATCGGTTCCTATTACGTGATCGATCGAGAGAAGGACCGCCTCACCGATTTCGACAAGCATGAACTGTACTGCGGCGGGCACCTCATCCAGGCCGCGATCGCGCATCATCGCGTGACGGGAAGCACATCGCTGCTCGCCGTCGCGCAGCGTTTCGCCGACTGGATGTGCCGCACTATCGGCCCGGCCGAGCAGGGGAAGAAGCCGTTTATCGATGGACATGAGCAGGTCGAGATGGCGCTGATCGAACTGTATCGCGTCGTGGGCGACAAGCGTTATCTGGAATTGGCCCAGTGGTTCATCGACGCGCGTGGCCGATCAACGATGAAGTGCGGCAACGTGACGCCGTGGCACTTTCAGGATCACGTCCCGTTTCGCCAACTTCACGAGATGGTCGGACACGCCGTTCGGGCGGTCTACTATGCCAGCGGCGCCACCGACCTGCTGGCCGAGACGGGCGAGCAGGCGATCCGCGATGCGTTGCGCAAGCAGATGCAATCGATGGCCGAACGGCGCAGCTACGTTTCCGGCGGCATCGGCTCGCGATGGCATGGCGAGGCGTTCGGCGATGACTACGAACTGCCGAATCGCGCCTATGCCGAAACCTGCGCCGCCATTGGCAGCGTGATGTGGTCGTGGCGAACGCTGCTTTTGGACGGCGATCCGTCGCACGCCGACCGCATCGAGTGGACGTTGTACAACGCCGTGCTGCCGGGCGTGGCGTTCGACGGGAGGCACTACTTCTATCAGAACCCGTTGGAAGACGACGGGAAGCATCGCCGGTGCGAGTGGTTCGGCTGTGCCTGCTGCCCGCCGAACGTGGCGCGGTTGCTCGCACAGTTGCCGGGATATGTGTTTTCAGTGGGGCGGGATGGCGGCGCCGTTTACGTTCATCAGTATTGGAGCTGTAGCGCGTCGATCGCGCTGGCGGGCACGACGATCCCGGTGGTGATGCGGTCATCCATGCCGTGGGAAGGCGACGTCGAGCTTCGCATCGGCGCGGCCGGCAGCTTTGCGCTGATGCTCCGCATTCCGAAGTGGTGTCGACAGAAGCCTTTGGTCAGCGTGAACGGCGAGCGTGTATCGTCGGACGTCATGCCGGGCACTTATCTGGCGATTCATCGGTCGTGGGAGGCGGGCGACGTGGTGAAGCTGAGCCTTCCGATGACGATCGAACGCGTGGCGTGTCATCCGTACGTGACGCACAACGCCGGCAGGCTGGCGTTGACGCGCGGGCCGATTCTGTACGCGATCGAGTCGGCCGATCATCCCGGCGTCGATATCCGCGAACTGGCGTTGCCGGCGGATGCGCCGATCGAGTGCGAGATGTCGTCCGACCTTGCCGGCGGCGTCCACGTGTTGAAAGCGACTGCGATCCATCGCCGGGCCGAGCCATCGGTGCTGTATCGTTCGACCGTCTTTCCCGAGACGGCCGCGCCTGTACCGCTGACGGCGATCCCATACTTTGCCTGGGGCCATCGTGAGGCTGGGCCAATGCAGGTGTGGATTCGATGCGATTAGCCCGATTCCCCTGACGGGATTTGGCGTCCCCCACAAAACAACCGCGAAAACCCCTGTCAACGCTGCAACGCTTTCGCTTCGCGAAGCGTAAAAGCTATAGAGGGGGACTGTTACGCACGAGCTCTCGCGATCTCGGAGGTTCGGCGAAGCAGGTGGACGGCAGGCAGGGTTGTCGGGCATGATGCGAATCGCGGGCAGAGGTATGAATTATGGTTCGTCGAAGCGCGTCGTCGAAAAAGATAGTGCTGTTGGCGCTGGCGTCGATCGGCGCGTTGTCATATACGGCGATCAGCGACGTTGTGGAGACCACCGACGGCAAGCGTCACGAAGGGGCCGCTCGCCTTGCCAACGGCCAGCTTGTCGTTACGCCAGCTCAGCCCCCGGTCGTTCGGTTCAGGCTTGATCAGGTCCTCCGCTACACGCAGTCCAACACCGGGCCCGCCACCGGCGAGGCCATCGAAGGGATGATGGGGGAGTTTTTCTCCGACACCAAGCTGGAAAACAGCTGTGCGATCGCGTTGGCGCCCGGCGGGTCATACGACTGGGGCCATCACGGCCCGAACCCGTTTACGCCTGCCAACTGGAGCGCTCGCATGACCGGATACATCACCGTTCCGCAGCGCGGTCAATATGTGATCCGTTCTGACGGCTTCTCACGTGCCGTCGTTGATGGTCGCGAATTAGGGAAGGACAAGGCGGCGGACGACCGAGGCTTTTCCTGGGACGCGGATCAACGCGTTCCCGTTCTGCTCGAGTTTCGCCGGACGCCCGGCCAGCACGCGCGGGCCAACTTCCAGTGGTCCAGCGACAGCATGCCGCTTCAGCCGATCCCCGCCAGCGCGTTCTCGCCGGCGGACGACTTTATCAAGCGGCTGGAGGAGTTCCACGTCAGGCGCCTGGCCGATTCTTTCGGCGGGCTGAAAGCCGAGTATTTCGTAGACCCGGAGATGAAGAAACGCGCTCTGGTACGGATGGTGCCGCAAATCCAGGGCGCGTGGGGCAAATCGGTGAACATCGACCCGCAATTGAAAGACGGCGTGGCGATTCGTTGGACCGGCCGCATTAAGGCACCGAAAACGATGGAGGCGAGGTTCAACGTCGACAACAACGCGCGCGTGTGGGTCGGCGGCAAGCTGATCATCGATGCGATGCCGGGCTCGGACAAAGAAAAAGTGGAGAGGTCGGACCGGACCGGCGCCTTCCCGGTGAAGGAAGGCGAGTTCTACGATCTGAAAGTCGAGGCGCGGTTCGGAACTGGTTACGGGCAATTGCGGCTGGCGAGCAATCTTGAGGCGAACTGGATGCCGCCGTTGAACGCGAAGTTCTTGTATCCGCCGAAGGATGTGCCGCGGGCGCGCATTGTCTTGCCGCTGGAAAACGCTGAGATTGGGGCGGCGGACGGGGCGGTGATTCGCGTTGTGGCCTCACCGGGAGAGGGAAGCAGCATTCGCAAGGTCGAACTGCTGGCCGAGGGCAGTGAAGAGGTGCTCGCCGAAGCGACCAGGCCGCCGTTCAATCTGGTCATCCGTCCCGAGGCGGCACAGGACATGGTGCTGCGGGTGCGCGTGACTAACAGCCAAGGCTTTGTATCGGCATCCGAACCGCACCGCATTACGATCAACTCTGCCGCCGGCACGGTGTTGGGGGGCGAATGGAGCCTGGGCCGGGTGGGCGATACGAAGGCGCCGAAGGTTGGCGAGGAGGGCACGCGTATTACCCTCGACGCCAGGAGCGGTGGGTTCGGCGAACAGAGCGTGCTGCCACTTGTGTCGCGCGTACTGAAAGGTGACGGCGAGATCGTGGCGCGGCTGGTGGAGCTGAAAACGGAGCAGCCCGAGACGTTCGCGCTCGCCGGCCTTACCCTGCGCCGCGGCATGCGGTCGGACGCGCCTCACGTCACGTTGATGGCCTCCAGGACCAGCGGCTGGTTCATCACCAAGGCGTATAAGAACACCGATTCGGGCATCTACATCGAAAAGCCGATCACGCTGCCAGCCTGGATTCGCGTTACCCGGGCCGGCGTGAATGCGACGGCCTCGTGGAGCGAGGACGGCAAGGAGTGGCATGTCGCCGGCTCGATGATCCTCGGCGATGACCGGCCGGTGATCGCGGGCATCACGGCGTTCGCGCTCAATGCCGATCAGCCGGTGACGGCGGTGTTCGACCAGTTGAGCGTGAACGAATCGGAATCCGTGTTGCTGTCGTCTGGGCCGGGGATTCAGTTGATCAACGGGTCGGTGTTGCAGGGAACGCTTACGGTGGGAGACTACGATATCACGGTTCGCGGGCTCGATGGAAAATCGCGCGCGGTCCGTCGCGGCGAAGTGGCGCGGGTGTTCTACGGTCCGATCCACGGCAGCACGCTCGCGGAGTTGCCGGCGGGCTGGCAGGGGGCGATCCTGCGTGGCGATAAGCTTGAAGGCCCGGTGACCGAGCTCTCGGCCGAAGGGGCGACCGTCAGCTCGCTGATCTTCGGCCCGCAGCCTGCCACGCGTGCGCAAGGCTTGGCGGCGGTTCAGATCGCGGATGTGGTGGTCGATCCGAAAGCTACGATCGTCCGCCACATCGGCGGCCGGAGCGTTGGGGCCGACGTTCGCATCGACGGCGATCACATCGTCATCAACGGCGGTCCGTGGAGCGACCTGCGCCTGCCGATTGCCGATGTCTATTCGATTCGCCGCAACCCCTAATTTGAACATGCCCGTGTCAGACGTCGCCAACCCATAGCGATTTGTGTCGATAGCCGCTGCCGATATTGATGGCGTGAAGATGGCGGATGCGCGCGTCTGCGGCGAAGTGGGAGTGACCGCAGAAAACGTGGGTGATCCGCGCGTCCTGCAGCAGCAGTTCGCCAATGCGGTCCGATCCAAGATACGCCCTCGCGAAATCCCACGCCGGCGTATGTCTCGGCGGGAGCAATTGCGAGAATGGGATGTGATGCACCCCCGCGACGATCCGCATCCCTGCCGGCACGCGGCCGAGCGAACGTTGCAGGGCGTCGAGCCGTTCCCGCAAAAACGTTTCGTCGGACCGATGCAGCTTGATGAATTTGCCGTCGTTCCACCGGGCGACAATGTCGAGCGCATCGGGCGGCAGGTCGTCGCCAAGCAGGTGTTGGTACGCCGTCAGATGCGCTGCCGCGCCGGGGGAAACCTTCGCGGCGTAAAACCGGTGCGGCACGTTCAGCGACGTCGGCGCGTAGCTGTAATCGTACCAGCCCACCGACCCCACGATCGCCACGTCGTTTGCGATGAACGGATCTTCCTCCAGCCAATGCCATCCCAGCGATCGCACGCGCGCGGGCAGTTCTGCCGAGAACAACTCGTAACTATCCGCCCGGCGAGTCCAGAGTTCGTGATTGCCGCACAGAAACAGCTTTGGCCCGCGAAAGCGGATCAACGGCAGCGCGGCTTCGAGCTGGCCTTCATCTGCGGTGGTCGTGTCGCCTACGACTAGCAGCACGTCTGCGTCGGCGGCGTTGATCCGATCGATCGCCTCGCGCGCCAACGAATGGCTGCGGCCGTGGTTGAAGTGGAGGTCGGCGGTGACGGCAAGTCGCACAGGATGATAATAGGGCGCGATCCTGCATTTCGGGAGGGGACGATCACGCGGTGTGTTTCGCTCTACATGCCGGACGTGCTTGCTTTCATCGTCTGCTGCTTGCGGGCCAGCCGTGCGATCGCCGCCAGGCCCAGGCCAATGCGTGTGCGGTGGGGAGAGGGGGCGCGGCAGTGCGGGCAGGACATTTCCTTCTCGTGTGGGAGCGGGCGGTGACATTCGCGGCAGTGGACCTTGTGGCCGCGCTTTTTCCATCGCCGGGCGAGGTTCCAACGCCACAGCGCGTGCGTGCCGAAGTACGCCACGATCGCGTTCAACGTCGAGAACACCAGCGAGCCAACGAGGAACGGATACACGATGCCCAGATTGCCCCACATGAAACTGAAGAACGACTTCATGCCCGTGATGAAGCCTTCCTGATCGATCTGCGTCATCGTGACTTTGATCTGCTCGAGGAAGCCGGTCGGCTCGGACCAGGTCACGTAAAGGCCGATGTGATAGCACAGCCAGATGGCGGGGAGCATGGTGAGGGGGTTGCTGATCCAACAACATGCGAACGCCAGCGGAACGTTGCCGCGCAGCTTCCAGGTGCAGAAGCACGCGAACGGCGCCTGCATGGGCATGGGCATCCACGCCCAGAACAACCCGATCGACATCCCGCGCGCCACGCTGTGGCGATTGAGGTGCCAGACGTTGGGGTTGCCGAAAATGCGGCGCATCCAGCCGGCCGGCTTTTCGCCTTCCAGTCGGGATCGGCTGGGCATGAATTTGCGGAAGAACTTGCGCGCCATCCTTAGCTCTCTTATCGGATCATACGAGCCGGACGTTAATCCGGTTTGCTCATTGTTGCCGAACCGGCGTTAACCGATCAAAAAGGCGTTTTGCCTCTGCCGGATCGATTTTTCCGGCGACGGAGGTCTGGGCATTGGCGGCCGCACAGGCGACGCCGAGCTTCGCGGCTTCTTCGATGCTCCAGCCACGCTCCAGGCCCGCGGCCAATCCGGCCGCCATCGAGTCGCCGGAGCCGATCGGACTTAACACTGTCACCTCTGGCGTGTCAATCGTCCAGCGCAAATTCTCATATGCAATTGTGGTCGGCCTTCGCCCGTCCGATATCACCGCTGCCGCCGCGCCTGCGTCAAGCGATGTCGTCAACGCGTGTTCCAGCGTGCCGCCGAACGTATCGCGCAACTCGGATGCGTTGCATTTTATAATCGGTCCGTACTGGCACGATTTTTTCAAAACCTCGCCGCGCGCGTCCACGATCACTCGCGGGCCGCCGGCACATCGAGCGGCGACGAGGGCGTACAGGTCATCGGACAATCCCTTGGCAATCGTGCCGCTACACACGACGACGCTGCACTTGCGCATCCACGTTTCCACGATCGAGAGCAGCGCTGCTTCGTCCTCGGCTGTCGCAGGCGGGGCTTCTTCGACCAGTTCGGTTACCTGGCCGGCGGCGCGGTCGATGATCGTCACGCAGACGCGCGTCGGCGCCCCCGATCGCAGCCACGCGTCGGCCACGCCGAGCGATGTCATCTCCTCCAGCACGACCTTGCCCGTGTCACCGCCGACGATGCCGGTCGCGACCACGTCGTGCCCGAGCGATCGCAGCACGCGCGATACGTTCACGCTCTTGCCCGCCGGCGAGACCAGCACGTCCTTCGCGCGGTTTACCTCGTCGATCTCGAACCTGTCGAACACCATCGACCGGCCGACCGCAGGGGATGTGCCAAGGGTGAGAATCATGACGGCCTACAGCTCCACCAGCATTTCGATCGTCGACGCGCGGAACCCGCACGACGCGAACAGCTTCCTCGCCACCTCGTTTGCCGCCGCCGTCTGCAGGCGGATCTGCGTGACGCCCATCTCCTTGAACCGCTCGACTACCAGCATCGTCATCTGCCGGCCGAGGCCTTCGTTGCGGTATTGCGGCTCGATCCACAGGTCGTGTACCCATCCGCACGACGGCGTCCAGTAGATCGGGATCTCCGGCTCGATCGTGCAGACGACATACCCGACGATGCGCGACTCGTGCTCGACCACGAGGAACACGCTGCGCGGGTCCTCGGTTCGCTCGCGTAACCAGCCGTCGTACATGCGCTCGGGATGGTCAACCGTTTTGAACCGGGCCGAATCCCAGTTCTGATGCAACTCGCAGATCGCGCGCACGAGCGGCAACACCTGCGGTACATCGGTTGGCGTGGCAGGGCGGATTTCCATGCAGCCCGTGATGGTAGCCGCGCGGCGCGGCCGTGGCGAGGGGCGGCGCCTTCTCCCGCGCGCGGGATGGCGGTTCGCACCGTTTGACGCTCACGGCCCCCTCACCCTAACCCTCTCCGGGCGTACCGGGAAGAAGGCGTCGCCAGTTGGCAAAGAGGATCTTCTCGACGTCCTGCGCGCCGAAGCCGGCGGCGAGGAGCGCGTCGTGCAGCTTAGGCAGATCGGCGATGGTCTCGAACTCCACCGGCACCTGCTCGCGGCCGAGGCCGCCGTCCATGTCGGTGCCGATGCCGACGTGATCGGCGTCGCCCGCCAGATCGCACACGTGCCGGACGTGGGCGATCATGTCTGCGATCGTCGCGCGGCGCGTTTTATATTCGCCGGCGGGGAGCAGGAAGCGGTCATATGCGTTGATGCCGATCACGCCGCCGCGGGCGACGATGGCGCGGATCATTTCATCACTGAGGTGCCGCTCGCCTTCGTCAACGCCGACGATGGCGCGGCAGTTGCTATGCGAGGCAATGACGACTTGGTCGGTCGTGTTGAGCAAGTCGAAAAACGACTGCTCAGCAAGATGAGACGCATCGTGAATCAGGCCAAGTTGATCGATGTGCCGCACCAGTTCGCGGCCGGCGGTGGTGAGCGGGCCGGGTTTCCACGTGCCGCCGGCGTAGCGCGTGGCGGTCCATGCGAGGCCGACGATTCGCACTCCGCGCGATTGGAAGTACGGCAGGTCGTCAGGCGATCGCACGCAGTCGGCGCCTTCGATCAGGATGAGCACGCCGGGGGCGTTGCCCTCCGCCGGGCGGATCGAAATTTCGTGGCGGGATTGAAGATCGTGGTAGTAGTCGAGCTGGCGGACCGCGTCTTCATACGCGCCTTGCGCGTCTGCATAGCCGGGATGATCGGGCGTGGCGGGGGCACAGAAGATGGTGCCGCACACGTGCGTGACGTTGCCGGCTCGCAAATCGGGTAGGCCGACGGTGGCGATCTCATTTTCGACGACCGGCTGCTCTCGCGCGGGCAACGTGATGTCACGGCCGCGGAGGGCGTTCATGGCGAGGTCGAGGTGGGCGTCGAAGATGCGCGGCGTCATGCCGATAGAGTATGATGGAACGCATGGTTTGCCAGCATCTTCAACCTGTTGAAACCGCCATGCTCGCCGCCGGCGCGAAGGAGACGTACCGAGGGACGCCGTGGTCACAGAACTGTCGCGAGTGGGTTTACTTTGACCGCCCGCTTGATGTGGCGGCGATCAAACAGCGGCTAGGATTGGAGGTGTTCGTCGTCGTTCACGAACATCTTGGCACCCACGATGGACATGAAGCCGGGCTTGTATGCCAGCAATGTAAAGATGCCGTCATGGGACCGCATCCGACGAGGACGAATCTGCCGGCCGTTCGTTGACGCAGCATTAGTTAGAAAAAGAAGGTTCATCACAGAGAGCCCATCTCGTTTAGCGTCGCGGCTTGCCGCGGGTTTTGGGCCGCGAGGAAAACCCGCGGCAAG
>JBBCIV010000098.1:0-4726 GCA_037189665.1 Phycisphaerae bacterium | reverse complement strand
AGAAATTGCTGGCAACTAACAACTGGTAACTGGCAACTCCTCAAATAAAAAACCTCTTCTCATCGAACGATAAGAAGAGGCGCATTGATCGGTGGGGATCGAAGATCGCCGTCTCCTTATCTCTCCCTGGTCTGGCCCAATTGCCGAATCAGGGCGGGAATTAGCACCTGTCCCCTTCGCGTGTTTTGCACGTTTCGGGCGGTTGCTGTGGCGTCATCGGGCCCATACCCTCAGCCACTCTGGATAAGAAAACCAGTATTCAGTTGTAGAGCAACAGCATAGAAAAAACGGCCGAAATGTCAATTTAATCGTGCGAGATCAGACGAAAACGCCCAGATTCACACACGCTGTTCAATGCCGCGATCGAATTCAACGCCGGAGATTTGCCAGGCTAAAGGATAAGACACATGCGCCACTTCCTCCTTGCAACGGTTTGGGTATGGTTGATGACCATGTCCAACACAAACGCGGCCGCAATGCCGTTTTACATCGGCACCTATACCAGCCCCACCGGTAGCCAAGGGGTGTATCGCGCCATGCTGGACCTGGAAACCGGCGAGCTCTCGAAGCCGGAACTGTCGGGCAGCGCGAAGAACCCGTCGTTCGTCGCAATTCATCCGACCAAGCCGGTGCTGTACGCAGCATTGGAGATCGGTGAGTTGAACGGTCAGAAGACGGGGGGCGTGGCGGCGTTTTCGATCGATCGTCAGACCGGCGCACTTCGCCCCCTTGGCGAGCCGCAAAGTTCTGGTGGACAGGGGCCGTGCTACGTGTCGATCGACGCCTCAGGCCGGTTCGCGATGGTCGCCAACTACGGTGGTGGAAGCGTGGCGGCGTTGCCGATCGGGGACGACGGTTCGCTCTCCTCCGCCGTCGCGGTGGACAAGCATTCCGGGTCGGGACCGAATCCGAAGCGCCAGCAGGCGGCGTTCGCGCACAGCATCGTCGCGGCGCCGGGCACGGGATACGTACTGTCGGCGGACCTCGGCACGGACAAGATTTACGTCTACCAGCTCGACGCCGACCACGCCCTCGTGCCGGCGAAGATCCCCAGCGTCTCGACCGATCCCGGCGACGGCCCACGGCACATCGCATTGCATCCGAACGGCAAGTTCGTCTACGTCGTCACCGAGTTGACCAACCACGTGATCGCCTACGAGTGGACGGGCGATACCCTGAAGCGCCTCAGCAAGACCCCCACTTTGCCGGCCGACTTCACCGGGAATAGCACGAGCGCGGAAGTGGCGGTGCATCCGAATGGCAAGTTCGTGTATTCGTCCAACCGCGGGCACGACAGCATCGCGATCTTCAAAGTCGAAGCCAACGGTGCCCTGACGACCGCCGGCCACGCGCCTTCGGGCGGGAACGGGCCGCGACATTTCGCAATCGATCCCACCGGCCAATATCTCCTCGCGGCCCACCAGAAGACGAACAACATCGTCGTCTTCAAGATCGCCGACGATGGGTCGCTTGCGTCCACCGGCGAATCGCTCTCGCTCGAAGCCCCCGTATGCGTGAAGTTCGTCCAGCAGGAATAGACCACCAGCGGCCCAAAAAAAATCGGCGCGCAAATCGCCATAAACCCTTTTTCAAAAATCACTTAAACCCCATCTCGGCAAGGGCAACCGTCTTATATAGCCATGCCGGAAACCGCGATTCCGCGGCTTGACATCGCTTCAATCCTGTAGATACTGGCCCGTCTTTCGATTGTCCGGAGATATTCCATGTACGCAGTGATCGACCAGAACAGCAAACAATACAAGGTGAGCGTCGGCGACAAGATCCGCCTCGACACCCCGCACGATGAATCCGTCAAGACCATCACGTTCGACCGCGTCCTGCTGGTCGGCGGTGAGGGCGATGCCAAGATCGGCGCTCCCGCGATCGCCGGTGCAAAGGTCGTCGCCGAGGTTATCGGCGCGGTCAAAGGCAAGAAGCTCGTGACCCAGAAGTACGCCCGCCGCAAGGGCTATCACAAGAAGATCGGCCACCGCCAGAACTACACCGAAGTGAAGATCACCGCGATCAACGTCTAGCGTTCGAGCGCGTCGATCTCTCTGACAATCCGAAACATCAAAGCCCCGGCCGATGGCCGGGGCTTTTCGCTGCGCGATCGAAGATTCACGCAAATGCTCAAAGGCGGCGAGGACCGCGCGAGCGCAAAGTTGCCCTACTACTGCTTTGGTCGTTGAGCGAGGAACTGTTCGTTCTGCGGACTTCTGGCGAACTCGGCGAACGCCGGAACCGCGGCGTAGTCGCCGAAGCGGAAGTTCATCTCGCGTTCGATCCGTAACATCAGTTCGAGCGACAGCACGTAATCCTTGCGCTCCAGCGCGTCAGTCAGGATGATGTCGGCGGCCGGGAAAAGCGTCGGCTCGCGTTCGAGAGCGCGTTTCGCAAGCGGAATGACCTTGTCCTTTTCGCCGCTCATGGCACAAACGTTGGCGCGCATCACGTCGAGATACGGATCGCCACCAACGGCCTTATCGACTTCGTCGAGGTTCGCCATCGCCCGAGCGTAGTCTTTCTTCAACAGATGCAGGTCGATCGACATCAATGAGACCGTCGCGTCCTGGCCAAACATATTGATGTGTTCGACGAGCGCGCGTTCATAGGCGGCGTCGTCCACGTTCATCGCAGAGCTGACGCGGATAATCGAGAAGGCCTTTTCCTTCTTCAGCTTGGGCGGCAGCGCATCGTAAATCGCCAGTACTTTCGCGTGATCGTTGGCGGCCCGGGCGGCGTTCAGGTCATCAAAAGCTTTGACCGACGGATCGGCGGCGATGTCTTTGGCCTGCTCCAGCATCACCCGCGTGTACTGACGACGAACCGTTTGGCCAATCGTTTCGCCCGTGATATAGACGTACAGATCGCGCACTTTCGTGCTGCCCTGCGCGTCGGACACGGTGATGAGCTCGTGATAGTTCAGCAGTCCCTGATCCGTAATAAATCGGAAAATCGGGCGATCCTCGCCGTCGCGCTTTACCATGTGCAGGTACTTATATGACCCCGTCGCCCCCCGCTCCTGCGCCAGCCGGCCGTAGAGCTGCATGGGAAGGTTGCCAAGGCCTTTGGCAAACCCCTGCTGTGCGCCAGGCGGGGCCGCCACGTTGCGCGTGACAAGGTCGATGAACCCCGGCATGTCCCAGCACGCCGACGCTTCGCTCAGCTTGCCTGCATCCAACAGGCCGTTCAGCCGCTTGCCGAACTCATCCGGCGTTTCCGCCCGCGCCGACGATGACGCCATTGTCAACAGCCCGATCAGCACCGCCGCCGCCGCCGCTTCTCGATATTTCATATTGCTCCAGGATGACTTGAATCCAACGCGGCGAACCTCTCGCCCGAGCGAAGATCATGACATGCCACGCCGGGAGAAACAAACACCGCCCGACCGGCAACTGATCACTGCGTGCCCGCGAACATCACGTCGACCGTGAGACGCTGATCGAGCCTGATGTTTAAATCGGTAATGCGGATTTTGTCGCCGGGCAACTTGAGCAGCGGCGCGGCCTTGTTGTTGAGCTGGTTGAGCTTGCCCTGAACGAACGCGGCGATCATCGCACCGCTGGGGTCATTGCCCTCGGCAGTAAGGCTGGTGAAGTGAACATTAAAATTGCTGTCGACATCCGCCCGACCAATCAGGCGGAACGACGTGGGCACGAGCAGGACCTGAGCGTGAACCGTCATCTCCGCTTCCAGATTGCGGCTGGACTCGCTGCGCAGTCGCAGTTCGACCGAGTTGAGCTTCATCGCCCTGCCTCCCCGTAGCCGGGCGGCGGCGGCGAGGCCTTTCTCGAGGTGGGCTAGATCAACGCTGATCTGCGCCGATCCCTCGCGACAATCGTACAGCGCCAGCGACAACTGCTTGTCCACGCCGGGCAACAGCGCAAGACGCGCGTTGCTCGCGCGAAGCGTCATGCTGGCGTCATACGTCGCGTACTTCAACGGATCGGCACGGTAGACAAGCTGCTCCACGCGCATGAACGGGCGGGCGGGCGAGGCGGTTTTTGGCGACTCCTTTGGGGTGAAATTGCCGCGCACCGTGCTGCCGGTGAGATCGATTTCCAGCCGTTGAAGCTGGCCGATCGTCGTGCCTGTCGCCTGAATGTCGATCTTCGGATCGGCCTCAAGACGGGCGACGTAGGCGTTCGTGAGCGAAGCGATGAGTTCGTCGATGGTGGCCGGCGGCGTGGTGACGTCGAGCGGAAAGCCCGCCCCGCCGCGCGCCAAATCGATCGCAGGGCGATTGATCACCTCGACTGGCCGCGTGGTCGGCGGCGGCAGTTCTTCCATCTGCTGCGGGCGCGAACGACATCCCATCGCCGCCAACGCAGGCAACAGCAATAGCGAACACGTCGTCCATTTCCACCGCAACACGTCACCTCACATCAGCCATCCATTCCCCGGGGCCGCGCAAGACGAAGCCGTCATCAGGCGTTCATTCTGAACCACGCCTTGCAACGATCCTGAACCCAGAAGATCAGCAGCGGAATCGATGCCACCGCGGTACAACTGCTCAGCCCGATCGCGATCAGAACCAGATCATAGATCCACACCCACTTCTTCCGCGGTAAAAATGGGGCAATCAGGAAAGGCACCGCGAAAATTGCCCCTGCCACCGACAAAATCCAGCCCAGGAGAACCGCGTCCTCGTCCGGCCCCATTTCCGCCTTGTAGACCAGCAGCAGCACGCCGCCCGCCACCAACGCCAAGTACCTCAGCCACA
>JBBCIV010000097.1:0-25778 GCA_037189665.1 Phycisphaerae bacterium | reverse complement strand
GCCCATGACCGCATAACCCGGCCCGTTGATCGCGGCCGAATCGCGCACGCGGGCTTCGTAGGCAGCCTGGTCTTCGGGCAACCAGAATCCTTCGACCATCTCGCCGCCCACCATCGGCGACGCTTCGTAGAAGCTGCTGATGAGGTATACCCTGCCGTTCACGTAACGTGATGTAATGTAGTTACCGTCGACCGATGTCTGCTGGGTTTGGACGGGCGAGGCACGATTGGCAATGTCGAAGGTGGTGACGAACGTCTTCGGGGCTACCGACTGGGCCGCCCACGTCAGCGACACCAGGCCGAACTGCGACACCATTCCCCCCGCGCCTTCCTGCCAGACCGCCGTGAGCCGGTCGCCGTCGAGGTACAGGCCGAGGATATTGCCGTCCAGCCTGGTGCGGGAGACGACCTTGAGATCGTTGGGGTTGCGCACGTCGGTGATGACGACCTCGCTGCCATCGACGACGGAGTAGATGTAGTTGCCGTCGGTCTCAAGCAGGTCGGCTTCGTCGACGCCCTGAACCTGAACGTTGGTGTTGCTGATCGCGCCGGCGTACAGGCTGGCGGCGGCGTCGGCAGACGCGAGCAGCGACAGCCCGAATACGCGGCCGCCGCTGCCGAAACGTCCCCAGGCGCTCGTGCCGGCGTACTGCGTGCGCGCGAAGCCGTCGGGGTTCTTCTTCCAGTCCTGAAGGAGGTTCGTGACGAAGACGTGATCCTGTCCCGGGACGGCGGAGATGTCGTCGCGGTGGTGGTCGCGCTCGATCAGGTCGCCATGCTTGCCGCCGATGAGCGTGTCGCGCTCGAGCCCGCCGTAGAGCGAATCCCTGCCGGCGGAACCGTCGAGCCAGTCGCGATCCGCCCCGCCGTCGAGGCGATCGTTGCCCGCCCCGCCGATGAGCGTGTCGTTATGCGCGCCGCCGACAAGCGTGTCGTTGCCATCGCCGCCTTCCAGCCGGTCGCGGCCGTCGTTGCCCATCAGCAGGTCGTCCCCCGCTCCGCCGATCAACACGTCATCGCCGAAGGTGCCGTAGAGGGAGTCGTCCCCGTCGCCGCCGAAGACCCACGCCCGATCGGTCCCGACGAGCACCTTGTCGTTGCCCGCCCCCGCGTCGATCGACACCGAGAACGGCCGCCAGACGTAGTCGGTCACCGCCACGTTGCGGCCTTCCCCTTCCACCGTCTGCCGCCGATGGATGCCGGCGGTTTTGACGAAGATCTGATCGTTCCCCTCGCCCCCATAAACCCGAATCCGCCTCACCACCCCCGCCGCCGCCCGGCCGAGGACCGTATCGCCGTTCCGGGCAACCAGGTAGCCGGGACGCTTGGCGTCCTCTTCGATCACGATGTAGTCGTCCCGCCGGGTGCCGTAGACCTCCCACGTCTCCCCGCGAAACGCATCGACCGCCATCATCCGGCGCACTTCCATCGATTCCACAATGCTCGTTTTTCTCATCCGCTTTGACATGTAATCCCTTTCCCCAGCAGAACGAACCGTTGTTCTACGCTGCCACTATAGTCGCTGCACGCCTGAATCTATTACAATCTCGCGAGCGCGGTCATCTTTCGCCGCCCCCCCGCAAAGCCCCTGACCTCTCCCGTCTCTCAAGCGGTGATGGCCTAGAATGGGTGGGATTTACTTGATGGGAGGCCTGTATGAGACGTGTGATCTTGGCGTGCCTGGGGCTGTCAATGTCGGCGGTGATGGCGGGGCTTGCGATGGCGGCGACGATCCCGCCGGGAGAGCCGGAGGCGAAGGCGCGAATTGAGGCGTCGCCGCGACATGGGGAATACGTGGACGTGCCGATGGCGGGCGGGAAGTCGGTGCGGGCATATGTGGTTTATCCGGAAGTGAAGACAAAGGCGCCGGTGGTGATCGTCATCCACGAGATTTACGGGCTGACGGACTGGATCAAGGCGGTGACGGATCAACTGGCGGCGGACGGGTTCATCGCGATCGCGCCGGACTTCCTCTCCGGCCGTGGGCCGGACGGGGGTGGCACCGACGCATTCAAGAGCCGCGACGAAGTGACGCAGGCCGTCCGCGCGATCAAGGCCGAAGACGTCACCGCCGTCCTTAACGCGGCCCGCGCCTACGCCGCCGAGCTGCCCGCGGCGGAGAGGAAGTTCGCCACGCTTGGCTTCTGCTGGGGCGGGGCGCAGAGTTTCGCCTATGCCACCAACCAGCCCGATCTCGGCGCGGCGGTCGTCTACTACGGCGGATCGCCGAAGGACGACGGCGGGTATGAACGCATCAGGGCGCCGATCCTCGGTCTATATGGAGCGGACGACGCGCGCGTCAACACCACCGTTCCGCCGGCACAGGAGAAGATGAAATCGCTCGGCAAGACGTTCGACACCCACACCTACGATGCCGCCGGCCACGGCTTCCTGCGCGGGCAAGGCCAGCGCGACGGCGCCAACCTCAAGGCCTCCGAAAAAGCCTGGCCGACGACGATCGAATTCCTGAAGAAACACCTCGCCGGCTCGTAACCACGATCAACCAACACGAAAGGACATCAGACCCCGGTGCCCGTGGCCGGGGTCTGATCTCGCTTCGCGTACGCGTTCGCGCAAGGCGGTAAGCCTACCTGGCCACCACCGTGATGTATTGCGGCGCGCCGTTCACCGTCAGCGTGATCGATCCCCCCTCGATGGCGACCGTTCCCCTCTTGCCGTAGAGGTCCGTCGTCTCGAGCGATCCCGTCGCATCGACGGGGATCTTGATCTCGTGTTCCACGATCTTGTCCGGGCTCTGCTGGTATGGCGGAGCCGCCCAGGCAACGAGCTTTACGCCGCCGGAGGCGTTCTTGAACTGGAAGACGAAGTCGCGGGCGTTTTCGGTCGGCAGGCGTTTGTCGAGCTTGTAGCCGCTCAGTTCCCTGATGAGCACCTGCGTGGATTTGTACGCGGGCGTCTCCTCGCCGTTCTTCAGCAGCTCGAAGCCTTCCTTGCCGCTCCACTCGTACCAGATCGTGAGCTTGATGCCCTCGTGCATGTCGATGAGGTACTGTCGCACGACGTGCCAGGCCTGGTATTCGTGGCTCAGCTTCTCGTCGCCGCCGGCGTAGCCTTCGGCCTTGCCGATGGGAAAGCCGCGCTCGGTATTGAGGATCGGGAACTCCGCCGACCCGCCGGCGTCGACGATCATCTTGCGGAGCTGCGCGTAGGCAACGCCGTAATCCTCGGGCGACTTGAACGCGTAGGGATGCACCGACCACGCGTCGATCCCGGTCTTGAGAATGCCCTTCTCGAACGCGAACTGCTGCCACTTCCACGACTCGGTCCACAACCCTGAAACCGAGCCGCCCATGATGTAGCAGTCCGGGTCGGCCTTCCTCATCGCCGGGACGACGGCCTTGACGAGCTGGTAGTATTCCTCGGCGTAGGGCTCGGTGTTGCCCTTCCCGCCGTGCCTGCCCCAGAACGTCATGGTGTTGGGCTCGTTCCAGATTTCCCAGTAGATCTTGTCGTCCTTGTACCGCTCCGCCGCCGCCGCGGCGAAGGCGGCGTAGCCGGCGCGGCCCTTCTCGTCCTTCGCGTGGCCGTAGGCTTTGTGGCTGAACGCGATGCAGCCGATGATCGAGATGCCCCGCTCACGGCAATCCTTTACAATGCGATCGTAGTCGCTCCAGTCATATTCCCCGGGCGCCTTCTCGACCGACTCCCAGATAAACCCGCGGCGGATGAACTTCATCCCCAACTGATGCACGCGCTCGATGTCGGCGGTGGCCTTGTTATGTCCCTTGATCTGAACGCCGAAGGTGTTCGGGATCGTCGAATCGGGAAGCTCCGCGGCGGGAAGATCGGAAACCATAAAGATGCTCGCACAGGCCGCCGCGACCATGGACCGGGCGACGATGGAAAAAATACGACTCATGACATGTGCCTCAGGTTATGGGTATCCCACGCGCCAGCCGACGATCGCGCGCCGATCACGGCAGCGTGACCCTTACGATATTGAAATGCTTGTCTTTCCACACGCTGATGCCCTGGCGGGGCTTGCCGTTGTTGTAGTTTGAATTGGCGGTGCTCATCAGCCGGCTCTGGTCGCAGCTTTCGACGTGACCGTCAACGAATAAGGCGTTGAGCCTGCTGCCGTGCGCCATCCAGAGCGATTGATTGCTGAAATTGCTGCCGCTATTGGTGCGATCGACGAAGAAAGTCGTAGCGCCAGCCCAGGGAAGGCCCCTGTCGTTGATCATCGAAGTGTCGGCGATGATCACGTAGTCAGAGGGACGGTTAACCCGGGTGAACCACATACCGCGAAATGACGACCACTGCGAGGTGTTGATGCTGAAGGCGACTTTAGGGCCGGTAGTGGCTCCCCCGTCGTGTTGCACCGAGATGCCGCCATAGGTGCCCAGCCCTTGGTTTTTGGAGCAAGCCATGACGCGCACGTCTTTTACGTACGCGATCGTCGTGATGTCGCTCTTGGGGCCGATAAGAAAGTCTTTCCACGTCCGGCCCTTGCCGTTGCGATACGACGTATGCTGTGGGAACGCCCAGTTGAAGTCGTTGGTGTACAGGCGCACCGCCAGCCCTACCTGGCGGAGGTTGCCCAGGCACTGGATGGAAAGCGCCTGCTCGCGGGCCTTACGCATGGCGGGCAGAAGCATCGACACCAGCACGGCGATGATCGCGATCACGACCAGCAGTTCCACCAGCGTGAAAGCCCGCCGGCCATCTTGTCGTCGTTTCGGCATCGTAACTCTCCTTCAAGCGGCCCGCTTGCCTGCTCAGATCGGCGGTAGCGTCAGAGGGGTGAAGTTCTGTTTGTAGAAGTGCCGGATCCGCGTCCGCGACTTCTGCAGGTCCAGTGCGCCCAGCGTTTCGACATGTCCGTCGTAAAATAGCGCGTTGGCCCTCTCGTTGTGCGCCAGCCAGACGCTGGAGCTGTTGATCGTCTCCGTTCCCGCCTGCGACCACGGGCTAAAGCTCGCCACGTTCGCCCCGAAGCCGCCGCCGTCGCCCCAGTTGCGGAGCGTCATGGTGTCGGCCACCCAAACGATGCTGCTGGCGCCCTTCACCCGATCCAGGTTGTGCATCTGCGACGACTTCGTCAGCACCGTGTACTTCTTTACGAAATCCAGGCCCAACTGTTTGTGTTCAGCGCCGGCGACGTACATGCCGTAGCCGTAATACTGCGCCTTGCCCAACGTCCTGCGGTCGAACTCCGCCCGAGGGCTGGAAGGACAGCCGAACACCGGACCCGTCTTCAGGTAAACCGTTCCCGGCGACGGCGGGTCCGGCGACCGCATCTGCCCCCAACCCGCCACGAACCGCGGCCACAGCGTGATCGTGCTGCCCAGCGACCCGTCCACGTTCAACTGATACCAGTACGCGATCGTCGTGTTGTCCCAGTCCCGGGCGTACATGTTCAGCGCCAGTCCCACCTGCCTCAGGTTGCTCAGGCACTTCACCGTCGTCGCCTGCGCCCGCGCCTTCGCCAGCGCGGGGAGCAGCAGCGCGATCAACACTGCGATGATGCCGACCACGACGAGGAGTTCGACCAGCGTGAAACCATGGTGGGAACGGCGGGAATTCCGCGATGGGTTGAGCATGCCGTTGCTCCACAGAGATGGATAAGGGTCAGGAAAAATCCTTGCGCTCATAACTGCGACGCCCGCGTCGCCTTTGCCGTCATCTTTCACAATCCGGGCAACCGCGGACGTCGGATGCGGACCTGTGGCCCGCATTCGACCGCACTGCCTCAACGGACGCGACGCCTCAACGCCGCCAGCCCGCCCAGCGCCAGCAGGGAAAGCCCCGCCGGTTCGGGAACGGCCTGCACGCCGTGCAGGATGACCAGTTTGTTCTCGGTGTCGTTCTCCAGGTAAAGCGTGCCCGACGGCGTGAAATCGAGTTGGGACCCGTCGATCGTCGGCGTAAGGTGAGGCGACGACGCCAACGTGCCGTAAGAGAAAAGCGTGACCGACCCGCCGTCCACGAGACCTTCGCGAAGAGAGAGTGTCCAGCCGCTGTTCAGGTCGAGGGTGTCGCTCACGTTAATGAGGTCGCCACCCTCAAAGATGTAGGCGGAGAAATTGTTGAGGTTGAGGCTGTTGATGGTCAGCGTGCCGGCGCTGTTACCCGGGGAGACGTAAGCGAGGTTGCCACTGGTGCCCTGGACGGTCACCGTGCCGCCGATGATGCCCGCGCCGCCCAGCGTTGCGTTGGCGTTGACGGCCACATTGCCGCTCCCCGTCGCCGACCCACTGGCGTTGTTGACCAGCAGCGTGCCGGCAGAGACGGTCGTATTGCCAGTGTAGTTGTTCGAGACGGCCAGATTCAGCGTTCCGGTACCGCCGGATTTCGTGAAGCCGCCCGAACCGGTCAGGCCATTCACCGTGGCAAAGGTGACGTCATTGGTGCCCGTATCAAGTCTGGCGCTAACACCAGAAGACGCGACGAGCGTGTTGCCGGACACGTCCTGGGTGTTGCCGGGCCGCCAGACGAGGCCAGAAGCGCCAGTGGTACCGGGCGCCGACGGGTCGAAAGTGATCGCGCCGCTCCCGAGTGAGCCGTTCTCGAAGCCGAGCAGCCCGCCGGCGACAACGACGTTGCCGGTGAACGAACTGGCATTGTTGACGTTGGTGATCGAGACGCCCGGCTTGGCGGAGTTATTGTTCGACAAAATGCTGATCGTCTTGTCACCGGTAATCTGCCCTGAAATCGTGATGACGCGATCGGCGCTGCGGCGTTCAGCGATGGACAGCGCGCCGTTGAGCGTGATAGCGCCGCTGAAAATCGGGTTCTGCGCGGTTCCGCTGCCAGCGTTGTGCGTGATCAGGATCGTACCGCTGGCAACCGCATTGACGATGATCGGGTTGACTGCCGTTCCATCGAGGGCCGAAAGCGTGACGTCGGACGTGCCGGCCGCTTCGCCCAACGTGATGGATCCGCTTCCGAACCGGCCGCCCGATCCCGACGACGCGTGGACGGTTCCCGCCTTGATAACCAGATTGCTGAACGTATTGCTTCCCGACAGCGTCAGCGTGCCGTCGCCGGTCTTGGTTAAGACCGAAGCGCCAGAAATGACGGAACTGACCGAAAGGGTTCGGCCACCGGCGACGTTGAAATTGCCGCTCTGGGCCAACGCGACCGGCAGGTTAGCGCCGAGCGTGAGGTCGCCGTCGCCGCCGACGTAGATCAGGTCGCTTGCCGCGGCGCCGCTGACGCCGTTGGCTTGCCCACTCGGGTTGCCGAGAGTGAGCGTCCGCGAAGTACCCTGGGTGACGGTGATCGCGTTAGCGTTGACGCTGTTGATCGACTGCGTCGCAAGGCTGGCGCTCAGGCTGAAGGTCGCCGGGGCGGCCGGATAGCCGACGTCGAACAGGATGTCGTTGCTGTTGCCCGGCGAGCCCCCGGTGTAATTGCCGGCGTCGGCCAGGTCGGTGCCGGAGGTGAAAGTCAACACCGCGGCATGGCTGAACGCCGCGCCCGTCATCGACAATGCCGCCGCCAATGCCAGAATACGGCCCGAGGGACGCGTCAGTCCGGCGTTATCGGCTTTGTAGTTGATGCGATCGCTAACCTGCATAGTTCTTCTCCTCTGCCACTCAAAACCTCGTTCTTTTCCGAGGCGGACGAGCACAATACGCACGCGCGTTCAGTCCGCCGGCGCCGAACCTCCTCAGGGTTCCGCGGCCCCTCTCTGCTGATTCCGCCTGACCCGTCCGGGCGCCTGCTGCTGATCGATATCCGGCACCGTCGATTGCCTCACCGCCAGCGCGACGTCTTCCGGCTGCACGATGAGCGGGCCGCGCCACTGGCGATCTTTGCCGGCGAGCATCCACTCGAGCCCGACCGAGACGTAAGGCGACGCGTCGGGCGCCTGCAGCGCGGTCAGCGACGGGATGCTGTATTCCCCACGGCTGCCGTCGTCGACGGAGCAGACGGCGATGTCGTGTCCGGGACGAATGCCGTGGTCGGCCATCGCGCGCATCGCGCCGGCGGCGACGCGCTCCTGCGTGCAGACCATCGCGGTGCAGTTGAGCGTGCCCTCGCGAATCCGCCGGCTGATCACGTCGTAGGCGGCGCTGATGGTCTCGGTGTAGGCAGGGACGGGCTCGTCGATGAGCGTGCCGTCGATCCCGCGGGCGAGGCGCCAGAGCTTCCATTGCTGAATGCGGGCTTCGATGATCGAGTCCATCGGCTGGACGTTGACGCAGTCGATGCGCCGATGGCCGAGCGAGGCCAGGTGGTCGCACAGTTTCTGGACGACGACCGGCGGGATGAGCCGCATGGACGGCACGCCGTACTCCGACCAATCCCGGCCGAGCACCACGATCGGGCGGTCGATCGACAAAAAGGTCGAGAGGAAGTGATCGGGCATCGACTCCGGCACAGGCATGAAGAACGCCCCGTCGAAACGCTCAAGCGAAGTGAGCAGCATCGGGTCGTCCCAGTGGGCGTAATAGACGGTCCGCAGCGACGCGTTGAACTTGGAGCAAACCTGCGTGAGCGCGATCTGCCATCGCGTGACTTCGCTGGATTCCCATGCCGGGGCGAGCAGCGCGATCTGCGGATTGACGGTGCGATCGACCCGATCCGCAGCGCGAACCGCGAGCCGGCCGTTATCGAGGCGGACGAGAAGGCCTTCGTCGAGCAGCACCTGAACCGCCTTGCGCGCAGTCGTGTGACTGACGCCGACCTCCACCGCCAGCTCGCGCTCCGCCGGCAGCGGACGCAGGTGGTAGTCGCCCGCGCGAATACGGCGAGACAGACGCTCGGCAACGTGGATGTACTTGCCTGGACGAATTGCTACTCCTCGAATCCGAAATGAATGACGACGAAAACAATCTAATACATTTTGTACTAGATTGAAAGAAAAATGATACTCAACGTATCATTTTTATATAACCCCCTTTTTTACAAACACTTATTTCACAACAATCGTGTTCATATACCCTCGAATATCTTCATCTGCGGCGTACCGCCACAGAAAAAAGACCACATTCAAGAGCAAAAACACGACTCGCGCCGCTTCTCGTCAAGGCGCTCACGGCCGCTGCGACAATCGGCGGACGAGCATTTCCAACTTCTGGAAGTTCACCGGCTTGGTCAGGTGTTCGTCAAAACCGGCCTCCAGGCAGCGGTTGATGTCTTCCTGCATGCCGAAGCCGGTCAGCGCGATCGCAGGGATGTCGGACGTCTCTCGGACGCGTTTGATCAGGTCGATCCCCGTGCCGTCGGGCAGGCCGAGATCGCTGAGGATCAGGTCGAACGACAGCTGCCTCAGGATGTCCGTCGCCGCCGCCACGGTGTCGGCGGTCTTGACCTGGTGGCCCAGCGCCTTGAGCAAACGCGACATCACGCGGGCCGTGTCGGCGTGGTCTTCCACCAGGAGGATGTTCATCGTCGCGCTCATCGGCGGCGCGGAGGCGAGGACGGGGTTGGGCGCCTCAAGCACGCTTGGCGAGGCCGGCTCGATCGTCGGGAGCGTAACGGTGAAGCTCGCCCCCTTGCCCTCGCCTTCGCTGGCAGCGCTGATCGTGCCGCCCTGAACTTCGATCAGCGCGCGGGAGATCGCCATGCCCAGCCCCAACCCGCCCTGCCGGCGGACGCGGTCGTCCAGGGCCTGCTCGAACGGCTTGAACAACCGCGACAGCGTGTCCGGCGTCATGCCGATGCCGCTATCGATAATCCGGATCACGATCGCCCCGCCGTCCAGCGAGTTGTCGGTGGTGATCTCGATCGTGCCGCCCTCGGGCGTGAACTTGGTCGCGTTCTTCAGGATGTTCCAGAACACCTGCTGCAGCCGCCCCGGGTCGGCCTTCACGTGCCGCCGCTGGGCGTCGAGCAGCGTGGCCAACCGAAGCCGCTTGCCGCGGATCTCGCTCTGGTACATGCCCGCGACCGCCTGGAGCAGTTCGTGCACGTCGGCCTCTTCCGGGCTGAGGTGCAGCTTGCCCTTGGTGATGCGCGTGAGGTCGAGCAGGTCGTCGATCAGGCGGGCTTCCAGTTCGACGTTGCGGCGCAGCATCTGAATGTCGTTCAGGAACGCCGGCGGCAGCTCGTCGCTCACCTCCCAACTGGTAAGCGTCGCCAGCACGGGCGTCAGCGGCGTGCGCAGCTCGTGCGACAGCTGCGCGAGGAAATGGTCCTTCGACGCGTTGGCGGCCAACAGCTCGTCGCGCGCCGCGCGGATCGCCGACTCCGCCTGCTTCTGTTCGCTGAAGTCGCGGAACACCAGCACCACGCCGCGAACCTCGCCGTCCTTCTTGCGGATGGGCGCGCCGGAGTCGTCGATCGGGATTTCCGAGCCGTCCTTTCGGATCAGCAGCGTGTGGTTCGCCAGGCCGACGATCACGCCCTGCGCCAGCACCTTGTCCACCGGACTTTCGACCGGCTCGCGGCTGGTTTCATTGATGATCCTGAACACCTCCGCGCACCGCTGGCCGATCGCCTCCTCGCGTTTCCATCCGGCGAGGTGGACCGCCACGTCGTTCATGAACAGGATCTTCGTATCGACGTCGGTCACGATCACGCCGTCGCCGATGCTGGACAACGTAACGTGGAGCAGCTCCCGCTCGCGCATCGCCAGGTCCGTCGCCGACTGGCATCGCGAAATCTCGCGTCGGATGTGGCTGTAGGCCCAGATGAAAAATCCCAGGTTCACCGCGAGAATGCCCGCCAACAGCACGGCGCGATAATCGGTGAGCTGTCGCGTGTACGCCAGCGCGCCGGCGAGCTGCCGGCGTTTTTCGGCGCGCTCAACCTCGATGATCGCGCGCAGTTCGTCCATGACGACCTTGCCTCGCTCGCTGTGGACGACCTTCAGGGCGTCGTCGAGCTTGCCGGCGCGGGCGAGTTCCAGCGTGTCGTACAACTCCTTCAGCTTGGCGTCGGTCAGCCGGCGCACGCTGATGGCCAGCGTCTCGCCGAGCTGGCCTTGGTGGGCCAGCCGTTCGACCGCGTCCAACTTCTCGCCCACCGCCGCCACGCCGTCGGTGTAGGGCTTGAGGTACTCCTCCTCGCGGACGAGCAGATAGCCGCGCTGGCCGGTCTCGGCGTCCTTCACCGCCGACAGCGCCATGGTCAGGGCGTCGATCGTCTCCCAGTCCTGCGACACCTTTCGGTGTGCCGACTGCACCATCAACGTCAGCAGGTACACCGCCAACACGCTGGCGGAGAGGATCACCGCGATCATGAGGAAGAGCGTCGCGATTCGCTTTCGCGACGTCTTGCCCATCTCGGCGGTCAAACGTTGGAGTTCGGCGCTGATCATCAGGATGCGGAAGCTAATCGCCGACGTAACCGTCGGCAATCGGTCGGGCCCCCAGAAACAAAAGAGCGCTCCGGCCGCGGGGCCGCGGCCGGAGCGCTTCAAGCTCAATCCGTCATGCGACGTTCAGCCTTACAGCTTGCCGTCCTTCTTGCCCATGTAGGTGACAAGGTCGACGACGCGGTTGCTGTAGCCCCACTCGTTGTCGTACCAGCTGACGACCTTGAAGAAGCGCTTCTCGCCCTTCAGGTTGTTCTGCAGCGTGGCGAGGCTGTCGTAGATGCTGCTGCGGTTGTCGTGGATGAAATCGGTGCTGACCAGCTCTTCCTCGGTCACGCCGAGGATGTCCTTCAGGTAGGTGGTCGAGGCCTTCTTGAGCAGGCCGTCGATCTCCTCGATGCTGGTGTCCTTGGCGGCGCGGAACGTCAGGTCGACGACCGAGACGTCCGGGGTCGGCACGCGGAAGCTCATGCCGGTGAGCTTGCCCTTGGTCGCCGGCAGCACTTCGCCGACCGCCTTGGCGGCGCCGGTGGTGCTCGGGATGATGTTGATCGCCGCCGCGCGTCCGCCGCGCCAGTCCTTCTTGCTCGGACCATCGACGGTCTTCTGCGTCGCGGTGTAGGCGTGGATGGTGGTCATCAGGCCGGTCTCGATGCCGATGCCTTCCTTCAGCAGCACGTGGACGAGCGGGGCCAGGCAGTTGGTCGTACAGCTCGCGTTGCTGACGATGTTGTGCTTGGCCGAGTCGTATTCCTCGTGGTTCACGCCGACGACCAGCGTCTTCACGTCGCCCTTGCCGGGCGCGGAGATGATGACCTTCTTCGCGCCGGCATCCAGGTGGCCCTTGGCCTTGACGTCGTCGACGAACAAACCCGTCGATTCGATGACGTAGTCGACGCCCAGCGCCTTCCACGGCAGGTCCTTCGGCTCGCGCGTCGCCATGACGCACTTGATCTTGTGGCCGTTCACGACCAGCACGTCCGCTTCTTCCTTCGCGGATTCGCTCTTCTCGGTCTTCACGTCGTGCTTGAACTTGCCGTGGACCGAGTCGTACTTCATCTGGTAAGCGAAGTAGTCGGCGTCGGTCGAGATATCGACCACCGCAACGACGTCCAACGTCTTGCCCAGCAAGCCTTTATCGCAAATCGCCTGGAACACCATGCGACCGATGCGACCGAACCCGTTAATGCCGACTTTCAACGCAGCCATGTCATGCTCCTTAATCTATCGTAGGGCGAGTCAGTCCGGCCGGCGCGAAGCGCCAACCGGACCGGGGAAAATAGGGGCATCCGACAACCCTGTCAATACCGGATCAGCAAGTCTTTTTATATCCATCGCCCCGCCTTACAGGTGGACGCACAGAAGTTTGCACCGCCCGCCACCCTCCCAGGCGTCCGGATCGTCTTGCGGGCATCGATCCACGCACCGCGGACGAACGCGTGCGTTGGGGTCGTTTGTTCGATCCGCCTCCCCCGCCGCAGCAACGCCGTCCGAGTCCGGACGGGGTTCCTTTGTTCGATCCGCCTCCTCCGCCGGCGAGGGCTGGCCCTCCCCTGCCGCCCGATTTGGGTTCGTTTGGTCTTCCCACGCCGCGTCGTCATCCAACACGTCTTCGGCCGGCACCGGCGATGCTGCCGGCGGCCCATCGTCTGATTTGGGTTCGTTTGTTCGACTCGCCTCATCCACCGCGGAGACGCCGTCCGAATCCGGATTGGGTTCGTTTGTTCGACTCGCCTCGTCCGCCGCGGCGATGCCGTCCGAATCCGGATTGGGTTCGTTTGGTCCATCCGGGTTTTCGCAATCGGCGGTCTCGTTGTCGCTTGGCTTCGTTTGTTCCGCACTTGTCGCGGTACCCGTCGATTCGTCGCCGACGGGTTCGCCCGCCTCAATCTCATCGATCGCCTCCCCCGCCGACGCTCCCGCCGCGGCGTCCTTCTGGATTCGCCGCAGTTCCGACAGTGCCCGGTAGAACTGCCGTTCGAGTCGGGATTGATAGAGTTGCAGCAATCCGTACTTCGAATCCGGGGACACCAGCCGCAGCATCGCCTCGCCGATCGGCACCACCGCGGGCGGCGGAGGCGGCGGCGCGTTCATCACCGGCTGCCGCGGAAAGTGACGCAGCGTGTGCTCGTCGATCAACTGCGTCTCCGCCTCCGCCAGCCGGCGCAGGTTCCACGTCGCCAGCGCCAGCCGATACACCAGCGCGAACGCCGTCCCCGTCCGAGGCCGATGCTCCTCCAGCAGTTGTCCCAGCATCGCCTCGAACGTCGCCGATTCCTCCCCGCGCACGCAGACCGACGCCGCGCACATCCCGTGCTTCACCGCGTTCATCGCCGACCGCGCCTTGCCCTCCCGCGTCCTCGGCCCCGTCGACCGCCGCGCGTTCCGCCGATTCGCCTCGAGCTTCGATTGAGACACCAACATGGCCAACCTCCGATCGTGATTCGTGGAAAAACCCCACCAAAGACATGAACACCGCACACGCGCGCGCGGACGACCGCCCACGCCGAAACGCGCGACACCGGATATTAACCAAACAAACACCAAACAATCAAGCAAAATCCGCCGAGACTCACGCTAACGACGTGCATCGCGACGCAAGCTTTTTTGCATTAGGTCCTCCATGAACCGTGAAAGACCTGAAGAGAACATGCCCCGAAAGACAAATGGCGCACGCCGGCGTTTCCTTCGTGATTTTCACGCTCTTCATGGCAATATGAAAAGCTGACGAGCGCGGGACGACCTCATGCAAGCTAATCTGACCTATCCTCGCTGGTACCACACGTTACGCGGATTCGTCATCGGGCTGGCAGCGGGTTGTGCAGCGATGACGCTGGCCTACGAATCGGCGATCGTCCCCGCTGGGAACGTCGTCTGGCAGCATGCGTTTGCCCTCCTGGCGATCAACGTTGTGCCGTTGACGGTGCTCGGGTTGTTTGAGATCGGCTTTGCCATCCAGCGCTATCGCGCCGTCCGACAAGAGATGGGCAATCGCTAAAGTGAAGGCGCCCAGAGCGATGCGCGCCTTGCTGAAAAGCTCCTAAGCTCAAGAAAACGGGTGATGGGTCCCGTTTAAAGTGGCACGGGTTTTCAACCCGTGTTCCCGTTCAAAACACGGGTTGAGAACCCGTGCCACATGGGGCTCGTCGCCCACTGACCCACCACCAGAAAACGCCCCTCGAAAACGCCCCTCGCTAAGTCGTGCCACGGCGACGCGCTTTTTGTTGTGGCTGCGACGCCCATTGGTTCTTCGGACTGTCTCGAATGGGCGACGCAGGCGTCGCGGCCACACCATTAGGTTCATTGCTCTATGCACCACGCGGGCCGCATACCGCACGACTCATTTCTCGTAACTTTATTCCCATCAAAAAGATAAGGAAAATTTGCAACATTCCCTGTCATTGGGATATTTTTCTTTTTCATTTTACTATCATGCTTTATATAGTCACAAGTATGTTATCAACATAGACAATCAAGCTATTTGATAATCATATTTTGCTATGCGAATGTGGCGGAACATTCGCATTTGAAAGAGTTGTCTTCACAAGCAAGCGGGCGCGTCAGGCGCCGCGCGTGTGTCACGTCCGAAACCGTTCCATTTCACTACCCGTATGCCGCCGCCCCATGCGGCCGGAGGAAAAACATGGCGAAGACATTGTCGAGCATCGGTCGTCGTTTGATGCGTCGTTGGTCCCGGTCGGCGGCCTCGGTTCGCCACCCTGCCGTGGGGAGGCGGATCATGCAGGCGCTGGTCCACGTCGACCTGCTTGAGCCGCGCAAGCTCCTGTCGGTCGCGCCGGTCTTCAACTTCACGCTCGCGGATACGGAGATGACCAGCGCCGGCGTCTACAAGACGGACGGCACGCTGGTTCGCACCCTGTGGAGCGGCGTGGAATACGACGCCGGCACGCACACCAAGACGTGGGACGGCCTGGACGACTGGGGCAACCGCGTCGCCGACGACGACTACAACATCAAGGTCGTCAGCAATCAGGTGACGTACACGTGGGAAGGCGTGGTGGGCAACTCGTCGCTATCGCAGACGGACACGACCGTGTACCGCGGCTACGACAGCATCGGCGCGCTGGCGATCGTGGGCAGCAAGGCATTCTTCGGCCACGGCTACCCGGAAGCGGGCACCACCTCCGGCCGGTTCGACGTCGATGCGCCCAATTCAAGCCGCACCCCCATCCACGAAAAAGGCGGCGACACCTGGTACGTCGCCGCCGACGCCACCAACGTCTACTGGGCAGGCCAGGACTACAACAACTACTACACCTACATCTGGTCGACCAAGGTCAGCGACGACACGCAGGTGACGTTCGCCGACGGCGCGGGGTACACGCCCACCTGGGGCAAGCCGCTGACCAGCGTCATCAACATGCACACCGACGGCCACAAGGTTTCGGGGGTGGCGGTGCAGCAGAGCGGCAACTTCCTGTTCGTCGCCCGGGCCACGCTGAACGAGGTCGACGTCGTCAACAAGACGACCGGCGCACTGGTCAACACGATCTCGATGAACGGCGTGCGCGGGCTGGCGGTCGACGGCAGCGACAACGTCTGGCTGAGCATGATGAACGGCTCGACGCCGGAAGTGCGGCAATATTCGGTGAACGCGTCCACCGGCGCGTTCACGTACGTGAAGACCGCCGCCGGCACGTTCAGCAGCCCGCTGGCGATGGCGGTTTCCCCTGACGGCGCGATGCTGCTGGTCGTCGACGGCGGCGCCAGCCAGCAGATCAAGGCGTTCACCGTCTCCACCGGAGCGGTCCGCACGAGCTTCGGCGCCAGCGGCGTCCTCGGACAGCTCGGCGGATACGCCACCGACCCGAACGTCGCCGACGACAAGTTTTACTTTGAGATCACCGGCCCGCAGGGCACCAAGCCTTACGCCGGCATCGCCTTCGAATCCGACGGGACGTTCTGGGTGACCGACGCCGGCAACGACCGCGTCCAGCACTTCGCCGCCAACACCACGTTCATCGACCGCATCGAGTACCTCAGCGCCAGCTACAACTCGTCGATCGACCACAACGATCCGACGCGGCTCTGGTCGGATTTCAAGGAATACGCGATCGACTACTCCAAGCCGCTCAGCCCCACCAACGGATCGTGGACGATGGTGCGCAACTGGGAAAAGCTGGCCCCGGCGGGCTACGGCACGACGTATCGGAAGTTCTACCCCCAAACGCTCAGCAACGGCCGGACGTACGCGCTGCTTCAGCGGGCGGTGGACAACAAGCTCGAACTGTTCGAGATGACGCCGGGCCACACGCTGCGCAACACCGGAATCGTCACCACCGCAAGCAACACGCTGCTTCAGCCCGACGGCTCACTGCGGTCCGTCAACGCCCCGGCGGTGGGCGGAACGATCACCTGGAAGCAGCAGGCGCTCACCGGCTTCGACGGCAGCCACAATCCCATTTACGGGACGGAGACCGTCCTCGCGACCACCAAGGCCGAGGCGACCGACCCCGCCTGGTGGGGCGACCTGACCGGCATTCGCGCCGGCATCCAGACGACCGGCGACATCCTCATCTCCTACGATCGCGCCAACGAAAGCGGCGACCGCGGGACCGGCTACCACCTCGGCGCCGTGCGCATCGGCGATGACAAATGGCTGTGGCGCACCAGCATGGCGACGCACAACAACTACGACGGCCCGTATCCGACCGACGGGTCGTTCGACATCGGCAACAGCGTGAGGAACCCCGGCTCGGTCGCGATGACCCTCGAGGACAACGTCTTCTGGGGCTACTACGGCGAGTTCTACAACAACTCCCAGACGAACAAGTTCGCCCACTACACCGAGGACGGCCTGCTCGTGAACACGTGGGGAACGGTCGGCTCGGAAATCATCAACACCGCCTATGCCCCCGAAGGCCACGCGGGCAACGCGATCAACCCGTGGGTCGTCCGCGCGCCCAACGGCGAGGCCTACCTGTACCACAACGACGAGTCGCTTCACGCCGGCGTCCATCGCTGGCACATCGACGGGCTGGACACGATCCAGGAACAAAACGTCGCGGTCACCCTGAACGTCGGCGCGGCGGCCGGACTGCGCGGGGAGTATTTCGATACGTCCGAGCTTTCCAGCTTCGACAGCAAGACGGTACGCACCGACGGCACGGTGAACTTCTCGTGGGGCACCGGCATCCCGTCCGGCACCGGCTTGACGGCGGGCACGACTTACTCGGTGAGGTGGGAAGGCTTCGTCGAACCTTTGCATTCCGAGACGTATACGTTCTACGCCAACACCAGCGCCGGAGCGCGGCTGTGGGTGAACGGAAAGCTGATCGTCGACCAGTGGAGCACGCCCGGCGAGGTCAGCGGCACGATCGCGCTGAAGAAGGACACGCCGTACAAGATCCGCCTTGAGGTGCGGCACGAAACGGGTTCGAACAGCGTGAGCCTGTCGTGGTCGAGCACGAGCCAGGCGAAGCAGGTCATCCCGCAGAACCGCCTGTCGTGGCTGGACCACCTCTACCCCGCCCCGACGACGCCGCGGATCAACCTGCTGGAGAAGCTGAACTTCGACACGACGGTCAACAACGACGTCTACGGCTGGCACCGCGACGGGGCGGTCGACACGAACGTCACCACGGCGCCGGTGGACAAGTGGCAGGTGACGACCAACCGCTACATCCATCTGAAGGACGAGCCGGACATCAACGTTTTCTACGAGCGCAAGAACAGCGGCTCGGTCAGCACGCTGTCGCGCGACCTGGGCACGCCGAGCAACTCGACGGTCCACTGGTCGCTGGCGGGCGACATCAACTTCAAGCGAAACTCGCCGAACCACGGCGCGCAAGGCGGCCAGTACATCGACGTGCTCGACGATGCGGGCAAGCTCATCACGCGCTTCTACCTGCTCCAGCACACCTATCCGAACGACACGCGCATTGTCGCCAATCAGCAGGTGATGGCGTCGATGGCGTTCCCGGCACTCCAGACCTACACGCAGCAGTGGCGGCCGTTCGAGATCAGCGCGAATAACGGCACGATCACGTTCACCTACGGCGACTACACCCTCAGCACCGCAACCCTCGCCGACCCCACCGCCGACTGGCGTCGGGCGACGACTTTGCGCATGTACTACTTCACCGGGAATACGTCGTACGGGCGCGGGGTGAGCTTCAAGAACCTCACCTACGTCGCGGCGGCGCTGCCCGCGGCGCCGGGCGGGCTGAACGCCACGCCGGCGTCGACCAGCAGCATCAACCTGTCGTGGACCGACAACAGCAACAACGAGGCCGGCTTCGAGATCGACCGCGCCACCAACGCGTCGTTCACCGCCGGCCTGGTGACCATGAACGCCGGCATGAACGCGACCAGCTTCGTCGACGCCGGCCTGTCGCCCAACACCACCTATTACTACCGCGTTCGCGCCACCAACCTCGCCGGCGATTCGTCCAATACGTCGACCGCCAGCGCAACGACGTTCACGTCGTACATCTTCTTCGCCGACTTCGACGGCTCGGGCAACGGCACCGGCGGAACGACGAACTTCGTGGAGTACGGCGGCACGGGCGCGTACGCCTCGGGAAGCGCCGGCAACACGATGTCGATCGAGTCGTCCCCCGCGATGGAGGGCAATTTCCTCCGCAGCGACGTGACGGCATCAAGCGCCACCCGAAAGGTGCTCTTCACCCCCGCGTCGGCGGCCAACTCGTGGGAGGCGCTCTCGACCAAGCCCGGCAGCCACTGGCTTCTCAACGGCGGGTTCAGCTTCTTCTGGAGATCCAACTCGTCGTCGATCAACCATCGCCCGCTCGACTTCTCCAACCGCAACACCGGCGGATGGCGATTCGCGCTGCAACTGACGCAGAGCCAGATGAAGCTCTCCCTCACCCCGCCCGCCGGGGCGCCGGGCACGAGCGAGTGGAACACCAGTTCCGCCACCACGTTCAGCAAAGATCAGATCTATCACATCGGCGTGACCATGAACACCGATCCCTCGACCGGCGTGGTGACGGTCCGCTACTTCAAGAAGGCGGGCACCGGCGCGATCGATACCACGAGCGCGACCGATCGCATCGCCCAGGGAACGTTCCAGCCCGACGAGGCGTACGTCACGCTGCCGTTCATCAACGGCGCGTTCGAGTTCGGCGGGATCTTCGCCGACGGGTACGCCAAGCAGAACGACATGGATTCGTTCCGCATCTGGGCGGCCGACCCGTCGTCGTTCCCCGAGCTGAACGAGGGCTCCGGCATGCTGCTGATGATGCCGCCCGGCGAATCCGGCAGCAGCCCCGAGTCGGCGGCGATGCGGGCGCCATCGGCGTCATTGCCGTCGCGAAGCGCGGCGAACCCGAAGTTCAGCTACAACAGGCTGTTCGCCCCGCCGAACCTGCGTGACGGCGGCGTCCTGTTCGGCGTACAGCGGAGTTCGATCCTGACCGATGATGATTCCGACACGCTCGCCAGCGCCGTCGACCAATTGCTGTGACGCGCGGGATCGACGGCCGCGCGATCGACGCACCCCCCTTTCGCCTGGTGTACAGGCTGGCTAACGCCGCCCGTACACCAGGCGAAATGCCTTGAGTTTGCTTTCAAAACCGCGTTCCGGTACGATTTCCGCCCCTTGCTGACGAGGATCCGCGTGGAATCTCGCACGCCGAGGCTTGTTTTTGGCTGAGAATCGAAGGTTCTGTCATGAAAAAGGGCATTCACCCCCGCTACCGTCCGGTCGTTTTCCAAGACATGTCGTCGTCGCTGTTGCTCCTCACGCGCTCGACCATCGAGACGAAGGACACCATCAAATGGGAAGACGGCAAGGAATACCCGCTGGTGAAGGTGGACGTGAGCTCGGCGAGCCACCCGTTCTACACCGGCAAGCAGAACTTCCTCGACACGACCGGCCGCCTCGACCGCTTCGCCAAGAAGTTCGGCGGCAGCTACAGCTTCCAAAAGGGTGGCAAGAAGTAATCGCTTCTCTGCCCCCCCGCTTTCTTACTTCGATATCCCAACAGGGACGAATCCGCCGCGGTTCGTCCCTGTTTCATTTGATGAGGCATGGCCGCCCGATCGGCGCTATTTCCCTCCCGGCGCCTGCGTCAGCGTGGCGAGCGTCGCGGGTTTGGATCGGCGGCGAACGAGGGCGAGAACGCCGGCGAGGAGCAATAGCGCCGCCGGCAGGACCATCGATTTGAGCGGGAAGGATTTCCCGGCGGCGGCGATCGCGCCGAGCGTGGGGGAGACGACGGCGATCACCCCGTCCGCGGCGACCGGCCGGCGGCCAAACTCGTGCGCGAAGTAAAGCATCACCGGCGCGCCGGCGGTGAGGAGCAACAGCACAGCCTGTCCTGCCGCGCGGACGGCGTCCACGCGGACCGCGCCCGCGGCCGCCATCACGCCAAGCCACAGCGACAGCACGACCACCACGCCAACCGATTCGCCCGCCGGCCTGCCCGAGAGCAGCGTCGCGAGGATCGCGATCGGAACGCCCCCTGAGATCGCGAACGCGTACGTTCGCCAATCCCGCAACAGCCCCCTGCCCATCGCCGCCGCGAGAACCGATTGCGTCACCAGCACGCCGACCAGCGCCGCGTCTTCGATCGGCTCGGGAAACCTCGCCGACAACGGCACGCGAAACGCGAACACCGCCAGCGCCCCCACCTGCGCCGCCATCCAGGCCAGCCAGGCGACGAAGGAGGCGATTTGATCCCTTGAATCATTCATCTACGATGGCGTCCGACATGGAAGCGTTGATCCGATACTACAGGAAAACCTGGTGGCTGTGGCTGCTGTTCGTCATCACCTTTGCGCTGCTGGGCTATTACGTCATCGCGTTGTTCTACATTTTCATCCCGGGCCTGCTCGCGTACTCCGTCTATTTCGGGATCATCCGCGGCAGCGAAGAGTAGGCAGATTCGACTGGCCACGTGGCGAGTCAACTTGGCTCACGATTCTCCTCCGCGTCGTCAACCGTTCCAAACGGAAACGGGTCAGCGCCTTCGAGTCCCGACAGATTCAGATTGCTCGGCCTCAAATCCAGATAATACATGCCGTACCGAAGAAGCGAGTTGTAAACGGCGTAAGCCACGTGCGCATTCGCGCCAAATCGTTCGGCAATCGTCGCGTGCACATCCACGAGCGTATCGGCGGAAAAACCGGGATCAGCGAACCGAACGCCTGCGAAATCCAGTAAAAACGGCGGACTGACGATGTCCATCTCGACGAGTTGCAGCCCGTCGTCGTATCGGTGCATTCGGGGGATCGTCAGACCGTGCAGACGCGTTATTCGATGTTGCTTCAATAACGTGTATGCCTTAACTTCCGTGGCGTAAGCGTCGGGCTGATGATGCACTTTGATCCGGGCCGATGATGCACTTTGATCGCCGTACGCAGGCTGGGCGATTCGAAGACCATCCCGCTGACGCCCCAGCCAAGTTCACGGAGAAGCTCGGTTGTGCCGATGAACAACTGAGCCGCGGCCAAGGCTTTGGGCCGGATTTTGATTATGTCTACCACCGGTCTATCCCCTCATTCGGCAGAAGTCGAAATGTACCTTGATTGCGGCCAATACGGACGCGCGAAGCTCAAGCGTATCACGCCGACTTCCGTCGTTCTCTGGGAATCGTTCGATGCGCCCCCGTGCCAGGCCGACCTGATCGTTCGCGTGGACGGACAAGAGCGCGTCGTGCGGGTCGACGTTGTCAGCGGGCTCAATCGTGATCGCCTGGCGGCCATGGTGCTTCCCATCGACAACGTCGCCCCGTTCTGATCTGCCCAATCAGCCATTCGACGACCTGAAATTATCATATCAGTTTCCCAAACCGCTGATATGATAACGATTTCACTTCTCACACCAGCGCCGTCGCGCGTTCCGCCACCTGCATCATCGGGGCAACGTACGCGTGGCCGAAGAACTGGACGTTGTTGAGCATCGGGTAAAGCTGGTAGATCGGCTTGCGGACGCGGTGGTACTCGTCGTCGAGCTTGTGGCCGGCCTGGTAGTCGCGCTTGAAGCGCTTGGTGCAGGTGTCGAACAGGTCGAGGTACGCCAATTCGCATTCGGCGTGGGCGTAGCGAAGGTTCGGGTCGAGCAATGCGCGGATGCGCCATGCGCCGCCGCCGCCCTGCGCGACCATGACGTTCTTGCTCCACAGGTCGCCGTGGCAGAGGCGGGGTTGGTCGTGGTGATGGAGGTACTGGTCGAGCCGGCCGTGCAGTTTTTCGATCTTCCGGCGCATCTTCAGCGGCACGTCCTTCAGGTGTTCGACCGCCTGCACGGCATGGTCGTGCATCGATCGATAAAACGCCGGCCAATCGTGCGTGCGATGGTTACCGCCGGCGTCGAGCTTGCCGTACGTGTCGCGCGTGTGGGCGTGCAGCTTCAACACCAGCTTGGCCAACTCGTGTTGCAGCGCGTCGTAATCCTCCTCCGATAGCTTGACGCGCGCGTCGGCGAGCGTGATGCCCTCGACGTGCTCCATCAGGATGAAGCTGTTCGGGTCCTCCAGCGACGCGATCCGCGACGCGTATACCTCCGGCACCGGAATGCCGATCGCGCGCAGGTGCTGCAGCTGAAATGCCTCGTTCGCCAGTTCGCGATTGACGCGATGCGGGGTGATCTTGAGAACGGCTTTTCGCCGATCGCCGGTGACGAGGAGGAGCGTGTTATTGACACTGCCGCCATTGAGAGGGATGACCTCGGCCAACTCGGCCGGGGCGCCCGCCCACTCGCGAACGATCCGACCCAGGGACTGCCAGGAGATGTCTTCACCGCCTGCCACTGGGTGCCGTCTCCACGTGATACGTTAGATCGTCGCGTACATGCGCGGCAGGATCAACTAGAAATCCGGGCCGATAACGGACTTTTTGTCGCGTCCTCCTCCGCTTTACACGCCGCATTGGTGCGGCCGCGAACGTTCCGAATGAATTCGTCTACGTCACTCGCGCGCGCCGTGCCTTCGACCGCGGCGAGGTTATCCCTACAATCGCCGCACGATGAAACGGCTTCTCCTGCTGACCGCGTTGTTGCTTCCCGCCTGCGAGTCGCCTGGCAAATTCGACCTCGCGCCGACCACGCGCCCGTCGATCCAGACTTTGCGAAACGACGTCTACTGGCTCGCCGACGACGCCCGCGAAGGCCGGCTGCCCGGCACGCCCGGCGCCGACGCCGCCGCCGACTATATCGCCAGGCGGTTCGACGATCTGGGCCTCGAAGCCGCGCCGGAAATCGGGTCGTACCGGCAGACGTTCGACCTGCCTGGCAAGGCCACGCTCGGCAAGAATAACGCGCTGCTGATCAACCAGCAGGACGCGCTGCGCCTCGATCACGACTATCGGCCGCTGGCGTTCAGCCCGACGGGGTCATTCGAGGGAAAGGTGGCGTTCGCCGGTTATGGCGTGAGTTCGAAAAAGTACGACTACGACGACTACGCCAACCTCGACATCGCCGGCCGGGCAGTGGTGGCGATGCGGTACGAGCCGCACAACAACGAGGGCAAAAGCCGCTTCACCGGCGGCGAGTTTTCGGAGAACGCGCCGATCACCAAGAAGGCGCAGGAAGCGCGATCGCGCGGCGCGACGGCGCTGCTGCTGGTGAACCCGCCGGAGAACCACCCACACGACGCGCCCCTGAGGCCGTTCGTATCGCTGGGCTCGCGGTTCGAAGTGGCGGCGATCCCGGTCATCTCCATTACGCCCGACGTCGCCCGCAAGCTGCTGGGCGGCCGCGATCTGTTGGAATTGCAGCGGGCGATCGATCGATCCGGAAAGCCCAACTCGTTTCTCGTCGATGCCAACACCGCGACGGGAACGGTCGACCTTGAAGTGCAGCGAACGATCGCCAGCAACGTCGTCGGCGTGCTGCCGGGATCGGGCCCGCAACGGGACGAATACGTCGTGGTCGGAGCGCACTACGATCACATCGGCCGCGGGGGATTCGGCAGCCGCAAGCCGGGACAGAACCTCATCCACAACGGCGCCGACGACAACGCCAGCGGCACGGCGGCGATGATGGCGGTCGCGGAGCAGCTCGCCGGAGGCAGGCTGAACCGATCGGTGCTGTTCGTCGGCTTCTCGGGCGAGGAATCGGGGCTGCTGGGCAGCCGGCATTTCGTGACGCACCCGCCGGTGCCGATGGAGAAGGTGGTCGCCATGCTGAACCTCGACATGGTCGGCCGGCTGCGCAACAACGCGCTGTCGATCGGCGGCGGCGGAACGCGGGCGGCGTTCAAACCATTGCTGGAAAAGCTGGACGAACGTTCGCCGCTGGAGTTCCGAAACATCGGCCTGGGCGGGTTCGGGCCGAGCGATCATCAGTCGTTCGCGATGAAGAAGGTGCCGGTGCTGTTCTTCTTCACGGGCCTGCACGGCGAATATCACCACCCCGACGACGACGCGCCCCTGGTGAACTACGACGGGCTGGCGGAGATCTCGCACATCGTCGCGTCGGCGGTGGCCGAACTGGCGAGCCTGCCGCGCGAGCCATATGTCGATCGGTACGACGGATCGGGGATGAACACCGGCATCACCACCCCGGAGACGCCGGACGGCGCCTCAACGCAGCCGGCGACGCAATCCTCGCGCATGGGTCGGGCGAGCCTGGGCGTCATCCCCGACTACGGCTCCGACCAGAGCACCGGCGGCGTCCGCATCGGCGGCGCGGTCCCCAACTCCCCCGCCGCCGGCGCCGGGCTGATCGAGGGCGACGTGCTGACCGGCTGGAACGACAAGCCCATCGGCAACCTCTACGACCTCACCGACCTGCTCCGCAAATCCGAGCCCGGCGAGGAAATCACGATCCACTACACCCGGGCAGGAAAACCAGCGTCGGCGCGGGTAAGATTGGCGGAACGGAAAGGAATGAACTAAATGCTGAACGATGAATGCTGAATGATGAAAAACGAGGAGTGATCTCCACCCAATTCATCATTCATCGTTCAGCATTTCCCAACGTATGACTCCCGCCATCATCATCGTCGATCACGGCAGCCGCCGGAAGGAAAGCAACGAGATGCTCGAGGAGGTCGCGCGCCAGTTCGGCGAGCGGTTCGCGGCGCAGTACGAGATCGTCGAGCCGGCGCACATGGAACTGTGCGAGCCCTCCATCGCCACCGCCTACGCCGCCGCCGTCAAACGCGGGGCGACGCGGATCGTCTGCGTGCCGTTCTTCCTCAGCTTTGGCAAACACTGGACGCGCGACATCCCCTCCCTGCTCTCGCAGGCGGCGGAGGAGTTTCCGGGGACGGAGTATCAACTCGTCGAGCCGCTGGGCGTCGATGACCTGATCCTCGACCTCCTGCAAAAGCGCGCCGCGACCACCGCCGAGCCCATCTTGAAATCCGGCGACCCCGATCCGCGCATCGAAGGTCTCGAGCCCTCCACCCGTCGCGAGCAATGCACGAGCTGCCCCTTCCGCATCCAGCCGGACGGCACGATCGTCGATACGCGCAAGGCGGGGTGATTCTTTAGCCGCAGATAAACGCAGATGAAATGTGGGATGGCGGTGACGTTCGTTCGGCGCGTCGAGCCAACTGTTCTTTCGTTGTCGGATTTTAACGCAGAGAGCGCGGAGATCGCAGGGGGCGCAAAGAATG
>JBBCIV010000096.1:0-20067 GCA_037189665.1 Phycisphaerae bacterium | reverse complement strand
GGCGGCGACGACGGCGCCGGCATCCTCGTCAAGCCCGACGCCAGACAATCGTTCATCGCCGGCTTCACCGAAGCCATGTCCAGGCTCGCCGCCGACCCCGCGCTGGTCGCACAGATGAGCGAACGCGCCCGTCACCGCGCGGTCACGCAATTCCAATGGGACAGCCGCGTCGATGCGCTGCTGGACGTCTACCGGCAGTTGCTGAAATAGCCTGGTCGCGAAGAGCGAGGGGGCGAAGATGAACGAAGAAGCAGAAGGACAGAAGTGGCCGTCGTTCTGAGAGTATCGGCTTCGCGATCCGAAACGATTACCTGATGATGTTGAAGCCGTCGCAACCGTCGTTGTCGATGTGCTGATCGAAGTCCATTCCCAACTTGGACCCGGCCACCTTGAGGCGACATACGAAGAAGCGGCCTGCCACGAACTGGACCTGCGAGGTGTTTCGTATGCCCGCCAGGCGCCGGTGAAGATTTCGTACAAGGGAAAGATGGTTGGCAGCGGTTTCATCGACCTGATCGTCGCCGGCAAAGTGGTCCTTGAGCTCAAGAGCGTCGAGTCGCTTTCGCCAACCCATCGTGCCCAGGCCGGCGCCTACCTCGCATCGACGGGACTGATGCTCGCCATCCTTGCCAACTTCAATACCGCAATGATGAAAGACGGCATCCGGCGCGTCGTGCGATCCCAGCAATGAGAGTTGCTGTGATTGGTCGCGAAGAGGCGAAGGAGCAAAGCTCGCGAGGCGGAATCAAGAGAATCGTATAGAGATAGAGGCGGTACGATTTGCGAACCGAGATACCGGTAGCTCACTCTTCATTCCGTCTTCGCCTCTTCTTTTCTTCGCGACCAACCACATTTTTGCAACCGGTACTGACATTACAGCGCCGGCACGTCCACCCATTTCTTTTCCTTCCAGCTCTTCATGCCCAGTTCGGCCAGTTGCACGCCCCTGGCGCCTTCGCGGAGGGTGTAGCGGAAGGGGTCGCCCAGGGCGACGTGGCGGAGGAATTCTTCCCACTGGATTTTGAACGCGTTGTCGTAGGCGATGTTGTTCGGCACCTGCTGCCAGCCCTTGTAGAAGTCGATCGGCTGCGGGATGTCGGGGTTCCAGACGGGCTTGGGGGTCTCGGCGGCGCTTTGGACGTGCACCTCGCGCAGGCCGGCGATGGCGGTGCCCTTGGTGCCGTTGACCTCGACCGTCAGCAGGTCGTCCCGGCGAACGCGCACGCACCAACTGCTGTTGAACTGGCAGACCGTGCCGTCTTCCAGCACGAAGATCGCGTACGCGCTATCGTCGGCGGTGGCCTTGTAGGGCTTGCCGGATTCGTCGCGGCGTTCATCGATGTCAACGTTGCCGTAGGCGACGAGCGACTTGATCGGGCCGAACAGGTTGCTGATGACGTACTGCCAGTGGCAGAACATGTCGATCATGATTCCGCCGCCGTCTTCGGCGCGGTAGTTCCAGCTGGGGCGCTGGGCAGGCTGGTCGGCGTCCATGCCGGTGAAGACCCAGTAGCCGAACTCGCCGCGGACGGAGAGAATTTTTCCGAAGAAGCCGAGTTCCTTCAGCATCGCGATCTTGCGGAAGCTGGGCAGCCACAGCTTGTCCTGCACGACGCCGTTCTTCAGGCCGGCCTTCTCGACCAAGTCGGCGAGGCGGAGCGCTTCCTTGGTTTCAGTGGCGGTGGGCTTTTCGCAGTAGATGGCCTTGCCGGCCTTCACAGCTTTTTCGACGAAGCCCGCGCGCTGCAACGTGCCCGATGCGTCGAAGAAGATGTCGTTCTTCTTATCCGATAACGCGGCGTCAAGATCGGTGGTGTACGGCAGCTCGCGGCCGATCTCACGCTTGGCGATGTCGGTCGCCAGCGGCTTGAGCTTGTTGGCGTTGCGGCCGGTGAGGATCGGCTCGGGCATCAGGGTCAGGTTGTCGTTCACCTTCACGCCGCCCTGCTTGATGATCGCGAGGATCGAGCGGATGTAGTGCTGGTTTGTGCCCATGCGTCCTGTGACGCCGTTCAGGATGATGCCGATCTTGCGGATTTCCATGGTTGCTCCGTTGGTTGGCTTGTGGCGCGTGGCCTGTTGCGCGTGGATGTTCGCCGCCTTCATCCACGTCTAACACGCTACTTGCCACCCGTCAGGCTGGCCATAGACTTTTCTGCCATCTTTTGCACAATACGGCCACATGTCGCGGCCGGATATCACGTTTATCACCGGGCAGTTCGTCAGGCACTGCCGGCACGATATCGATAAGCATTTCTCCGAATATCAGACAATCCAGTATATGGAACAGGGCCGCGTTTCGTTGCGGGTGGACGATCAGTCATACGCACTAAACGGACGCTGGTTCTGGTCGGCCTACCCTGGCCCGCGCGTGGCGTTCAAGGCGGCGGAAGCCGGGGGGCATTGGGAGCATCGGTATGTGGCGTTCCACGGCCCGCTTGTTGCGAGATGGATGGAAGACGGGCTGTTCCCGCTCGCGCCCCAGCGGCCGCCGGGCGAGCGGTCGTTTGCGAAACGATTTGACGAGGTGCTGAAGCTCACCCGCGAGCCGGGCCGGTGGTCGCGGGCCCGCGCCGCCCATCGGATCGAGGCGATCCTGATCGATCTGGCCGAGGCGCGCGACGCCGCGCCGGCGCCGCCGGCATGGGTGGCGTCGGTCACCCGCGAACTGGCGTCGGGCGTCGAACAGAACGCCGACTACGAGGCGCTATCGCAGAAGGTGGGAATGTCGGTGCGCAGCCTGCGGCGTAACTTCCGCGCGCGGCTCGGCATCTCGCCACACCAATATCTATTAGCGCAGCGCGTCGGCGCGGCGCGAGACCTTTTATTAAAGACCGACGTGCCGTTGAAGGAGATCGCGCGGCAACTCGGCTATAGCGACGTGTTCTATTTCGGGCGTCAATTCAAGCGTCAGACGGGCGTATCGCCGGCGGCGTTCAGGCGGTCGCGCGAAGGGTGAGCGAAGGGCGAGCGGCAAGGGACAGGCGCTGATAAGCCTGAAAAGTCAAGGCCTGGCGCGCGGGCGAATCCGCACACGCCTGAAAAATCAGGCGATTTTGGCGGTGGGGGCTTGAATCGTATTGTTTTTTCGGTACTTTTCTCCCACCGGTGGTCCGCTGGCCGGTGTGAGACGGCTGGCGGGTGCGACGGTGCACGGGGAAGGAAATTCAGCGCGGAACGGATCCGCGCTGCCGTGCGAAAGGCGATTTGCGAGGCCTCGTGGCCCCGCGGGCGTCTTTCCGGCCGACCAGGCGGGTCGGTTAGGTCGCTCCGGCTTGGGTATGGCTGGACGGCTTCTCACGTCTTTGGCGGATCATCGTCCGGCTCCCAACAACCGAGGACGACTTCGCCCACAGGAGATGCGTTATGGCAAAGCCATTGACCAAGTCCGAGATCGCCGCGCAAATCGCGGAAAAAGTCGGCGTGACCAAGAAGCAGGTCAGCCAGTTCTTCGAAGCCCAGGCTGAGCTTGCCTACAAGCAGGCGAAGAACCAGTTCGTCATCCCGGGCGTCGGCAAGCTCGTGCTCGTCGAAACCGCCCCGCGCGAGATGGTCATGCGCTTCGGCCCCAAGGCCGGCCAGACCGTCAAGATCCCGAAGAAGAAGCGCCTCAAGTTCCGCGTCGCCAAGGCCGCGAAGGACGCGATCCTCGGCTCGAAGAAGTAATTCGCACGCGGCTCCTCTACTGCGAGGCGTGTTTACGAACGCAAGAACGCCACGGCATGCGAATGCCGTGGCGTTCTCGTTTTTAACATCCCCGTTTAGCATCGCGGCTTGCCGCGGGATTTTCATCGCTTGGCGAGTAGAAGAAACCCGCGGCAAGCCGCGATGCTAAACGAATGTCCCACGGAATGCGTCAGGGCGCCAATTGCGCTGCCAGTTCGCGTTTCAGCACCTTGCCCGTGGGGGAGCGGGGAAGTTCCTTGGTGACGATGACGTCCTTCGGGATCTTCCAGTTCACCACGCCCTTGTCGCGGCAGAAATCTCGCACGGTGTCGAGCGAGACGGCCTGCCCTTCGCGCGGGACGACGAACGCCACGACCGCCTCGCCGCGCGATTCGTCCTTGCGGCCGACCACTGCAACGTCGGCGATGGTGGGGTCCTGGCTGAGCAGTTCTTCGATCTCGCGAGGGTAAACCTTCTCGCCGGAAACGATGATCAGGTCTTTCTTGCGACCGGTGATGAAAACGTATCCGTCGTCGTCGACATGTCCGAGGTCGCCGGAGCGGAAGTAGCCGTCGGGGGTGATCGCCTTCGCGGTTTCCTCGGGCAGGTTGTGATAGCCCTGGAAGATCATCGGTCCTCTCATCAGCACTTCGCCGGTCTGGTTGGGCGGCAGGGGTTGATCGTTTTCATCGACGATCTGGACTTCGGCCTTGGGGATGATCTGTCCGACCGAGCCGGGGCGATGTTTGCCCGGCACGTTGAAGCAGACGGGCCCGATGGTTTCGGTCAGGCCGTAGCCTTCGTAGAGGTGGGCGTCGAACTTCTGGTGAAACGCTTCCCGCACCCGCGTCGGCAGCGGCTCGCCGCCGCTGATGGCGGCGAACATGGTTTTGAAATCGTCCGGGCCGGCATCCTTCAGCCGTGCCATCGCGCCGTACATGCTCGGCACGCCGACCATGACGCTGATCTCGTGTTCGCGGATCGCCTTGATCGTGCCCACCGGGCTGAACCGCGCCGTAAAGACGACCTTCGCGCCCAGCGTCACGGGGGCCAGCATCGTCGCCAGCATGCCCGTGGAGTGGAACAGCGGCGCGAGCCCGAGGAACGTGTGGTCGCCTTGCAAGTGGGCGTGTTGGATCGCGGATTTGACGTCCGAATCCATGTTGCCGTGCGTGAGGGCGACGCCCTTGGGCAGCCCGGACGTGCCGGACGTATAGAGGATCGTCGCCAGGTCTTCGGCCTTGTAGCTGGGGGGAGAGTAATCGGGGACGGACGCCGGGGAGGCCTTGGCGAACTCCAGAAGATCGATGAGGTTGGCGGGCAGGCCCTTGAGTCGGTCGCCCATGAGCGAGATGGTGAGGATCGTATCAAAGCCGCTGTCGGCGATGATGTGGCCGACCTCGCGCGGGCCGAGCAGAAAGTTGATCGGGACCGGCACCTTGCCCGCCAGCAGCGTTCCGTAGAAACTGGCGATGAAGCCGGCGCCGGACGGGAGCAGAATGCCCACCGTCGGCTTGGACGTCCTGGCTTTCAGCAGGGCGCCCAGCGCGTAGGCGGTCTGCATCACGCGTTGGTTGGTGTATGATCCGAGGTCGTCGATGACGGCGATCTTGTCCGGGTCGGACTGGGCGTTGCGGAATAGCGGCTGTAACAACATGGTGGCCCTCCGGTTAAGGTCGGGCGATTCTATCTGCGTGAGGCATGGATGCGAAACACGCTTTCGATTCTGAATTTCGTTCTTTTTTCTACCCTGCTGGCCGCCGGTTGCGAGTCGCAACCGCGGGTGACGGAACTCGAACGCGCCCGCGCGGCGCTGGTCGTCCGCGATTTCGCCAGCGCCGAGACCGCCGCCCAGACCTACCTCGCCCGCGAGCCCAGCGGTCCGCGCGCCGCGGAAGCATACTATCTGAAGGGGCGCGCGCTCGAAGATTCGGTTGCCACCAGCGCCCAGGATGCCCGCGAAAAACTCCAGGCCGCCCGCACCGCTTATATCAGCGCGTTGAAGGCCGGCACGAACGATCGCGGGCTGGAGGGTCTGATCCGCGCCAGCCTCGCCGACGTCGCCTATTGGCAGGACGATTTTGCCACCAGCGCCGAGCAGGGGCAGGCCGCCTACGCGATGCTTCAGGACGCCGATACCAAGGCCTGGACCCTCTATCGCGCCGGCGTCTCGCAACAGCGGCTCGGCCGCTTCGAGGAGGCCGACAAGACTTTGCGGCTCGTGCAGGAGTACCATGTCGGCACCGAGCCGGCGCAGCGGGCCGCGTCGCGCGTGGGCGTGCGCGGCTTCAACATCCAGGTCGCCACGTTCCTCAACGCCGCCAGCGCGGATGCGGTCGCCGCCAACCTCCAGCGACAGGGCTTCAGCCCGTCCAAGCGGGCGTCAGGCAACAAGACCGTCGTCTTCGCCGGCCCGTACAAATCGTGGGGCCAGGCATCGAACGCGCGGGCACGGCTGCTGGCGACGTTTCCGGATGCGTTGATCGTGCCGTAATATGGCGGTCAACTCAAAATGTGGGGGGAACGATGGACGAATCTGACGACCGATGCGTTCGCTGTCAGTATGAGCTTCGCGGCATTGCGAATGACCAGCCGTGCCCCGAGTGCGGCCTGCTGGCGGAGCGCAGTCGCGGCCTCACCGGGCAATTGCGCGACACCGATCCGGCATATCTGCGCAAGCTGTCGGTCGGCGTGTGGGTGATGCTGCTGTCCGCGTTGCTGCCGCCGGTCTGGTTGGCGTTGTTAACGATGACAGACCTCGTCTATTTTCACAGCCGACGCCGTGGCTTCTTGACCAGCGGTCATTTTTTCCTCTCCGGATTTATCGTCGCGGCGATTCTGTTTCTCCTCGGCGTACTGCTTACGACAGCGGTTGAATCTCGTCACAAACATGCCCGACGATGGCTGCGGATCGCGATTCGGCTGATGACGATTGCGATGCTGGTGGGCGTCGCCAGCTCCCATCTCTCCGAAGAAATCGAACGGTCGCTCAGGATAAGCCTTATCTCCATGTCCACGGGAATCGAGGGAACTGTCCTTCGGCTGCTGACGTACTTGCGCGTGGCGATCCTGCTTCTGGCGGTGTTGCCGCTGCCAGTGCTGCTGTTCTGGCATTTGAGCGGGATCGGCAAGCGACTATTGAGCCGGCAGATCGCAGAGCACAGCGTGATCGTGGGCATCGGCTTGTCGGGGTCGATCGTGTTCGTCCTCACGCTCTACATGATAGCGGCCTACGGAAGCCAGATCGGATTTCCCGAACTGCCTCGCAGATCGCAGATCCCCATCATCTCGCTGACGCTCTGCTTCACGTCGTGCATTCTGTTCGGCCTCTGGACGATCTACCTGTTGATCCGCTTCGCGATCGCGTTCTGGATCGAGTCGCATGCGATGCGCCAACTCTGGCGCGACGCGGACCGAAGCATTCCCGCCGGTTAGCCGCGACGCGGAGCGATCTGCCCGGGACCTGCGGTGTCGTTATCATATCAGTGTTTGAAAAACTGATATGATAATGATCTCGATCATTTATCCTCGTCTTGATCCGGGATGAATTTCAGCGCCGCCGAGTTCATGCAGTAGCGTTTTCCGGTGGGCGCGGGCCCGTCGTCGAAGACGTGGCCGAGGTGTCCGTTGGAACTGGCGTCGAGGACTTCGAGCCGGCCTGATCCATCGGGGTCGGGGCGGATGATGATCGCCTTGTCGTTGACCGGTCGGAAGAAGCTCGGCCAGCCCGTGCCGCTGTCATACTTATCATCACTGCGGAACAGCGGCGCCCCCGTCGCCGCGGACACGTAGGTGCCCTTGGCTTTGTGGTTCCAATATTCGTTGTGGAACGGACGCTCGGTACTGCCTTCAAACATGACGCTGCACGTCATCGCGGGCAATTCCTGCGCCCATTCTTCCTTGGTCTTCTTGACCGGAAATTCCGCCGAAGGCTGCGTCGTTGCGGGCCGGGTGGCGGCGGGCTCGTTCGACGCCGATGCCCGGTGATCACAACCGACAACCAGGCCGCCGAGCAGGAGGAGCGAAAGGGTTCTGATCAGCATGATGACTCCGTCGTTACCGTCTAGTGTAGCTGCGCCAACGTCAAATGCGGCCATCCAAATAGCCGGACGATACTGAAAAATACGCCAACGCGGCCGTTTCGGATGTGCGGTGAAACAGGGACACGCAGAAGCACGTTGAGGGCTTCTGCGCGTCCTTGCGGCGTAAGGCGGAAAGGTCGGCGATCGTCGCGAATCGTCGCGATCAGACCAGTTTATTCAGGAACGCCGCGATGCGGTCGATGCCCTTGTCGATCTGTTCCATGCTGGTGGCGAAGCTGAGGCGAACGTGCGTGTCGAAGCCCGAGTCATTGCCGGGCACGACCGCGACGTGGTCGGATTCGAGGAGGATCGACGAGAAGCTGATCGCGTCGGTGATCTTCTGCCCGTTGAGGGATTTGCCGAAGTAGGCGCTTACGTTCGGGAAACAATAGAACGCCCCCTGTGGCCGCACGCAGATGACGTTCGGCAGCGCTGAAAGGCGCTTCCACATGTGCTCGCCGCGTTTCTCGAATTGCTGGCGCATGGATTCGATGGCCTCGGCGCCGCGAGCGTCGTTCAACGCCAGCGCCGCCGGCGCCTGGGTGAAGCTGGTGACGTGGCTGGTCATCTGGCTTTGCAGCTTGTTGATCGCGTCGATCGCGTCCTTCGGGCCGCCGATGTATCCGAGGCGCCAGCCGGTCATGGCGAAGCTCTTGGAGTGGCAGTTGAAGGTGAGGGTGCGGTCGAGCAGGTCCGGGTGCAGGGTGGCAAAGCTGACGAACTTGAGCCCGCCGTATAGGAGCTTTTCGTAGATCTCGTCGGCGAAGACGACGACGTGCTTGTGCTTCGCGACCACGTTCGCCAGCGCCTTCAACTCTTCGGGCGAATAGGCGATGCCGCTGGGGTTGCTGGGCGAGTTGATCAGCACCACTTTCGTTTTAGGCGTGATCGCCTTTTCGAGCTGATCGGGCGTGAGCTTGAAGCCCTTGGCTTCATCCCCCGCGACGATCACCGGCACGCCGCCGGCGAGCTTCACCTGCTCCGGGTAGCTGACCCAGAACGGGGACGGGATGATGACCTCGTCGCCGGGGTTGAGGATCGCCATGAACGCCATGTAGAGGCAGTGCTTGCCGCCGGCGCCGGTGGTGATGTTTTCGGGCTTGTAGGGGAGGTTGTTCTCGCGGTTGAACTTGTCCGCGATCGCCTGCTTCAGTTCGGGGTAGCAGGGGGTGGGGGTGTACTTGGTGACGCCCTTGTCCAGCGCGGCCTTGGCGGCCTCCTTGATGAAGGCGGGGGTGTCGAAATCGGGCTCGCCGGCGCCGAAGCCGACGACGTCGACGCCTGCCTTCTTGAGCGCGTTCGCCTTGGCGCTCACCTTCAGGGTGATCGATTCCGAAACCAAATTCATCCGCTCGGCGAGTTGCATATCGGTCGTTCCTTGTAGAGTCCGACAAAGCTATTCGGTCGCGAACCGCCCTGCAAGATGACGGGGCGCGTCCGATGGCCCGGCTTTGACATTTTCAGTCGGCGGAGGGGAATTGCCACTTACGTGAATTACCCGATGTCCGGAGGCGGGCGGTTTCGGGCACGCTGCTGTGGCGCAAGTCGTGAAAAGTCTTGTATTTGTTGGAACGGCAGGTTTATGATCAAGCGAAGCGGAAGGTAGTCGTAAGTCACATCTTATTTGCCGCGAGGGAGCACGCATGAGCAGTTCAATGGCGCGTCGCGCAGCGACGGCAGTTCTGGCGTTCGGGGTGCTTGGCGTTCAATCTTTTACGCTTGCAGCGGGGGAGGCCTCGCTGAAGTTGCCTGAGCAGCTACGGACGGGCGGGCCGGAGTTCTGGGGGATGTCGGGGCACCAGTTGCTCTTGGGCGGGCTGGCCGTCTGTGCCCTGGGGTTGCTGTTCGGCATGATCATCTTCAACCAGTTGCGAACGATGCCCGTTCATCGGTCGATGCTGGAGGTCTCCGAGCTGATCTACGAAACCTGCAAGACCTACCTCATCACGCAGGGCAAGTTCCTGATGATGCTGTGGATCTTCATCGCGGCGGCGATGGTCGTGTACTTCGGTTTCCTCACCGAAGGCGAGGCCGCCGATGGAACGGCTCAACACGGGCTGGGCGCGTACAAGGTAGGGATGATCCTGCTGTTCAGCCTCATCGGCATGGCGGGCAGCTATTCGGTGGCGTGGTTCGGCATTCGCGTGAACACGTACGCCAACTCCCGCACCGCGCACGCATCGCTGGCGGGGAAGGCGTATCCGTGCTACTCGATCCCGCTGCGCGCGGGGATGAGCATCGGCATGGTGCTGATCAGCGTCGAACTGCTGCTGATGCTGGTGATCCTGCTGTTCCTGCCGCTGGACCTCGCGGGGCCGTGCTTCATCGGCTTTGCGATCGGCGAGTCGCTCGGGGCGGCGGCGCTGCGGGTGGCGGGGGGCATCTTCACCAAGATCGCCGACATCGGGGCCGACCTGATGAAGATCGTCTTCGGCATCAAGGAAGACGACGCCCGCAACCCCGGCGTGATCGCCGACTGCACCGGCGACAACGCCGGCGACTCCGTCGGCCCGACGGCGGACGGGTTCGAGACCTACGGCGTCACCGGCGTGGCGCTGATCTCGTTCATCCTCTTGGCGATCGCCGACCCGGTCGTGCAGGTGAAATTGCTCGTCTGGATCTTCGTCATGCGGCTATTGATGGTGCTCACCAGCGGCGCGGCGTACCTCGTCAACGAGGCGATCGCCAAGGCCCGGTACGGCAGCGTGCAGAAGTTCAACTACGAAGTGCCGCTGACGAGCCTGGTGTGGATCGCATCGCTGCTATCGGTAGGGGCGACGTACATCGCCAGCTACCTGCTGATTCCAAGCCTCGGCGGGCACACCGATCTTTGGTGGAAGCTGGCGACGATCATCACCTGCGGCACGCTGGCGGGCGCGATCATCCCGGAGGTGACGAAGTTCTTCACCAGCGTTCACTCGCGGCACGTGCGGGAGGTCGTCACCGCCAGCCGGGAAGGCGGCGCGAGCCTCAACATCCTCTCCGGCCTGACGGCGGGCAACTTCAGCGGGTTCTGGGTGGGCGGCGTCACGATCGTCGGCCTCATGTCCATCGCCTACGGCATCAGCACCATTGGCGGATCGACCAGCGGTCTCGGCTCGATCATGATCGCGCCGGCGGTGTTCGCGTTCGGCCTCGTCGCGTTCGGATTTCTGGGCATGGGCCCGGTCACCATCGCGGTCGACAGCTACGGCCCGGTGACCGACAACGCCCAGAGCGTTTACGAGCTGTCGCTCATCGAGCAGGTGCCCAACGTCGAGCAGGACCTGAAGGCCAACTTCGGCATCACGCCGCAATTCGAGGAAAGCAAGCTGCTGCTGGAGGAGAACGACGGCGCGGGCAACACCTTCAAGGCCACCGCCAAGCCCGTCCTCATCGGCACGGCCGTCGTGGGGGCGACGACGATGATCTTCTCGCTCATCGTCATGCTCACCGAGGGCTTGAAGGTGAACGTCGAGAAGATCAGCGTGCTGCACGCCCCGTTCCTGCTCGGGCTGATCATGGGCGGGGCGGTGATCTACTGGTTCACCGGCGCGAGCTGTCAGGCCGTCATCACCGGCGCGTATCGCGCGGTGGAGTTCATCAAGCGCAACATGCGGCTCGACGGGACGACCAAGGCCAGCACCGCCGACAGCAAGCGCGTCGTGGAGATCTGCACGAAGTACGCCCAGTCGGGGATGTTCAACATCTTCGTCGTCGTCTTCTTCGCCACGCTGGCGACGGCGTTCATCGAGGAGTTCTTCTTCATCGGCTTCCTGATCGGCGTGTCGGTGATCGGCCTGTTCCAAGCCATCTTCATGGCCAACGCCGGCGGGGCGTGGGACAACGCCAAGAAGATCGTCGAAACCGAGCTGCGCGAGAAGGGCACCGAACTCCACGCCGCCACCGTCGTCGGCGACACCGTCGGCGACCCGTTCAAGGACACGTCCAGCGTCGCGCTGAACCCGATCATCAAGTTCACAACTCTCTTTGGCCTGCTGGCGGTGGAATTGGGGCACCAGCTTTCAAAGGGCGACAATGGCACCCTGCGGATGATCTGCGCAATCGTCTTCAGTGCGATCACGCTCGTCTTCGTCTATCGATCGTTCTACGGCATGCGAATTCAGGCGGCGAAGGAGTGAATTAAATCCACGAATCCTCACGAATCGACACGAATGAAGGCAAAGAATTAGCCACAGATGGGGCACAGATGTTCACCGATATGAAATGTATCTGTGTGAATCTGTGCCCCATCTGTGGCCAAAAAAGCATTTGCATTTATTCGTGTCGATTCGTGAAGATTCGTGGATGAACACATCAAAACATCGGCGCCGGGCGCTTCGGGGCGTCTGAATCCGTTTCTTCTTCGCGGACGGTGGTGAGGATGATCTGGTTGAGGTAGGCGCTGAAGGGCGCGCAGGCTTCGAAGCACTTGGCGACCTCGTCGCCGAAGGATTTTTCGAGCGCAAGTTGCGGCTTCATTTCCTTGTAGAAGCAGAACTGCTTCATCTTCAGGTACTCGGCCGCTGGGTGAGTGGGGTCGTAGCCTTTCGGGACGCGCTGGAGCTTGTCGCCGGCGAGCTTGCCCATGCGGCGGGTGAGCTTGGGGTCCTTGATCAGTTTTTCGAATCGCCTGGTGTCGCTTTCGATCGCGTCACGGATGGCTTTGAGTTGCTCGGGCTCGGGCATGTAGACGCCCACGCCGACGAAGCATTCGGTGGCCGAGACGTGGAAGTAGTAGCCGGAGCAGTAATTTTTCGGCAGCAGGCGATGGCCGAACATCGCGGAGATGTTGAGCTTGAAGGGGATCTTGTTCTTGCTGAAACGCGTGTCGCGGTAGATGCGGTAGATCGCCTTTTTCGGCTCGGTGACGTGATCCGGCGCGAACCGCGCGAATCGGCCGTTCAGCCATGCCAATAGGGATAGCATTGGCTCCTTCAATAGCGTTTCGTATTCGCCCTTGTGGGCGTTGAACCAGTCGCGGTCGTTGTTCCTGGCGAGCTGGCGGAAGAACGTGAGCGCCTTGGGAGAAAAACCGGTGAAAGCTGACGCGTCGGCCATGCCGAGATGGTAGCCATGAATCGCATTTCACTCACGCTTCTTCCTCGTTCGGCGCTAGCATTTGTTGAACGGTAAACACAAGGAGTGAAACGCTATGGCGAACGGTGGAACCACAAAGGGCAAGGCAAAGGGACGGACTTCGATCACGAGCAAGGCGACCGCGAAGGTCAGCCGTCGGCATACCACGAACGAGCATCGCACTCAGGTGTCGCGTTCGGTGAACGCCGGCGCAGGAGCGCGCCGCGGCGATCGGCGCGATACGCATCCTTCGTTCTCCACCGGAAAGATCCGCAAGGACGGCGGCCGGGCCGGGCCGCTAGGTCGATCAACGCGAAAAGGCGGGCCGCAAACGGGGGACGTAGATTGAGCCTCTCGAAATAGTTCGATTAGTAGAAAAAAGAAAAAGAGGAACCACCAAATTTCGTAGATTACTTCGATTGAAAGCGTGAGCTTGGGTGGTATTGCTGCTGTCGCTTTTTGCATGGCCGATCGGGATGTGCAAGAAGCGGCAGCGGCGGCCGGAAGCCTGCTTTCATATCTGGGTAATCTACGAGATCGGTGGTTCCTCTTTTTTGTTCCGCTTGTCCCTTTATTTCAGCGTCGCCTTTAGATCAATCGTCGTGCCGGTGAGCGCCTTGGAAACCGGGCAGCCCTTCTTGGTGTCGTCGGCGATCTTCTGGAACTTCGCGTCGTCGATGCCGGGGACCGTAGCATCGGTGGTCAGCTCGATCTTGGTAATCGCGAAGCCGCCTTCGACCTGGCCGAGGTGAACCTTGGCGCTGGTGTCAATCTGCGTTGGCACGTGCCCCGCCGACGACAGGCCGTGGCTGAGCGCCATCGAGAAACAGCCTGCCAATGCAGCGCCGATCAGCTCTTCAGGGTTCGCACCTTTTTCACCCTCGAAGCGGGTTTTGAACGAGAACGGTCCGTCGAATCCGCCGTTGCCGGTCTTCATCTGACCGTTGCCGGACTTCAGATCGCCATTCCAACGTGCCTGCGCGGTGCTGACTGCCATCGTATGCTCCTTGCCGTGTGTGGGCGGTTCAAAATATGTGTGCTTGCGTGTCCGCGTCGGCTCGATCCGTGCAAACCAAACGCGGCAGCGCTTCCTTCCACGCGCGCCGACCCGCCCAGGCCGGATCGCATCCCGGATCGGGTTCGGACCGCATCCCATTGCGGGTCAACGCGCGGCCAGATAATAGCCCGTCCGCCCTGGATTGTCCGCCACGAGAATCACGCGTTTCTTATTCCAATGTTCTCAAGAACATTGGAAGAGAAATGGTGCGGCCGTTCGCAGAGAGGGCGGATGTGTATCAAGGGCAATCTGGATGAATCGGAGTGACCTGGGTGATCCGCGAGGGCGCCTGGCGGGGCGGAGATCGGTCGGGGGCGGCGCAGGGTGTCGATCGAAACAGACGCGGGGCGTACGACGGGTGGTGCGGCAGGCAAGCAGAGATGTCGATCGAAATGGGCGCGGGGCGTATGACGGAAGAGCATGGCGGGCGGGAAATCGGTATGCTGCGCGGCGTGAGGTCGATCGAGCCGTCTCAGCTCTTGCGCTTTTCGTGCGTCCTGGTGGTCGCAGGGGTGTTCGTCGTTTCCGGCGCCTCGAAGGTGATGTCGGACGGGCAGGACCTGTCGATGGTGGGGCGGTATCTCAACAGCGTACAGTCGGTGAAGGCACTGGGGTTCGCCGAGATTGGGTTGGCGCTCTGGATGCTCAGCTTCCGCATGCCGCGGATGTCGGTGGGCATCGCGGCGGCTGCGCTGGTGGGGTTTACGGTGTTGATCGCGGTGGAGTTGAATCGCGAAAAGCCGCTGCCCTGCGGTTGCCTGCAGGCGAGTCCGGGGGTGGAGAATCCGCACGCGGTACGTCGGGGGCTGTGGCTGTCGATCGGGCGGAATGGGGTGCTGATGGCGTTGTCGGTCGTAGCGATTGCGCTGTCGGCCGACCCGAAAGCCCGCCTCGGGAAATCGTAAGGTTGCCGAAGATTTCAAATATCGGACGCCTCTCGAACCAAACTTTCCCTTTGGCGTATCCGATGATGATGGAGTATGGCAACGACGACCTCGATGACTCCCGCATCATCCCCGGCCGAGACCGAAACGGTTGAAATGGGCGAATTGGTCGTCGATCGACGTCGCAGCCATCGCCATGAACGCGCCACGCCCGCCTGGCTGAGCGCCGCCACCGGCTCCAACCGCGGCAATGGATTCAACGTCACGATCAAGGATCTATCCCTGCACGGCGTCGGCTTCATTGCCGACCGTGTTCTCACTCGGCAGGACACACACTGGATGGTCATCGCCGACCAATCCCTCCGGCTGAGCACCCGCGTCCGCATTGCCGCCTGCCGACCACGCGAAGACGGCTTGTTCGACATCGGCGCTGAGTTCTTCTAAAACGCTGTAACTCTTTTAGTAAAAGCATTTTGCGCCGATATTCCGCCTCGCCGTCCATCTCGGGCACCTGCGTCATTTTGTTTGTTGAAACTCAGTCTCAATCAATTACCATCGGGCCTCGATCGGATTAGAGCCTTATGGACCGTACTCCTGACTTACCCGACGGCATGAAACCGGCGGGCGACACTCGAAAATGCCCGCTGAACCAGTTGCAGATCGGCTGTTGCGGATTGGTTGTGTCCATTGACGCCGCGCACGACCGGGATCTGAAGCGCCGGCTCCTCGAAATGGGGTTCTGCAACGGAGCTGTCGTCGAATGCGTGCGGCGGGCGCCGCTCGGCGATCCGATCGAGTTCAAACTGCGCGGCTATAACCTCTCCCTCCGCGGCGAGCAGGCGAAGTTCGTCCAGATCCAACTGACATAACGCCGATGCGCGCGTGATCCAGGATCGCCTTCCAAACACGCGCGCGTTTGTCTTATTGGTTCCTATTGAGACTCAATCGCAAGACGCTATGATCGAACGTCCTTCAGAGAGGGCGAAACGATATGTGTCAATTGAGCGGTTTGTTGGGCGTGGTGTTGTGTGCGGCGTTTGCGACGTCGGCGTTGGCGGAGCAGCCGGTTCCGCCGCAGATTCCGGCGTCGGTGAACGGGAAGGAGGGGGTGAAGGCCTATCTCCTCGCGGTTGCCAAAACGGTCCAGGCCGCCTCCGCCGATCTCAAGAAGCACGCGGATGAATATGCCGCGCTGATCAAGGCTCACAACAACGACTACGCCGCCGCCGCCAAGGCGGAGCCGGAGAAGTTCGCGAAGCTCGTCCTCGCGCTCCGCGACGACTATCGCCGGATCGACAGCTTCGGATACGAATACATCGAGGGCATCGTCGCGGGCGTTCCGTCGCTGGCGAAGTACGACGTCGAGCTTGACGCCGGCCTGCCCGCCAAGGGCGCGGGGCCGGATGACGACATCGCCCCCGTCAAAATCACCACCGGGTCGCTGGTGATCGATCAGGAAGGGTCGCTGAACAACTTCCTCATCGAGCCCACCGTTTTCGGTACCAACGAGCGTTTCGCCGGCGCGACGGTCTCGCTGAAGGAACTTGGCGACAAGCCCGTCGCCGTTCCGAACGCCGAGCTGATCGTCGCATTGGCGAATTACGCCGTCGATGGCTACGACCGAATGTACAAGGACGCCGACGCCTGGCAGCCGACCGACAAGGATTGCTTCGAGGCGCTCGTCGCGATGACGCCCACGCTGGCGGACTACTTCGAAGACTGGAAAGAGAGCAAGATCGACGGTTCCGCCGCCGGCGGGCGGTTCGTTGCGGTCAGCCGTGTGTCGGACATGCGCGGCATCATGGCCAGCACGCGGCTGATCTGGCAGGGCCTCGCCGAGCAGGCCAAGGCCGCCGATCCGTCGCTGGCGGGCACCATCTCCGGCGGGTACGACCAGATCCTCGCCTTCATCGACGCCGTCGAAGCCCGCGAAAAACAGGGCCCGCTCACCGCCGAGCAGATCGACGCGATGGGCAGCCAGGCCAAGGAGAAGGCCGACAAGGTCACCACGCAGGTCGGCGAGGCCGCGGCGTTGCTCAAGATCGCCGTAGGAGCGGCCCAGTAGCCGATGCAAAAGTCGTTCGCCCGATTGTTCGTCCTGTTCGTCTGCCTGTTCACCGCTGGCCTTGCCCTCGCTGCGCCGCCGGACGCCGCCGCCCGCGCGTGGGACGACTGGTCGGCGGCGATCGACGACACGGTCATCGACGCATACGCCGCCCCCGAAACGTTTATCCCACTGCCCGCCGTCCCGGCCGAGGTGTCGGCGTCGCTGAGCGTCGACGCGGCCGGGTTGCTTAAATCCATCCCGTCCCCGCAAAACACGTCGACCAGCGCCCACGCAGCGCTCGTTCGCGCCAGATCGCAGCAGGCGCTGGTACTGGAACTGGCCGACGCGGTGGCAAAGGGGGACGTCGAGCGTGCCCGCGTGTGGCGTGCCCGGCTTTTCAAGCCCCGCGGTACCTCGAGTGCCCAGGGGGCGTTGATCCTTCAGAATCTTCCCTCCGGCCCGCAGCAGCGCGCTGACGCCGCGAGGGAACTCGTTCGCGAGGCCATCACCTGGCAGACGACGCGGGCCCGCCAGCTTCTCGACGAGGCCGTTCGATCCACCCGTCGATCGGTGCCGATGAAGCACCGCCTGGGCGAGCGGCTGATCGAGGCGATCACGCTTGCCGACCTTCCTGATGAACTCCGTCATGCCGCAGGGCTGACGACAGCGCCCGCCGCGTCTGACGCGGCCGAAAAGCTTGCTGCAGTCGCGTCTGCGGATTGGGCGCAAATCACCGGGCCGAGCGAATTGCTTCGTCGGGCCGTCGAAAGCACGCTGCCGAGCCTGCTGACACCGGAGGAGCAGGCCCGCCGCGAGCGGCTGCTCCTCAAGCTGATCGTCCTCGTGCCGCGCGAGTACGTCGCCGGCGTGCGCGACGGGCAGATTACGGTTCCGCTGGAGTATCGCGAGGCCGTCACGTTCACCGCGCAGGCGCGCCAGCTTACCGGCGAACTTGCGCCGCTGTGGCTCAACGTCGATCAGGGCGCTTCCAGGCAGCAGATCGTCCAAAAGCTTGAATCCAGCCTTGCCAAGGCCGACGACCTGATCGCCGCCAAGGCGCCGGGCGAACAGATCGAGGCCGTGTTCGCCGACGCCCGCGAGGCGATGGAAACCGGCATCGGCGTCAGCCTCAAGCGGTCCGGCAGCACGGCCGAGATCGTCGAAGAAGTGCTGTTGGAAACGCGGTCGCTCCTGAACGCCAGCCTGGCGGCGGGGCTTGCCGGCAGGTGGGCTGAGGCGGAGCAATTGCGGCTTGAGGCGTACACCACGTTTGATCCGGATCTCGAGGCTCGCCTGCTTCCGCGCGACCCGCAGCTCGCGATCGACATCGAAACGCTTTTGCTTGACGGGATCACCTCCCCGGGCGTGAAGGCATTGCTCGACCGCAAGGTGGGTGGGGCGGAGCTTGAGGCCGCGTATGCCCGCGTGAACGAGAAACTGGAGATCGCCGGGGCGCTCCTGAAGACCGGCGTCGATCCGCGGGCCGCGTCGATCAACGCCGCCAGCATCGTGTTGCGCGAGGGGTTGGAAGGCCTGCTCGTGATCGTCGCGATCCTCGCCGGCCTTCGCGGCGCGGAGAACCGCAACCGTCGCCGGCTGGTGTGGCTTGGCGTGCTGGCGTCGGCCGTGGTGACGGGGCTGACGTACGCGTTGAGCCAGACCATCCTTTCCCGCCTCCACGCCTACGCCGAAACCATCGAGGCCATCACCGCGCTGCTGGCGATCGGCGTGCTGCTCTTGATCACCAACTGGCTCTTTCACCAGATCTACTGGAACCAGTGGGTCACCACCCTGAAGACGCAGGCCTCCGACGGAGAAAGCCCGTGGCAGCTCGTCAGCGTCGGATTCCTGATCGGCTACCGAGAGGGCTTCGAAACCGTCCTGTTCCTTCAAAGCCTGGTCATGGACGTCGGCGGCGGACCGGTCGGCATCGGCGTGGCGGTGGGGATGCTGATCCTCATCGCGATGGGCTTCGGAGCCCTGAAGATGGGCCTGAAATTGCCTTACTTCAAGCTGCTGATGCTGACGGCGCTGCTCATCGGTATCGTTCTGATCGCGTTCGTCGGAAACGGCGTGCGGGCGATGCAGACGATCGGTTGGCTGCCCGTGCACCGCATCGCCAGCGTGAGCTGGCCGTCGTGGCTGGGGCAGTGGCTGGGCATCTACAACACATGGGAAACGGTCATCGCGCAATTGCTGATGAGCTGCACGGTGCTGGGCACGTGGCGAATCAGCCGCTGGAAGGCGAAGCGCGAGTCCGCACAGCGACGTGCCAAAGCCGCTGCCGCACGAGGCGGCGAAGGCACGATGACGCCCGCGATCGCGAAGTGATCGCGAAGTGACCGCGGGCGCACACATGCGGCGGATGTTTGCCGCGATGATGGGATACGTTAGAAACGAGGGACGAAGGATGCAGCAGTATGAACGCAATCGCCGCCCGCAGTATGACCGTCGCGCTCGCCGGCAATCCCAATAGTGGTAAAACGACGCTTTTTAACGCCCTGACGGGCCTTCGCCAGAAGGTGGCGAACTATCCCGGCGTCACCGTCGAGAAGAAGGTTGGCAAGGCCGTGCTCGAAGACGGCATGGCCGCCGACCTGATCGACCTTCCCGGCGCCTACTCCCTCATCAGTCGCAGCCCGGACGAAATGGTCGCGATGCAGGTCTTGCGCGGCCTGCGGCCGGATACGCCCGCGCCGGACGTCGTTGTCTGTGTCGTCGACGCCAGCAACCTTCAGCGGAACCTTTACCTGGTGAGCCAGCTCATCGAGATCGGCCGGCCGCTGGTGATCGCGCTGAACATGACCGACATCGCCGAGCGGCGGAGCATTCGCCTTTCCGCCGCCCGCTTAGGCGAAGCGCTCGGCGGCGTGCCGGTCGTGCCGGTGGTGGGGCACAAGCGGCAGGGCATCGCGGAACTGAAGCGCGCCATCCGGCATGCCGCCATCGCCAGGCCGATCGACTTCGCGCTTCCCGAAGCGATGAAAAGCGCGATCCACGATCTGGCCGGCGAGCTGTATCCGGACGAGTCGGACCGATCGCGTGCGCTCATCCAGGCCGAGCGACTGATGACGCACGACCCGTCCGACGATCTGCGGCCGATTCTATCTGATCCGCGCATTCGAGAGTTGGTCGAACGATCGATCGCCAAACTCGAAGACAAGGGCATCGATCCAGTGCAGGCCGACGTGGAGGCGCATTATCACTGGATCGACGAAGTGGCGGCGAAGGCGATCGACCCGGCGTGCGCGGCGATCGAGACCACCGGTGGCA
>JBBCIV010000095.1:0-5855 GCA_037189665.1 Phycisphaerae bacterium | reverse complement strand
CTCGCCAGGCGAGCCGCCGTCGCCGTTTGGCTTTGGGACGCAGAAACTTTTCAATAAATTTCGATCTCGTGTGTACTACTGCGTGGGATGACTTCCGCCACGACTGATCCGACTTATCAACCTGCTCCGCAGCGATCGATTTTCCGGTCGAGGTGGCCGCTGGTGGCGTTGCTGGTCCTGACGTTGATCGCTGGCGCATTGCGGTTTGCGGCGTTGGATCGTCCGGCAATCTGGGGCGACGAATCCGCCACCGCCGGCCGCATCATCGGCACGCACGAGGAACTGCTCGACCAGCTTGCCGAGGGCACCTTTACGCCGATGCACTACCAGCTCGGCTGGTGGATCGCCCAAGGCATGCCCTACTGGGGCACGATCAGCGAATCGGGCAACCGGCAGATCTTCAACCCCACGCACCGGCTGATCGAAGGCGGCGTGACGATGACGCCGTTCTTCATGCGCCTCGTGCCTGCCATCGCCGGCACGCTGATGGTGCCGGCGATCTACTTCCTGTCGCGCCAGCTCTTCGGCCCGCGCGTCTCGTTGTTGGCGGCGGCGGTGTGCTGCTTCAGCGCGTATCTGCTGATCTACTCGCGCGACGCGAAGATGTACATGCCGTTTTGGCTGCTATGCACGTTGAACGTGGCATGCCTGCTGTGGTGGCTGCGAGTGAGAACCTGGACCGCCTGGCTCTGCTGGGTGGCGGCCGGCTGCGCGATGATCGGGTTCCATTCACTTGGTCTGATCGTCGTGGTCGTGAACGTGGTGATCTGGATCACCGCACCGAGACAGCATTGGTCGGGATTGTGGAAGCTCGCCCTGTTGATCTTCTGGCCATTGTTGCTGGCCGTCGCGGGAATTTACGAGTTGCTGCGAAAGCGATTCGACCTGATGGTGTGGTGGCGATTTCGGGATGTGCTTCGGTATCCGGTAACGATGTGGCCGCGGTTTCACTTTCCGACCATCCTGTTATTTGCGGCGGGGTTGTATGTGATCGTGTTGGGCAGGCAGTTTTACGTCGAATCGTTTAACGAACGGTTCAATCGTGTCGTTTCTGATGACGGGGTCTTCCAGACCGACGTGAACGGCACCGGCTGGGTGGGCCCCTACAACGCCGGCCGGAAATTCGGGAGCTTGGCGTTGTATACGACCAGCGCCTACCTCACCGGCTGGGAATGGCCGCGGAACAAGGAAGACGAACGCGTCGACGACCAGGCATCGGTCAACCCGCGAACGCTCAAGCTGCTGAAGGCGGCGGTCGTCACCATGCTGGTGGTATTCGCGATCGGATTTTTCCCATGGCGACGCATCTTCAGTCCCGCCAAGGCGCGGCTGGATCGCATCGTCCAGGACGGGGTGGTCGATTCGCGCTACGCGCGCCGGCGGACATTGTGGATCGGATTCTGGCTGATCGTGCCGGCGTTCGCGCTGTATTCGCAGAGCGTCGCCAAGCCCGCATTCGTACTCGACGCCATCTCCGCCTTCGCCCTGAACTCCCCCGCCGCCATCGAATGGCCGCGACTGCCGCGAGCAGAAAAGGAGACGGACAAGTTCGACTTCTACGCCAGCTCCGCCACCTGGCAACCGTTCGGCGAAGCGTTCGGCAAGTCGTGGACGCAGTTCGTCGAGCAGTTCAAAGCGGAGGACGCGCTAAACGTCACCCGGCTGATCGTCCTGGGCGTTTTCATCGCCGCGATCCTGACGGCGATCGTCTGGCGACGCAAAGCGATCGGCGGAACATCGCTGCGATTGTCGATCGCGTTCGTCGTCGTCGTCCTGCTTTGCGCCCTGCTGACGCTCGCACCGCGCTTCCCTGACAAAAGCGTGTGGATGCCGCGCTACGTCGGCGTGGTGTATCCGGCGTTTGCGATCGCGGTGGCGGTGCTGATCGCCCGCCTCCCGGGCACGTGGCTGCGGGCCGGGGCATTACTGCTGTTCGTCGGCGTGAACGTTGGGCAGTTCTACGCTCGCGTCTTCACTCCATCCGAACCGCCGACCGACCGCTTTGTCGCGGACATGGTGCGGTCGCATGAGTCGGACAACGCCTTCCGCGCCTATGTCGCCTTCCGGCATCGCGGGGCCGAGCCGGGCAACGGCACGTTTCCGTCATCGCCGGCGAGCTATTACCTGTGGCTCGGCACGCGCCATCCCGGCTTCCGCGCCGCTGACGTGCGATGGGGGCGACATCCGCGCGAACTGCGCATCTGGAACGTGATCGACCCCACCGCCATCGCGCGCGACGTCGAGCGGTCAGACAAAATCGAACGATTCGTCATCTGGTCGAGCTTCGACTGGGACAAGGCCGAGACCACCGACCCCGTCGCCGAAAAGCTCGCCGGCAGGTTCCGCCGCGTGAGCGACGAGGTCACGCCCGTCTACGACCACTGGCGATGGATGCACCTCTACAACGCGCGCCGGAGGGAATACGTACGGGTGGGGACGTAACGCTCACATTCCGGCAGATTTCGCCATGGTCTTCGCACAACCCGTATTGGACATGTAGACTAGCGTCATGTCCAAGACCGAGATTTTTACAGTTTCGCATCCCTTGCCAAGCCGGAAAGCGTACGAGGCGTTGCGCCGGCAAATCGCGGATTTTCTGGCGCGCACTCAGCCGGCTTCGGGAACGCCTTTTTTATCGGATCACGAGCTGGCTCGGGCCTCCGGGCTGGCGCGCAACACGGTGCGGCGATCGGTTGACCTGCTGGTGAAAGACGGGTGGATCGAGCGCCGGCACGGGAAGGGAACGTTTGTCGGTCCGCGCGCCGCGTTACAGTCCCGGCGGCCCGCGATGACCGACGATCCGGCACGGAAGGCGCCCCGCGGCCCGAACGCGTCACAGCAAATCATCCGGCTCGCGGTCTTGCTCGGATACCCGGCAGGCGGGCGAACCAGTTGGTACTCGATGGGCGTGCTCCGCGGACTTGAGGAGGCGGCGGTTCAGGAGCGGATCGTGATCGAACTCTACAACTTCGGCGCGAGCGCCGAACACGTCCGCCAGCGACTCGATCAGTCTCTCCCTGACGTCCTGGCATGCCTGTCGCCGCACCCGCAGTGGGCAATGCTCATCACCGAAACGCGGGCGCGAGGCATACCCGTCTTGCTGACAGGAACGCGGTTATCCGCGATCGGCCTGCCGGTCATCAATGAGGACGGCGCCGCGGGCGCAGAACTGGCGGTCCGGCACCTGCTGGATCACGGGCACCGGCGGATCGCGTTCGTTCAGGACACCGTGCCCGTGCCGTGGGCGTTTGACCGGTTCTACGGGTTCGTCCGCGCGATGCAGGCCGCCGGCCTCGATCCGGACGACGGCTTGAACGTCTGGGTTCGCCAGGAAGACAACCAGCCGGACGACGGCCGACTCGGGCGAATGCTCGACCGCGTAAGGCCGACCGCGGTGCTGCTGGGATCGGGCGGATTGATCCGCTTTCTCGGGCCGGCGTTGTCCAAACGCGGGCTCCGGGTCCCGGAGGACCTCTCCCTGATCAGTTTCGACCAGGCCGCCCAGCACACGCACTGGTTGCCCGACAAACAGGTGACCATCATCGCCCTCCCCCTGGAAGAGATGGGCCGGCTTCTCGCGCGGCAAGCCCGCGAGGCAGTCGAAGGCCGGCTCAAAACCCAATCCATCGTCCTTCCCTGCGCCCTCCAGCCCGGAAATACGGTTCAAACTTGTGCAACACAGCCTTAATTGAACATGTTCAAAAAATTCACATTGACTTCCGATTTCAGGGTTATTACCATCCTCTGACCAAGCCACACCGATCATCATATTGAACATGATCAACACAAGGCGTTTGGCGCTGCCGGTAGTCACAAGTCTTGCGGAGGAGTCAACAATGCATGTGTCATGGACATCCAGTTTCGCCACGTCATCGCATAATAATTCGCGTCAGCGGGCTGCGATGATCGTCCTGTCTGTTTCGCTGGCGTCGGCGGTCCCCGCCGCAAGCGGGGCCGTCGTCACGTTGCTTAGCACCAATGGCAGCTCGCAGAACTGGACAACTGCGGCCAACTGGTCCAACAACGCCTCCCCTACCGCCGACAACACGTATCTGGTCAATATCGACAAGATCGTGCGTTCTCCGAGGGACGAGTCCGCCACCTTTGGCGGCGCCTCGCTGACGATCGACGGAACACTGATCCTGCAAGCCGGAACGGGATTTACATCGACGGTCGGCACTCTCGCCGTGAACGGAGAGGGCAGCCCATCCAGCGCGCGCGGCGCAATCGGCGCAGCCAGCCCCAGCATCCTTGCCGGGACGAACCTCAGCTTCTCGGGTTCCGTCTATGTCGACTCGTCCACCTCCAACTCGCGCCGAGCGATCACGCTGAATTACAATAATTTTAGCGGAAGCGGAAACGTGCTGTTTGACGGCCGCGGGATCCTCACGCTGAATACCCAGAGCACGTCATACACCGGAAACTGGTCGATCGGCGGGGCCAATTCCAACAGCACGAGCCAGCCCGGCGAACTGGTGGCGCTGGCCGACGGGTCGCTGGGGACCGGGAACATCGCCGTCAACAACAACGGGCGTCTGAGCGTGAAGTACGATTTCTCAGGCCCTGATTCGACCCTCGCCCTTGCTGCCGCAACAGGCGGCGCGGCGGCAGGCACCGTGGTCCTCGATCACGATCTCATCTTCGGCGCGGTGAACATCGGCGGTTCGTTCCTGCCGGTGGGAACGCACAGCTTTGCAGACCTGAATGGCGCGTACGATCAATACTTCGTCGATGGGGGCAGCGGGTCGATTACCGTCGTTCCCGAACCGGGAATGATCGGCGCAGCGGCAATGGGAGTCGCGGCGCGCGGCATCGCGCGTCGGCGACGATCGCCATCGGACGTTCGGAGGAATTAATGAACAGCCAGGCGCATTCACCAACCCTTCCCCCGGGCGTCGGTCTCGTATCGCGTCGCTGCGCGAGCGCCGCGAGCGCGTTTACGCTTGTGGAGTTGCTCGTCGTCATCGGGATTATCGCGGTGCTCATCGCGATGCTTCTGCCGGCGATGAACAACGCGCGATTTCAGGCGAAAATGGTCACGTGCGCGAGCAACGTGCGTCAGCTCGGGACGTCGCTGACGATGTATGCTTCGAATAATCGCAACGGCATGCCGTTGAACAGTTGGTGGGGCGCCAACGGAAGCGGCGCTCCGTTGTTCATCACCAATCGGCGATCGGAAAACGGGACGATCAATACCGGTCAGGCAAGGATTGGCACGCCAACCAACGTTCCGCTGCTAACCCCGCTGGGCGACGCGCTATTCACGGCCAGAACCGTGAATGATCCGAAAGCGTTTTTCTGCCCGCTGCAAACGGACGATCGATACATGTACGCGACGCCGAAGAACGCCTGGCCGTTGACGTTGTACAACAAATTCATCCTGGGATACGGCGTAAGACCGCAAATCAATGCGACGCCGATCGGGAGCACGAGTCCGTATTCGGGTTACACCGGCGCCGGAGGTCGCGTTATGACCAACATCGTGCGACTGAAACCGAGCACGGCAATCGTGGCAGACCTGTTGCCTCGCGGCAGTGGATCACAGCCGCCGATGTCCCACGCGAAAAAGGGCGTGAACGTTTATTACCTCGACGGATCCGTCCGACGCGTTCCCTTCGCGATGTTCAGCTCCTACTACGGCGACGGCTACACGAACGGCTTCCCGGTGCATATCTGGGACGATACGACGAACCAAACCCAACTCGGCATCTGGCCGCAGTTTGACGAGTTTGCCAGGTAGAGCATGGGGGAAGCTCTGCCAGCCTTACCTAGAGCAACGAACCGAACGTTGTAGCCGCGACGCCTGCGTCGCCCATTCGAGACATTCAGAAAAACCAATGGGCGACGCAGGGGCG
>JBBCIV010000094.1:0-14933 GCA_037189665.1 Phycisphaerae bacterium | reverse complement strand
GTCGCCCATTGTTTTTCGCAATGTCTCGAATGGGCGACGCAGGCGTCGCAGCTACAACATTTGGAAGATCGCGGCGGGGATCGAACCCGCGTACCGGGCTTTGCAGGCCCGTGCCTAAACCACTCGACCACGCGATCAGCGTTTTCGGCTTTCCCGGTCGTCCGACATCCATTTCGACCCGGTTGTTCGCACGAAATCCGATCATTCATGCGGGAAAAGTAGATAATACGACTTGAAGCCGGAAACCGTAGGGCATTTAAGGCGATGTCGAGTCAATTAGACTGCGGGAAACGGAGGCGCGCGTCGGCGTGAGGATTACTCCGCCGGCCGGGTCGTTGTGGATGCGTTGCGGCGACTTTGGATGGTGCCGCGGAGGAGATCGATGACGTCGTAATCGGGCGGGATGGCGGCGGCAAAGGAAAAGTGGGGGTCCTGACCGTAAGCGGCGGATTGCATCGAGAACGCGATGCGGTCGTCGAGTTTGGCGTGTATCACGATGGGGTCTTCCCAGCGGCCTTTTGTGGGATACCAGCGGCCGTTGCCCAGCGGGGTGAGTTCGTCGATGACCAATTTTCGGTACGCCAGCTTGCCGGCGATGGCTTGCTCCGTGCTGATCGCCTGGATGAGGCAGAAGCCCTTTGCCGGGTCGAACCAATAGCTGCTGCCGAACGGATCGGAGAGGCGGATCGCGGGCGTGTCGCCAACGCGATCGTGGGCGACGGCGAGCGCCACTTTGCTTTCCAGCATCTTCGCCAGTGCATCGCCGAGCAGGGGCGACTTGCTGTCCTGGACGTCGAGGAACCCTTGAAAATGGCCGAGCGATGCGCCGCTGCCGTCGCAGAGCGAGGCGTACTTCAGCATTTGTCCTGCCGAATCGCCGCTGTCGATCGTCACCCGGCCGCGGCGTTCGCGGCCGTCGGCGCGCCTGGTGGGTGGTACGATGACGCGCGTTTCCTCGCCGTCGTAGCTTTCGATCCGGGTTCGAGAGGTGTAGGTGGCGCTATCGGATGCCCCGACGGGGTAGGTTTCCGTATAGCGGACCAGATATCGTCCGCCGGCTTTGCCGTCGCGAACGATGTCGCCTTCGATCTTCTTTTGCGTGGCGACGTACTCGCCGTCGGCGTTCTGGACGAAGTTCTGCCCGGCGAACCCCTTCACCTCGATCGGCCGATCGGCGTTGGCTTCTGCCTGCTGAATCCGGGCGACCACCTCTTCCGCCAACAGCGGCCGCTCTTCTCCGCGCGATTGCATCGCCGCCAACACGATCAAACACGCCGCCGTGATCAACCCAATTCGCATGAAGACCCCTTTTGATGAACCCAAAGGGCAACTGTGTTCCGTCGGCGTACTATTCGCCGTGACCACCCCTCGAATTTTGCCGCCGACGAAAGCGGGGGTTGCGCGTATTGTTTAGGGGAGACAACCTCGCTCGATGCGGCGCGATGGCCGTGTTGCTCGGTTGACCTCTGCGAAAGGGGGGGATTCACCGCATGAAAGGTGATTTGAACAAACGAACCCAACTGTCATTCTGGCAGATCGGAGGAGGACGGCTTTCGGGCGATGGGATTTGGCCGAACGAACCCAATTTTCGCTGGCGAGGGGCCGATCCGTCCCGCGGTATAGAAAATGGCCGAACGAACCCAATTTTCGCTGGCGAGGGGCCGATCCGTCCCGCGGTATAGAAAATGGCCGAACGAACCCAATTTTTCGGTAAGGGTTTGTGCCAGCGAAGGTTATAACGGCTTCGCTGGCGTGGCCGGATTTCGTAGACTCGCGCTCTCATGGACATGCTTTCTGAAATCACGCAGGTGGACGACGACGGCAAACTGTATTTGTCGGCGGCGATCACGGACTGGACGCCGATCCTGGATCGCGGGATCGACACCGTCATTGATCTGGAAGGCGAGGTCGACCACGGCGTGCCGACGGAGGCGAACAAATTCTTGTACGTCTACCTGCCCATTCACGACGGCGAGATGCCCGACCTCGATCGGCTGCACGCGGTGGCGAAGATGGCGTCGGTGCTCATCAAACGAGGCGACCGGGTGCTGTCGCACTGCGGGCTGGGACTGAACCGCTCGGCGCTGATGGCGGGGCTGATCCTGATGTACCTCGGAATGGACGCCAAGGCCGCGGTGGAACGGCTCCAATCCCGCCGGCCGGGAGCGTTGTATAACACGGTGTTCCGCGATTACCTGCTCAGCGGCATCGTGCGATAGAGCGTTACGGATCAGTGCGGGTGACGCCGAAGAACTCTCGCCAATTGATCCTGCGCGAGCGGGGAACGCCAAATCGGTTCGCCAGGTAAACGGTCAACAACACGCTCAACAACGACCACAACATCGCAGACATCCTCAGAAAAACACGACCCATAGCTTGCCGTCGATGCCCGCGATACGATATTGCCCTGAACCGGGTGCCGAGGCGCATCTATTTGTAAATAAATGATTTAAGATCGAAAATTTGACTCAAGCTTCTATGAATCCGTTGTGGAACCAGATCGCCGGGGGGACGCTGAGCGAGGCCCAGTTGGGCCAACTGGATCGGTACATCGACCTGTTGATCGAGAAGAACCAGGTGCTGAACCTGACGCGCATCACCGATCGCGCCGACGCGGAGGTGAAGCACGTCGCCGACGCGCTGACGTTGCTGCCGCTTTTGCCTCAAGAGGGAAAGGCGAAGGGGCTGAAGCTTGCCGACGTCGGCACCGGCGGCGGGATTCCGGGCGTGATCCTCGCGATCGCCCGGCCGGACGCGCAGGTGACGCTCATCGACTCGACGCGCAAGAAGCTCGACGCCGTCAAAGCGATGTGCGACCAGATCGGCCTTGCCAACGTCCGCGCGCTGCACACGCGGATGGAAGAGGTAAGCGAAGCCTTCCACGTCGTCACCGCGCGGGCGGTTGCGGAGCTGGACACACTGCTCGGCTGGTGCGAACGGCTGCTGAAGCCGAAGGGCGCGCTCTTGGCGCTCAAGGGGCCGAAACTGGAGGAGGAGATCGCGCGATTGTCACCGCGAAACCGCAAGCGGTGGAAGGTGGAGATGCGCGAGGTGAGCGTCGCTGGGTTGGCCGGACATCGGATTGCGGTGGCGCGGGCGGCGTGAGCGGGATTGCGCTTCTTCTTTGCGGGCGACCGCGTTTAACATCGAGATCACTATGGACCCATTTCTTCAGGCGGCGATCGAGGAGGCGGAGCGGGGATTGGCGGAGGGCGGGCTGCCGATCGGGTCGGTGTTGGTGCGGGCCGGGCAGATCATCGGCCGCGGGCACAACCGGCGCGTGCAGCATGGCGATCCGATGGCGCACGCCGAGATCGACTGCCTCAAGAACGCCGGCCGGCAGACGACGTACAGGGACACGATCCTCTACTCCACGCTCATGCCGTGCTTCCTCTGCACCGGCGCGGCGGTGCAGTTCGGCGTGCCGAAGGTGGTCGTCGGCGAGTCCGTCACCTTCCCCGGCGGCGAGAGCAAGTGGGGCCGCAGCGCCGATTTCCTCCGCGCGGCGGGCATCGAGGTGGTCGACCTGCACGACGAGACGTGCATCAAGATGATGCGCGACTTCATCGCCGCGAACCCCGGGCTGTGGCATGAAGACATAGGCGTGTAATTCGCCGCCGCCGCGGCCCGCCGACCGTTACAATGTTCGACATGGCAACGACGACCCCTCCTGCCGACGTCTTCGTGTGCGAGCCGATCAAGCCGGCCGGCGTGTTCGATGCCAGCCGCATGGCGCGCGGCGAGCCGGGATTGCCCACCGCGTTCGAGTGGCGCGACGACACCTACCGCGTGGCGCAGGTGCTCGAGAGCTGGAAATCAACCGGCCCCTGCACGCACGGCAGCGGCGAGGTCTACCTCCGCAAGCACTGGTATCGCGTGCTGGTGGACGACGGCTCGAGCTGGGTCATCTACTTCGACCGCAAGGCGCGATCGCGCGCTCAGGCGCACGTGCGATGGCACCTGTATACGCGTCGCGGTGGTGCTGAAGCCTGATCAGACTTCCAGCAGCAGGCGGGACGGATCTTCCAGCAGCTCTTTGACGCGCACCAGGAACGACACGCTTTCGCGGCCGTCGATGAGGCGGTGGTCGTAGCTGAGGGCGATGTACATCATCGGGCGGACCACGATCTGGTCGTCCACGACGATCGGCCGCTTCTGGATGGTGTGCATGCCGAGGATGGCGCTTTGCGGGGGGTTGAGGATCGGCGTGCTGAGCAGCGATCCGAACACGCCGCCGTTGGTGATGGTGAACGTGCCGCCGGACAGTTCCTGCAGGCCGAGCTTGCCGTCGCGCACCGCCTGGGCGAGCCGTTTGATCTCGCTTTCGATCTTGCCGAACGACATCTTGTCGGCCTGGCGCAGCACCGGGACGGCGAGGCCGCGTTCGGTGCTGACGGCGATGCCGAGGTTGACGTAGTCGAAGGTGACGACGTCGTCGCCGTCGAGCTGGCCGTTGACGCGGGGGAACTCCTTCAGCGCCGTGCAGACGGCCTTGCCGAAGAAGCTCATGAAGCCGAGGCCCACGCCGTGGAGCTTCTCGAACTTCTCCTTGTGCTTGGATCGCAGTTCCATGACCTTCGAGAGGTCGACCTCGTTGAAGGTGGTGAGGATGGCGGCGGTCTGCTGGGCGCGGAGGAGGTTCTCGGCGATGCGCTTGCGGATCTTGCTCATCGGCGTGCGGGTGACGCCGCCGGTCTCGGACGCGGCCTGCGGGACGGCCTTGTTGGCGACGGCGGCGGCGGTCGGCTCGACGTCGCTTGCCGGCGCTGTTTTAGCGGTGGGCTTGGCGGCCGATTCGATGTGCTTGATGACGTCTTCCTTGGTCAGCCGTCCGCCGGGGCCGGTTGCGGGGATAGACGCGGGATCGAGCTTGTTCTCCTCAATGATCCGGCGTACCGCGGGAGAGAGCTCGTCGGCTTTCTCGGGTTCCCTCTTCGCCTCGGCCGCGGGCGCCGCGGGAGCGGCGGGTGCAGGCGCGGCGGCCTTGCCGTTGGGATCGATCTGCCCGAGCGATTGGCCGACCTGCACGACCGTGCCGGGCGAGATGCCCGCGTCAGGGGTGAAGACGCCGGCCTCGGTGGCGGTGACGTCGGCGTTGGCCTTGTCAGTTTCGAGTTCGCAGAGCGGCTCGTTCAGTTCGACTTTCTCGCCTGCCTGCTTGTGCCAGCGAAGCAGCGTGGCCTGCGTGACGGAGTCGCCAAGATTCGGGACGATGACAGTGGTCGGCATAGGTCCGCGATTGTAAGCGCCGCCCGGCGGATGGCCAAACTTGCGGTCATCCGCCGGGCACGGGAAGCGCTTATTTCCGACGACGTCGCAGCATCGCCAGCGCCGGCAGGATCGCGCCGAACATCACCGGTTCGGGGATCTGGTTGGCGGTGATCTGGATATCCCCGAAGTTGGAGCCGAGGCCGGTCGAGTTGTCGAAGACGACCAGGTCCAGCACTTCGCCCGGCTGGAACGTGGTCGCGACCGCGCCGGCGAACTCCACTTCGTTGGCGGCGATCGAATCGTTGAAGTCGATCCACGCGGTGTTCGCGCCGGGTGTCGGGACGTCCGGGCCGTCGTCGATGATCTGGATGAAGTCCGCCAGCGACGTGATGCCGGGGTGGGCGGTAAGGAAGTCCGCGAACACGTCATCGAACGCCTGCCCCGCGATGGTGGACGGCTGTGCGGCGATGAAGAAGCGGGTGTCGGTCACCTCGTCGTTCAGGTCATAGGTGCGCACGAGGCCGAAGTAGCCGAACGAACGGATGTCGGCGTACAGGTGGGGGGAGGGCGTAATGTCCGGATCCGAGAAGATCTCCGTCCGAACTTCGTTGATCGGCGATTCGCCGTCGAACAGCAGCGATCCGTTTGACCCGCCGGCGACATAGCGGTTGATCAGCGAATCGTCGTTGATGCGCAGCGTCTCGCTGCCGTCGCCGAACGACCCGGTGATCACGTATTCAAACTGTGGCGCCGCCGTCGCCATTGATCCGGCCAGCGCCACGACGCTTGCCCCGACTAACAGTGTTTGACTTCCCTGCATCTTTTCTCCTCATTACTAGGGAATGCTTGCCACCCAAACGGCTGGATGGCCGGGGCAGACTGTAGTTTTAGCGACGTGGCCGTGAAATACGCAAAGCTACGTATCCGTGGGCCGACTTGGATAGGCGGGGCGGGCGGTCAGGAACTGCTTGCGGTGAGCGGTGGGCGTCTGGCCGACGAAATGCCGGAAGGATTCGCTAAGCTGCCTGGCGGAAGAGAACCCGGAACGCCGGGCGATCTCCGACATGGGAAGGTCGGTGGAGGCGAGGAGTTGGGAGGCGGCGTCAAGGCACTCGCGGCGGATTTCAGCGGCGGCGGTGCGGCCGATCGCGGCGATGAAGCGGGCGTCGAGCGTGGTGCGGGACACGTTCATCGCCGCGGCGATTTCCTTTGTGCCGATGCACTTCGCGAGGTTCTTTCGGATGTATCGCACGGCGTCGATGACGAGCTGGTCGCCGGTGGCCAGCGTGTCGCTCGATTGCCGCACCACGATGTCCGCCGGCGGGATCAGGATGGTCCAAGGGGGGAGCGGCGCCCGCTCGATCAGCTTCGCCAGCAGGGCGGCGCTCTCGTAGCCGATGCGGTGGGTCTGAAGCGGGATTGAGGTCAGCTGCGGATCGGTGGTCGAGCAGAGGACTTCGTCGTTGTTCACGCCCACGACCGCGACGTCCTGCGGCAGTTTCAGGCCGGCGGTTCGACAGGCGGCGATGAAGTGCAGGGCACTGAAGTCGTGTGGCACGAGCGCGCCGAACGGCCGCGGTAGGGCGCTCAGACGGTTGGGAAGTTCGGGGTCTTCTTCGTCGAAGCGTTGCTCCAGCAGCGTGATCGAGAGCCCGTACGATTCGATTCGGCCGAGGAAGCCATCGCGCCGGCGCATCGACCAGATGTCAGGCGAGTCATTGAAGTAGACGAACGACTTGAACCCGCGCGCCCGCAGGTGCTCCGCCGCCATACGTCCGACAGCGAAATCGTCGGTCATCACCCGCCGCCAGTTGGCTTCGGGAATGCTCGCCGACCAGGTGACGATCGGAAGCTGCGAGCGCGTGAAGATCGGGTCTTCCTCATAGGCGTGAATGCCCATCAGCAGGGCGCTGGCACCGGCGATGGCGTCGGGGATGTGCGACCACGATTTAAGGTTGTAAAACTCGACTTCCCAATGCTTTAGGCGCAAAAATTCCACCGCGCCAGGCAGTACCCGGCGGTTGTAGGGGTCGTCCAGATTGGCGACGACACGAACCCGCATGCACCACTTTCTTACTTGGAAAAAACCTAAAATGAATCAAAAAAAACGTATTTCGCCAAAATACACAAATCATACATTGTCGTCCATCGTGAGTTTGCGGGAGAGGACGTAGCCGCGACGACGGCGGAACGCGATCCGGGCGGGTATCAGGGATCGAAAACACCGTAGATCGAGCCGGCAAGCCCGCCCTCGTTTTGCGTGAGGTCACGTCTAGCTGGGAGCGTCGGATTTTTCACGTCCCGACGCTTCGGTTGGTGGAGCGGGAAACTTTAACGGAGGAACGCGAATGCCGAGTCCTACTTTTCGCCGAAACGTTCGGCCATTGAGCAAAAATGTGATGAAGATGGCCATTCCCGTGCTGGCGCTTTTGGCAACCCCCGACGCGGAGGCGGCGAACCTGTTCTGGGACAGCGATGGCGCGGGCGCCGCCGGGTCCGTCGGATCTCCAGCCGGAGTGGGTGGCACCGGCACGTGGGATACGATTTCCAGCCTCTGGTACAATTACGACATTTCGGGCTATCAGGTCTGGGCGAATACGGGCGGCGTTCATACCGCGAGCCTTTTCTCCCCGAATGCGAATGCCAAGACCGTAACCATCGCCTCGGGCACGACCATCAATGTAAATCGAATCGTCGTCGGCGCGGGCGGCTATACCGTCGCGGCCGGGAACGCCTCGTCTGTCCTGAATTTCGATGGAACAAGTCCCACGATCGCCCAAGGCAGCAATGGGTTGACGATCAACGCCAACATCACCGGTGGCGAGGTCAACAAGACGGGCACCGGATCGCTCACGCTGAACGGGAATAATACGTTTGACGGATTCAGATCGACGACGAACGACACCTTCGTGCTTACGCTCGGAACCGATACCGCGCTCGGTGCGGGCGCGGTCACGATCAGCGGCGGAGCCGAGGTCACCTTCAGGTCCATCAATAATCGTGTGTTCGCAAACACGTTCAACGTAGGCAAGAATGCCGTCGTTTTCGGCACGTCAAGCGGCGGTTTTCTGGGCGATCTCACTTTTGGTGACTGGAAGGGGGGGCAGCAGGGCCTGACCGTAAACAACAGCCGCACGACGTTGGCCAGCTATACGGCCAGCGCCGGCACGATTACGAAGGCCGGCACCGGCCACTTGGTTGTCGCCGGAAACTGGACGCAGTCTGGCAGCACCGTGCTGACGATCAGCAATGGCGCGTTGGCCGTGGGCGGCGTCTACAGCAACGTGGTTGCGGCGAACTTGGGCAGCACGGGCACGACGGTCACCACAGGCCTTCTCGGACGCAACGGGACGATTTCCGCAAATCTAAATGCCGCCAACGGTGTCAAGTGGACCGGCGGCGCCAATGCTTCGGACGGCGGCCTGTTTGCCTACGGCAGCTCTGCTACGTGGGGGAGCGCGGACAACAATCTTGTGGTCAACATCGGTGGTGGAACCCCGTTGATCTGGGGCAGCACGGCCGGCTTCATCGCCGGCGGCCGGACCTTGCACCTCGGCCATGCGCTGTCGAACGGCACGGTCGATTTTCGGAACGCCTTGAATCTCAACGGGGCAGTTCGGACGGTGCAGGTCAACAAGGGCGACAGCAATACCGATGGCGGGGCGGACGCGGTCTTCAGCGGTGTCATCAGCAACGGCGGCCTTACCAAGACGGGCGACGGCACGCTCCGGCTCACCGCGATCAACACCTATGTCGGCGATACCGTGGTCAACGGCGGCGTCCTGCACCTGGCAGATGACGCGCAGCTGGCCTTCGTGATCGGCGGCAGCGGCGTGAATAACGCAATCAGTGGCAATGGCGCGCTGCTTCTCGCCGGCGACTTCACGTTCGATCTCAGCGTGGCTGCCGGAGTTGGAAGCTGGACCATCGTGGATGCCGGCATTCTGACTCGGACTACTTTCGGCAGCACCTTCGCGGTGGTGGGGTTTTCAGAGGTTTCCGCAGGCGTCTGGCAATCCGGCGACTACGCGTTCGCCGAGGGCACCGGCGTGCTGACGGTCATTCCCGAACCGTCGGCGTTGAGCATCCTGGGGGCGGGCGTCATGGGCTTGCTGGTCCGGCAACGCCGCCGGAACACCTGATTGCAGGCGACCTGAACCGAGAACGAGCGTACATACAACGCGATCCGGGCGGCCATCCGCGGAGGTTAACGATGTACCCCAAAGGCCCGATAGCAGTTACGATGAACCGGACCACGAAAAACGGGTTTACGTTGGTCGAGCTGCTCGTCGTGATCGCGATCATCGCCGTTTTAGTATCGCTGCTGTTGCCGGCGGTGAGCAAAGCTCGCAATGCCGCCTGGGCCGCGCGTTGCGCGGGCAATCTTCGCCAGGTCGGGCTCGGCTTTCAGCTATACGCGAACGACCACCAGGCTTACATCCCCGTTTACCGGCGCAACGGCGGCGAGTTTCGCGGGTGGCCGTGGTTTCTGTGCTACGGTGTCGGATCGGGCGAGGGAACGGGCTATCCCGTCTACGTCAATCGCAAGGTGTCGATCTGCCCGACCAATTATTACTACGCCAACGATATCAGGAGCACCGATCCCAGCGTCACCAGCACAGGATACGCGAACATCGGGTACGCGCTTTTCATCAAGAGCGGAAGCTCCAAGCCGGCCTTCGCCAACAGTAAATTTCAGCAGGTCGTCTTGATGGGCGGCAATCCGAACAGGCAGTTCGCCGTGCAGAGATTGACGGGCCTGCCGACGGCGCCTTCGTCGACGATCATGCTCGCCGACAGTTACACCACTCATCCTTCGACGCCGAATTCGGGAGGTCATCTGCAGGCCAATTTTAACGACGATGGCACCTTTGAATATTCCGGCCGGATTCACACGGTGCACGGATCGGGGCGGGCCAATGTCGCCTTCTATGACGGGCACATTGAAACCCTGTCCGCTCATGCGATTCGGAATGATACGGCCTCGCAGGTGAGGACGTTCTACGACATTCGCGGCAAGCTTTTGTCGCTGCCGTGAGAAATGGGGCGGTCGGTACAGGAGATGAGGAGAACGCATAAAGAGGGGAATCAGAAGTCGTGCAGTCGAAACTCACGGCGGTAGTGGGTGGGGGTCATGCCGGTCATGGCGTGGAAGACGTTGGCGAGGCGCTCGGGGTTCGGGAAGCCGCTTCGCCGGGCGACGGTGGGCATGGACATGTCGGTGCCGGAGAGCAGCTCCTTGGCTTTTTCGATGCGGACGCGCCGGATTTCCTGTAGCGGCGTGCGGCCGAGGTGTTCCTTGAAGCGGCGCTCGAGGAAGCGGCGGTTGACGGGCACGGCCTTCAGCACGTCGTCCACGGTGAGCCGCTCGTGCACGTGATCGCGGATATAGCGAACCGCCGCCAGCACGTCGGCGTCGGCGATCGCCAGCAGGTTGGTGCTCTGACGCGCCACCACGCCCACCGGCGGAAACAGCACCGGCGACACCGGCTTGCCGGGGTTGGCCATCATCTCGTCCAGCAGGCGGGCGGCCTCAAACCCGATCTTCTGCGTGTGCAACGCGATGCTCGACAGCGGCGGATGGCTGATCTGCGTCAGCAGTTCGTCATCGTCCACGCCGAGGATGCAGACTTCCTCGGGGACGCGCAGCTTTGCCTCGCGGCATTGATCGAGAATGGTGGTGGCGATGGTGTCGTTCGGGCAGAAGATGCCGACCGGCTTCTGAAGCTTCCGCAGCCATTCCAGCGTGCTCGTCGGAGCGTCGCGATCACGGATGGCGGGGTTGTCCGACCACACCTGCGCCTTCAAGCCGGATCTGGCGAGCGTTTCGCGGAATCCTTCAAGACGCAGGTGTGAGAACGCCGTTTTGGCGTACGCCCAGTAGCCAAAGTGCTGCAACCCCAGGTCCGCCAGATATTGGGCGGCAATGCCGCCGATGACGCGGTCGTCGGGAATGACCCGTACGAAGTTCGCCTCCTGCAGCCAGTTTGAGACATCCACGACTGGGACGTTGCGTGATTTGAGCAGGTTGACGTATTCTGGTTCGACATAAGCGACGATGCCGTCGAGCGGCATGCTTGCCAGCGTCTCCAGCCCCGCCTGGTCTGGCCGGACGTGCGAGCAGATCCACTCGGGGCGCTTCGCGACGTATTCCGCGATGCCCAACTGCACGCCGTGCAGATAGCCCACCCAACGGTGCATCAGGATTGCCACCCGCTGCCGTTTTGCTGCCATCAAGATCTCCGTTGTCGCAAATATATATTCTTTTTTCGCGTTTCCACATCCGTGCAGCGGTATTTTTTCGCAGGACACCGTGCGTTTGGTTGCGGAAGGTTGCGCACGATTCACATCGATCGGATTGCTTTGGAGGCAGGAAAATGACCGATACGAGAACCGCGATTTTGTCGTCGGCCGTCTGCATGGCGGTGGCCGGGTGGGCTTTGGGTGCGACGCGCACGTGGCAAGGCGATGCCACCGAGACCGAAGCGACCACTGCCGGGCTTGCCCAGAACAGCTGGCAACTGGACGCCAACTGGGACACGATCCCCGCAAACACGACGTACACCGATACCGCTCGCTTCAACATTGCCGACCCCAGCACGGTCCTGCAGCCGATCCTGACCTCGAGCCGTTCGATTAACCGACTGCAGTTCGACACCGCGGGGTGGACGCTTGGCTCCAGCAATAGCACATACCTGCTTACGATCGGCTATGGCTACCTTGCCAGCAGCGGCAGCGGGACGAACACGATTTCCGCCAACGTCAAGGCCAGCGATGGCTCCCAGACGTTTACCGTCAACACGGGCAACACGCTGTTGATCTCCGGCAATGTCGATGCCGCCAGTTTCAGCATCATTAAAAATGGCGTTGGCACGATGCGTTTAACCGGCCAATACCTTTACCAAGGTAACACGGTTGCCACCGAGTCACGCGTGCTGCGCGCCTCGGCCGGCATGCTCGAGCTGGGAGTGAATACGAATCTCCCGCCTCGCGTGCACGTGACTGGAACGGGCACGATCAAGCTGTTGGCCGACAACCAGTTCTCGACCGCCTATACGACGAACTACGTCGTCGTTGAGCAGACGGGCTTGCTGGATTTGAATGGCTACTCCAGTACGACGCGACGCCTGTACGTCGGCAGCCTCGCTGCCACCTCGGTCGGCGGCGGTGGTGGCGGGACCATCGACCTGCGAACCGGAACGCTCAACGCAACCGCGCTGAAAATGCTGGGCGGCACGATCACGGGTACCGCCGGATCATCGCTTGCGCTCAGCGGCGGGATCGAAACCGAAGGGTCCGCAACGTCGTCTACCATCGGTGGCGCGGGGCTAACGCTGACGAGCGTGAACACCGTTGTCGTCGCCGACGGCGCGGCCGGGATTGACCTCAGCATCACCGCGCCGATCACGACGACGCTTGGGCTGGTTAAAGACGGCCTGGGCACCCTGCAACTCACGGCCGATAGCAGTTACAGTGGAACGACCAGCATCGATGCCGGCACGCTGTTGGCGAACAATACCAGCGGATCGGCCACCGGCGCCGGCGCGGTGACCATCGCCAGCGGCGCCACCCTCGGCGGCGCCGGCGCGCTGGGGACCGGCGGCGTCACTGTGGACGGCACGATCGCGCCCGGCAACAGCATTGGCAGTATCGATCTTCTCGGTGACGGGATCATCAACGGTACCTATCTTCTCGAAGCCGACGTTGGCGGCGCGAGCGACGCGGTCAACGTCACAGGGCTGCTCACGCTCGGCGGCGCGAGCATTCTCGATCTGGACGAATCGAGCGCGCTGGATCCCGCAAAGGTCTACACGATCGCCACTTACGGATCGCTGTCCGGCGCTTTCTTCTCCGTCGATACGCAGATTACCGCGACGCACGAAGTGGATTACCTGACGGGCAACGCCGTCCGCCTTGTGCCCATTCCTGAGCCGGCGACTTTGGCATCGCTATTCACCTGCGGGCTGCTGACCTTGCGCCGCAGGCGTCAATAGGGTTGTCGTAAATCTATAGTCTTTTTTCGTATTTCAGCATCGGCGCGTGCTTAAGCTGGTAGTTGTTAACAAGACGTGTGGTGAGGGTTGCGTGAGGACGAGGTTATGCAGCGGATTTTGAAACATCGACATTTGAATCATGCGCGTCGTCTGTCACAGTTCACGGCCATCGCCGCCGCGACAGTGATTGGGGGCGCGGCGCAGGTCGGTCAGGCCGCTTCGGGCAGTTGGTCGAGCACTGCCAACGGAATCTGGGCCGACGACGTGCCCGGCAACTGGAGCGGCGGCATCGTCGCCGACGGCAGCGACAACACTGCGGACTTCAGCACCATCGACGTTCCCGCCGGCACGCTGACCGTCTCGCTGGGCGCGCCGCGCACGATCGGCAACCTCGTCTTCGGCGACACCAATATCGCCACCGCGGGCAGCTGGGCGCTGAGCAACGGCGGTACGCCGGCGAACGTCCTCACGCTGGCTGGCACGACGCCGACCGTGACCGTGAACGAGCTGGGCACGAACGCGCTTGCGACCATCAGCGCCAGCATCGCCGGGAACTCCGGACTTACGAAGGCCGGCCTCGGCACGCTGGTATTGACGGGAAGCAATACGTACACCGGCGGAACAACGATTAACCAGGGCGCCCTACGTTCGTCCGGAACGCCGCTCGCCGGCACGGGGGCGATCACCGTCGCCACCGGTGCGCGGTTCCAGTTCAACGGCGGCACGATTGCCAACACGATCAACATCAACGGCACCAGCGCGCTGTTCGGGCAAAACCAAGGCGGCAACACGGTTCTTTCCGGTACGATCAACCTGGAAAGCAACTCGACCGTCAGCATGAACAACAATGCCAACGCGGCGGCGGAGTTCAGCGGCACGATCAACCTGAGCGACAAGACGTTGACGGCATCGCCTGCGAGCAGTTCGCCTATCAGCTTCACCGGCAGCATCAGCGGCACGGGCGGGCTTACAAAGGCGGGCAACGGTGCGGTCACGATTTTCGGTGACAATTCGTCGACCTATTCGGGCCTGACGACCCTTCAAACGGGCGCTCTCGTCATCGCGAATAACAACGCGCTTGGCACGGGCGCCGTGCAATTGGGGTTGAGCAACGACACCAGCGGTGCTTTCCGAAGCAACGATGCCACCGCCCGCACCATTGCGAATAACATCAATATCAGTAGCGGTAACTCCAACTCGGTGCTCAGTCTCGGCGCAACCTCCGGCGGCACCGGCGACCTGATCTTTAACGGAAGCGTCACGCTGGCGGGAACGCGAAGGCTGGTGATCAACAGCAAGACGACCTTCAACGGCAATGTAGGCGGCACCGGCGGCATCCTGATGCAGACCGGTACGAACACGCTGGTCCTGGCGGGCTCGAACAACAACTACACCGGCACGACCACGTTGAACGCCGGCACGCTGTTGATCAACGGCGCGAACGCCGGCTCAGGCGCGTTTTCGATCAACGCCGGCACGCTCGGCGGCACCGGTTCTATCACGGCCAACGTGACGATCGGAAATTCAGCGGGCACGGACGACGCAATCCTGTCACCCGGCAGCGTCGAGACGCCGATCGAAAGCCTTGCTACCGGCAACCTGACCTTCGCGAGCGACGCCGTCTACCTGGCCCAGTTGAACTCCGGCAGCCTGATCGCCGACAGCGTGAACTCGACGGGCACCGTTACTCTCGGCGCCGGGCTTGCGTTGCTCAACGTCGTCGATCTG
>JBBCIV010000093.1:0-53723 GCA_037189665.1 Phycisphaerae bacterium | reverse complement strand
AGCGGCTCGAATGGGCGACGCAGGCGTCGCAGCTACGGGTAAACGCACGATCGCATCAGAACTTGCAGTTGTTCGGCGACCGCGGGAACGGGATCACGTCGCGGATGTTCTGGATGCCGGTGGCGTAGAGGATCGTGCGTTCGAACCCAAGGCCGAAGCCGGCGTGCGGCACTGTGCCGTAGCGGCGCAGGTCGCGATACCACCAGTAGTCTGACGGCTTGAGCCCCATCTCCACCATTCGGCCGTCGAGCACTTCCAGCCGTTCTTCGCGCTGGCTGCCGCCGATGATCTCGCCGATGCCGGGGGCGAGCACGTCCATCGCGCGAACCGTCTTCCCATCCTCGTTCAGCTTCATGTAGAACGCCTTGATCTGCTTCGGGTAATCCGTCACGATCACCGGCCTGCCGACCAGCGTTTCGGTCAGGTATCGCTCGTGCTCGGTTTGCAGGTCGATGCCCCATTTCACCGGGAACTCGAACTTCTGCTTGGCTTTCTCCAGGTTTGCGATCGCATCGGTGTAGGTCATACGCTCGAAGCTGCTGTTGACGAGCGACTCCAGCCGCGCGACGCACTCCTTATCCACCCGCTCGGCGAAGAAGGCGAGGTCGTCCTGCCGTTCGTCGAGCACGGCCTTGAAGAGATACTTGAGGAACTTCTCCGCCAATGCCGCGTCGTCTTCGAGGGTGGCGAAGGCGATCTCGGGCTCGATCATCCAGAACTCGGCGAGGTGGCGGGGGGTGTTGCTGTTTTCGGCGCGGAAGGTGGGGCCGAAGGTGTAGACCTTGCTCATCGCGAGGCAGTAGCACTCGACGTTGAGCTGGCCGGACACGGTGAGGTGCGCCTCGTGGCCGAAGAAGTCCTGGGAATAGTCGATCCTGCCGTCGGGGGTCTTGGGCAGGTTGGATTGGTCGAGCGTGCTGACGCGGAACATCGCGCCCGCGCCCTCGCAATCGCTGCCGGTGATGATGGGCGTGTGGATCCAGAAGAAGCCTTCCGAATCGAAGAACCGATGGACCGCCTGCGCGAGGGTGTGTCGCACGCGCGTGGCGGCGCCGATGGTGTTGGTGCGCGGCCGCAGGTGGGCGACCTCGCGGAGGTGCTCCATCGTGTGCTGCTTGGGCGAGATCGGATAGGTGTCCGGGTCTTCCACCCAGCCGACGACCTCGATCGAATCGGCTAACACTTCGTATGCCTGCCCTTTGCCCTGCGAGCGAACCAGTTTGCCCTTGGCGACGACCGAACACCCGGCCGACAGGTGGATGATTTCGGACTGGTAGTTCGCCAGTTCCTGCGGCGCGACGATCTGGAGCGTCGCGAAACACGACCCGTCCGAGACGTGGATGAAGCTCACGCCGGCCTTGCTGTCGCGCCGGGTGCGGACCCAGCCGGAAATCGTCACGGCAGAATCGGCGGAAAGTTGGCCGGTAATAACGGCTTTGATCGGGTTGCTGTTCATGCTCATATGTTTCGTGCTCGATAATTGTTGCCCCGCCTGTAGGGGTGTGCCATCTGCGGTGATTGTACGCCAAAGCTCGGTCTTAACACGTGCGACGATTGAACCTTCAGGAGGGCGTCATGCCCTCCGATGAAGCAATGGACCGCTGGCGATGGACGCTTGCGATCGATGGATGGTACGGGCTTGTCAGGAGTTTCGAATATGTCGTGCTGGGTAGTACCTTCACTCGCGGCCGAGTACTGGGGCATTTCGGTGGATCAGGTGATGCAGAGGCTGAGTGCAGGGGAATTGCAGACGCGTGAAGAACATGGCTTCACAATGATCGACGTTGCCCCCGGCGGCCCGCGTCAAGGTCCGCCGCGCCCGCATCAATATCCCGCCGCTCCGCCGCGCCCGATGCACGAATCGCAGTTGCCGAAAATCGCCGAGCAGATCGAGGAGCCCGAATCCGCCGAGCGCGACACCTTCGGCGATTTTCGTATCGCCAGAGCGCAGACCGCGCTTTCGCGCAAGGCGCCTCGCCTGATGAACTGATGATGAACTGACGCGAAGGCCATCGGCGGCGCGCGTTTGCCTTCGCGTCGTCAAATCACCTTGTAGTTCTTGATGTCCGGAATCGGTTCCGGGTATTTCAGATCGAGTTGCTTCACCGCCTGCAGCAGAACGTCGCTGATGACGTAGTTGCGGTACCACTTTTTGTCGCTGGGAATGACGTACCAGGGCGCGTGTTCGGTGCTGCAGCGTTCGAGCAGGTCGTCGAAGGCCTCCATGTAGGCGTCCCAGTACTTTCGCTCCTCGAGATCGCCGGGGTTGAACTTCCAGTTCTTCGTCGGGTCGTCGATGCGCGCCTGGAGCCGTTCGGCCTGCTCCTTCTTGCTGATGTGCAGGTAGAACTTGACGATCGTCGTCCCCTCGTCGACCAGCAGCTTTTCGAACGCATTGATGTGGTCGTATCGCTTCTTCCAGACGTCCTTCGGCGCATAGCCGTGGATGCGTTCGACCAGCACGCTTTCGTAGTGCGAGCGGTTGAAGATGCCGATCATCCCCTTCGCCGGCGCGGCGCGGTGGATGCGCCAGAGGAAGTCGTGGGATTTCTCCAGCGGCGTTGGGGCTTTGAAGCTGGTGACCTGGCATCCCTGCGGATTGACGCCGGAAAAGATGTGGTCGATCGTGCCGTCCTTGCCGCCGGCGTCCATCGCCTGGAGGACGACGAGCAGGGCGTGCCTGCCCTGGGCGTAGAGGACGTCCTGGAGTTCGTGAAATTTTTCGAGGTTCTTCTTGCCGGCGTACTCGGCGTCCTGGCGGTCTTTGAAATCGCCGGTGTCGTCGGGTTTGAAGTCCTTGAGGCGGATCTTCTTTCCGGGCGTGACGAGGTAGGGGCTATCGATCATGTCGGACTCTCCCTCGGTTTGGATCGTGCTATGACGTAAGGAACGGTAACGGAACGACCTGCGCTTTGCGCATTTTCCCCTCCGCCGGCACAACCACGATTTTGCCGGGATCGAAGTGGGGCTTGCGGACCAGCGCCAGCGCGATGGCGGCGTCGGACAGGACGGGCGACATCGTGCTGCTGGTGATGACGCCGATCTGGTTCTCCTGCTCGTCGAACACGTGCTCGCCGGCGATGGGCAGGGCGTCGTCTTCGACCTTCAGGCCGACGAGTTTCCGGGCGACCTGGCCGCGGGCGTGCATGCGCGCCACGATTTCCTGTCCGAGATAACAGCCTTTGGTGAAGCTGACCGCCTGATCGAGCAGGCCCGTTTCTGCCGGCAGCACGCCTTGGGGACGCGGCGCGGCGTCGTCGTCGGGCTTTGGCTTGGCGCCGGGGATGGAGGGTTCGGCGAGTTCAAAATCGATGCCGAAGATGGGCGTTCCCGCCTCAATCCGAGCCGCGTTGAACGCCGCCCAGCCGACGGGACGCAGCAGCCGCTTGCCCAGCTCGATTTCGCCGCCGTGACGCTCGATGAGGTGGTTCCAGATCGTTATGGCCTGATTCGCCGGGAGGATGAGGTTCACGCCGGGGACGCCGCAGAGGTTTTTGCGCCAGAGGATGATGTCGATGCCGATCAGGCGTTGGGACGAAACGGCTTCTGCGGCGCCGAGACCTTCGATTGCGAGGATTTCATCGACCTTGGGGCCGTGCAATGCGATTTGATGCAGCGCGCCGACTTTCGACGTTATTTTCACCTGCTCGGCAAAAAGATACCGGTCCAGCAGCTTCGCCAGCATGTCCACGAGGCGGACGTCCAGGTCAAGCAGGGTGCGGTCGCCCAATTCGATGACGTTCATGTCCAGCGCCACCCTGCCCTTCAGGTTCAGCAAAAACGCGTACCGCACCGTGCCGGCGGGGAGGGGTGTTTTGACGGTTTTGTCGAAGGTCTGGTTGCTGATGAGGTTATTCAGGAAAGCGTGGCGATCTTTGCCGGTTAGTTCGAGCAAGCCCCGCTGGGGCAAGTCGATGAGCCCTGCGGACTTTCGGATGGCGGCGTACTCCGCCTGGGGCTGGCCGAACGTGCTGACGATCTCGATCTGGTCGTACGGCTGGGTTTCGGCGTTGGCGGCGTTGTGCTGGGTGAGCAGCGGGTTCATCCGGGGGAGTGTAGACGCGCAAAAAGCCTGCGTCGATGCATTGATGGTGGTATACTTAAGGTTGAATGAGCGACGAAGTCGAAGACGACATGCCGGGCCCCGAAGCGGACCTGACCCCGATCCTGAAGAGTTGGGAGTACGAGTCGGGCACGATCAACGTGCGCCGAATCGTCGGCCTGGATGGGCAGCCCAAGGTGCAGATGCGCCTTGAACTGGGCGTCCTCCAGATGGAGGTCAACGGCCGGCCCGACGGGTTGAAGCCGCACGGATTTGAATCGCTGCTGGAATACCACGAAAGCCGCCTCACCGATCACAAGCAGAAGAACGGCGGGACCATCCAGGGGTTTGCCCTTAAGCCCGATGACTGCCAACTCCTCCGCGAAGAAGCGGCGATGTACTACCAGCGGTATCTCTCCCTCTTCGTGCTTGGCGATTTTCCCGCGGTCGTTCGCGATACGACCCGCAACCTGCGGGTGCTCGACTTCTGCGGCAAGTTCGCGGTCGATGAGCAGGACCGGCTGGTCCTCGAGCAATACCGCCCGTACATCATCATGATGCGCACCCGCGCGGATGCGTCTATCCTCTTCAAAGATCAGAAGATGCATCAGGCGCTCGACTCCGTCCGCACCGGCCTGCAGGACATCCGCAATTTCTTCGAGAAGTTCGGCCATCCCGAGGCGTTCGACTCCTGCGAGGAAGCCAAAGTCCTCAAACGCTTCGCCCGGGAGATCAAAAAGAAGCTGCCCGTCGGCATGGTCGAACGCCTGCAGCGCAAGCTGAAGAAAGCCGTCGCCAACGAGCAATACGAGGTCGCAGCCAAGCTCCGCGACCAGATTGCCGCGATGGAAAACAAGCCGCAGCTTCGCCATGACGCGTAAGCGGTCTTCCTGCCGCGTTGCGTTGCTCTCGCAAGCCCGCAATATTGTTTGCGCCGTGTTCAGCGATTGGATTTGGCCGGCCTGCCACCTACACTCGCGAACATGCGAGCGATCGTCACCGGGCAAGTCGGCGTGGATAAGGGTCCGTATCTCGAAGCCGTGAAAAAACGCGCGATCGAGGCCGGGCATGACCTCGAAGTCTTCCATGTCGGCAAGATGATGTACGAGGAGGCGCCCGATGTCCCCAAGGGCCGCATCCTCAACCTGCCCATCGCGCGCCTCAACACGCTTCGCCGGGCGGTGTTCAAAGAGATCCAGCGGCTGGCGGAGAAGCACGAGCACGTGATCGTGAACACCCACGCCACCTTCCGCTGGCGGCACGGACTCTTTGCGGCGTTCGACTACGACCAGATCAAGCAGTTCAACGCCGACATCTACGTGACAATGCTGGACAACGCCGAGTCGATCCACCAGCGGCTGAACAAAGACCACGACATCGACCACACGCTCAAGGACATCATGGTGTGGCGCGAGGAGGAAACGCTGGCGACCGAGATCATCGCCAACATCCTCAAGGGCCACGGCAAGTTCTTCGTCCTCTCCCGCGGCCGATCGGTGCCGACGACCAACACGCTGTACCGCATGATGTTCGAGCCGTACCGCAAGACGGTCTACCCCAGCTTTCCCATGAGCCATGTCATGGACCTGCCCGACACCCTCGCGGAGATCAATACCTTCCGCGCCGCGCTGGCGGAACACTTCATCGCGTTCGATCCGGGCGACGTGGACGAGTTCGTCCTCCACACGCTGGCGACCAAGGCCAAGGACGACGGCAAGGATACCCTCGAAGTCGATGCCGCCGAGGGGAAGGTCACGTTCAAGACCGACGAGGTGATCCAGATCTCCGGCGACATCATGGGCCAGATCTACGCCCGCGATTTCAAGATGGTCGACCAGTCCGACATGATCTGCTCCCTCGTCCCCGAACTGCCCAACGGCAAGCCCGGCCTCAGCAGCGGTGTCGAGCGCGAACTGCACCACGCCTGGGAAGGCGGCAAGGAGGTCTACGTCGTCTGGGCCTGCCGCGGCACGCCCAGCCCGTTCATCTCCGAAACCGCGACGCGCGTCTTCCGATCCGTGAACGAGGCGCTCGAACACTTTAAGGCGAAGGGGTACATCAAGTAGCTGAAGTTCGGAAACGCGCGCGAGGGGGGGAGCGTCCTCCTACTTCTCCGGCGCGTTGAACACGCCGAGTTTCAGCCGTTTGGCGATCTCGGCGATCGCCTTCTGCGCTCGCACGCTGTTGCCCGCCTCGTTCACCGGCGGAGAGAACGCCGCGATCGCGAGCTTGCCCGGCACGACCGCGACGATCCCGCCGCCCACGCCCGTCTTGGCGGGCAGGCCGACCTCGTACGCCCACTTGCCGCTCTCGTCGTAGAAGCCCGCCATCGTCATGACCGCCAGCAGTTCCGGCACGTCTTCGGATTTCATCAGCGCCTTACCCGTGAGCGGGTTCTTTCCGCCGTTGGCGAGCGTGCCGCCCATCACCGCCAGGTCCTTCGCGGTGACGCCGACGGAACACTGCTTCGTGTAAACGTCGGTCGCCTCGGCGGGATCGGAGTAAAGACGCTCGTGCGCCTGAAGCAGCCGGGCGATGCTTTGGTTGCGCCCGTTCGTCGCGGCCTCGGATTCGTACACGTCGTCCAGGATCTTCAGATCGCGCCCGGCGAAACCGCTGAGGTTGCCGAGGATCTTCTTCCAGCGTTCCTCCGCGCTCGAAGCCTTCACCAGGCTGGTCGATGCGATCGCGCCGGCGTTCACCAGCGGATTGGACGGGCGGTTTTTCAGCAGCTCGATCGCCACGATCGAGTTGAACGGCAGGCCGGTCGGCTCGACGCCGATCTTCTTCTGCAGCCCATCGACGCCTTGTTCCTCGATCACCAGCGCGGCGGTGAACACCTTCGACACCGACTGGATCGAGAACGCCGCCTCCACGTCGCCGGCGGCGTAAACCTTGCCGTCCACCGTCACGACGGCGATGCCGAACAGCTTGCTGTCCACCTTCGCCAGCGCGGGGATGTAGTCGGCGTTTTTGCCTTCGTTCAGGTCGCGAAACATCGCGTGCGCTTCATCGACCGCCCGCTGAATGGCGGCATCCTCGGCGGTGTATTTCGCCGCCTGCTGTGTGGCGGGAGCGTTTGCGGGAGCGTTTGCGGGGGCGGCGGTTTGCGCGTGCGCGCAGCCGCCGAAGAACAGGCTTGAGATGATCAACATGACGTGCAATCGATGAGACATGACGTGCTCCGCGTATCGGGTTATGCAGACGATCAGGCTTTCCATACCGCCACGCCCGCCGGCGGGAGATTTCGCGAGCCGACGATGAACGTCGCGTTCGCCGGTGCCGGGGCGGTGATGGCCTGATCAGTGTAGTTCAGACAGATCGAGAATCCATCCCGTTTCAACACGCGCACACGATCGGGCAGGGGCGCTGCGTCGTTGCCGACGGTGCGCGCGACCTTCTCGATCACCGCTTCCACGAACGCGCGGTCGCCGTAGACGCCGTTGTACGTGACCGATCCACCGCCCGCCTTGCGATGCGTGATGGCGTGAGCGCCGGCGTAGAACAGGCTGGTGTGGCTTGCCCACGCGCTCGTCCCCTCGGCAGGCTCGACCTGATCGGCCCACACGCCCCATTTGTGCGTCTTGCCGTCGAGGTCGACCGTGCCCCAGAAGTCGTCCGGAAGGCAGTCGTATGCCGTCACCCGCGCGCCGATCAGATCGGCGATTCGTTCGGCGTATCGCGCCTCGAAGAACTGCGCGTTGCGATCCTGCAATCCCGTTCGACACGTAACAACGAGGTGCCCGCCGGCCTGCACGTAGTTGTGCATTTGTGAGAGCAGGGCGTCGTCCACCATCTGTGCCCCCGGTATGACCGCGATCTTCAGATCGCTTGGCCAGGGTTGGTTCGGATGCAGGATGCGCACGCGATACCCCATGCGCGTGAGCGCCTGGTGATACTGGCACATTAACTCGGCGTAATTCCACCGCCTCGCCTGAGGGAGGGTGGCGAAGTTCCACATCTGGTCGAAGTCGAAGAATAGCCCCGCTTGCGGCTGATCGCATTCGATCGACGTCGGATGCCGTCCGTCCGGCCACACGTTCCGCACCTCCGCCGCAACCTGCGCGAACTGCTCGCCGCCGCGCGATGGGGTAACGCCGTCAAACTCGATCAGCCCGTCGTGCCACATCTCCACCCCAAACCGCGGCTGACGAAATCGGTAGACGGTGATGAACTCGCAGCCGTGTGCGATCGCCGTCCAGAGGAAGAGCCGGATCGCCCCCGGATAGGGCAGGCACGGAACACCGCTCCAGTTCACCTGCCCCGGCTGCACCTCCATGAGCGCGTACCGGCCGTTGTAGCTGCCCATCTGGTCATGCAGAAGCTCGATCGCCGCCATGTCGCCGAGGCGGAACTGTTCGCCCTTCAGATCGCCCCTGCGCCCGCTGACCGGATAACTGTCCCACGACCACAGCGACAGCGCATCCCGAACGCCGTTGGGATCGATGTGCTGGAAGAACGGCATGAAGTTGGTCGCGATGAACGGCGCGTTCGGCCCGGCCGGAAGATACCGCTTGAGCACCTCCGCCTGCAGGCGGATGAAATCGCCCAGCGCGTCTGACCAAAACCGCGCGGCATCGAGATACTGATGGGGGTTGTTGTATTGGATCTCGCGTGACGCCGGCATGAGGATCTGATCGAACGCCTGGTAGTACGTGTTCCAGAACTGGTTGCCCCACGCGGCGTTAAGCGCGTCGATGGTGGTGTACTTCTTGCGAAGCCACTCGTGAAAGGCGTGGTGGGTTTGCTGCGACTGGTCGTAGCGGCTTTGCAGTTCGTTATCGATCTGCCACCCGATGACCGACGGGTGATCGCCGAACCGCCGTCCGAGCGCATCGACGATGCGCATGGCGGCCTCCTGCAATCGGAGCGAAGTGGGATAGTAATGCTGCCGTCCGCCGTGACGGGTGGGCGTGCCGTGTTCGTCCGTCGGCAGGATGTCCGGATACTGATCGCTCAGCCAGATCGGCGGCGAGGCGGTGGGGGTGCAGAGGATCACATCAAGATCACGCTGGCGACACATTTCCACGCAATCGCTCAGCCAATCCAACTGAAAATCCCGCGGCGACGGCTCCATCGCGTACCACGCGAACTCCGCCATGTGCACGATCTTCAGCCCCATCGCGGCGATCTTGTCAAAATCCCGCTTCCACTGTGCCCGCGGCCACTGCTCAGGGTAGTAATAGGTCCCAATCTTCATATCGCCTAAGTCGAAACCCGACGACATCAAATGTCAAAGTGTCGACGTGCCCTCTCCGACGAACGCTCTCCAGCACCGTTCCGGATTGGGCAGATTCGAACTCCATTTACAGTATCAAACTCGACCTGAAGCGCTTCGCTTGGCGCTCGCCGCTCGCCGCCGTCTGTCAGACATGATCAGGCAAGATGCCGGCGATGACGCTCATGCGCGCCAGATCTGCAGCGTTGAGAGCATGGGTCTTTTCCATCAGGTTTGCCCGATGGTTGGCGACCGTCTTGATGGAGATGCCCATCTCGACAGCGATTTGCTTGTTTGACAATCCGGCCACAACGAGGCGAAGCAGGTCTGCCTCGCGGGCGGTGAGCCGATTCATTCGTTCTCGGATGTCGATGAGCTCTTCTCGGCGACCGTGCTGTTCGATACTAAGTTCCAGCATATGTCGCACGTGGGCGACGAGCTCTGACGTTCTAAACGGCTTTTGAAGTATATCGATGGCGCCAAGCTTTACGCCGCGAACGGCCGTTACCACGTCGACATGTCCGCTGATGATGATAACTGGCATCTCGTCGTTCTGGGCACGCAGCCGTTGCATGACTTCGATTCCGCCAATGCCTCGCATGCGAAGGTCGAGCACGACACAGCCGAGTCGGTTGGCTTTCCAGTCGTCCAGGAAGTCCTCGCCGGACCCATAAGTTTGGGCCTTGAGTTCGGCCGCCTCCATAACCATCCTCAGGCTAGCGCACATGCCCGGATCATCATCCACAATATAAACGGTGGGTTGAGTATTCATGGGTCGCCTACCTCTTTAAATGGAAGTGTCAGCGTGAAACACATTCCACCTGTCGGATTCCTCCTTGCTGTCAGGCGCCCACCGTGGCTTTCGACGATCGTTCGGCAAATATTCAGACCCATCCCCAGGCCGGTCTTCTTGGTCGTAAAAAAAGCATCAAATAGCTTCCTCATGTGTTCCGGCTCTACTCCCGGGCCGCTGTCAATGACGGAAATAAACGCATGCGTGGTGTTCTCGGGATCTATGCCGGCTTCCACTGATAGGTTCCGGACGGGCGAATTGGCGCCGTCCATCGCTTCCAACGCGTTATAAATCAGGTTGATCAACACTTGTTCGATCTGGATCGCATCCGCCAGCACGAGTGGCAGATCATCGGCCAGGTTGACGGCTGGGCGAATCTGCTGATGGCGCAGTTCAAACGCCAGCAAATGCAGTGTTTCTTCCAGCAACTGCCGCACGCTGGTCATGCCACGTCGGGGATCCTGCTTGCTAACGAATGAACGTAGCCGACTGATGATCGATCCGGCACGACGAGTTTCCTTGATGACTTCCTGGATCGCCTGCATCGTTATGGGGGCCGGCGCCTTGCCGGCTTCCAATTGCATCAAGACAACGCTTGCGTAGTTGACGATTGCACCAAGGGGTTGGTTGAGTTCGTGGGCCAGGCCAGACGCCATCTGTCCCATTAAGCTGACCCGAGCAAGATGCATTACCTCGTCGGCATGCCGTTTCATCGCCTCTTCCGCCCGTTTATGCTCGGTCAAGTCAACCAACGCTCCGATCATTCGGATCGGCTTGCGATGGCCGTTGTAAAAGAATCGTCCCTTTACCTGTACCCAACGGGTCGTGCCGTCCGGCCAGACGATGCGCATCTCGTTCTGATAATCTCGTTGGTTTTCCATTGCATCGGCGATCTTCTTATTGTTTTCCTCTCGATCGTCGGTGTGGACATAGGAAAAAAATGAGGAGAAGTCGGTGACGCGATCCAATCGCGAGGTCGCCGCGTCCCCTGTCGGGCAATATGAGCCAACGACTTTTCCGGTCTGTAAATCCCAATCCCAGGTCCGAAGATCGGCGACATCGATTGCCAGGGCTAATCGATCCTGCGACTCCTGGAGCGATCGCTGTGCCTGCTGTCGTTCGATGGCATAGCGAATGATCCGTATGAGCACGCGTGCGTCCACTTCTCCTTTGACCAGGAAATCCTGTGCCCCACGATGTACGGCCTCCAGTCCGATCGCCTCATCTGCCAACCCCGTGAGGACAACGATTGCGATCCCATGAATCTGCGCCTTGAGTTGACGCAGCGTCTCCATTCCTTGCGAGTCGGGGAGGCCGAGATCGAGCAGCACGACGTCGAATCGCGATTCCTGAAGTCGGGATATTCCATCGGATAACCGCCGTTCGACGTGCAGCGTGATCGACGAGGCGCCCGGCGATTCTGCTAGTAATGCTCGCAATAATGCGGCATCGGCGGAGTTGTCCTCCAGAAGCAATACACGGATTGGACATCTCGTGGTTGGCATGGGAACGCCGCGCTTTCCTCTGGCAAATCAATGGGGCGGCAGCGTTACCGCCGAGAGCCAGAATCGCTCAATCGTTTGGATTGCCGAAACGGTGTCGTCCATGTCCATCGGTTTGACGACATAGCAGTTGGCGTGGAGGTCGTAACATTTTAGGACGTCTCCTTCCGCATGAGACATGGTGAGGACGATGATCGGAATTCGACGCAGTTCCCGATCATTCTTCACCTTTGCCATGACTTCACGGCCGTCCATGCGCGGCATGTTGAGATCGAGCAGAATCAAGTCGGGTTTGGGTACGTGCGTGTATTTGCCCTGATGGCGGAGAAAACCCATTGCTTCCACACCGTCTCTGACGACATGGAGGTTGATGCTGAACTCGCCCGAGGCGAGCACCTCTTGCGCCAGGCGGATATCCGCCGGGCTATCCTCAACGATAAGCACTTCCATTTTACGTCTATTCATGATTCTTCACTTTCGGAATAGTGAAATGAAACGTGGCGCCTTGTCCCAGTTCAGAACTGACCCAGATGCGCCCGCCATGGCGTTCGACGATTTTCTTGCAGATCGCCAGCCCTATGCCCGTTCCGCTGTATTCGTCGACGGTGTGCAGTCGCTGGAAGATGACGAAGATGCGTTCGTGATACTCTGGCGCAATGCCAATGCCGTTGTCAGCGATTGAGAAAATCCATTCGTCGTATGCCTCTCTTGTGTAAATTGAGATGACCGGCGGCTCTGCCCCTCTGAACTTGATGGCATTCGCGATCAGGTTGAGAAACACTTGCCCCAGTTGTGTTTCGTTTCCCATGACGGTTGGAAGTGGATCTGCGATGTTCACCCTGGCATGATGGGTGGCGATCGATGCTTGGATGTTTTTGATCGCGTTGACGCAGACGATCCGCGTGTCGACCGGCGTGAACTGTCTGTCCCTCGTGGAAATACGCGAGTACGCCAGCAGGTCATTGATGAGCGTCTGCATTCGCTGCACGCCTCCCCCGATGAATTGGAGATAGTCCTTGGCCTCTGGATCGCTGAGCTGAGCCGCGTATTTTCTCTGTAGCAGTTGCGAAAAACTTCGCACGGTGCGCATCGGTTCCTGAAGGTCGTGAGAGGCCACATAGGCGAAACGTTCGAGTTCCGAGTTTGAGCGGGCGAGTTCCTGCGCTTGCAATTGAAGCGTCTCTTTCGCACGACGTTGTTCGCTGATGTCACGCACGATCGCCGTAAACATGCGATGCCGTCCGTTCAGCGATTCGCTGATCGTCAGGTCGACAGGAAAGATGGTGCCATCCTTGCGTTGACATTCGATCTCACGTCCGTTCTTTCCAACTTTTCTGATCGCCGCGCGAATCGAGTTTTGGCCACGGCGGCGCCATTCTCGGTGCGTGTTGTCGGGAAGGAGAATTGTGACGTCCCTGCCAAGAGCCTCTTCCTCGCGATAGCCGAAAGTCCGGGTGGATGCAGGATTAAAGGAGGTAATATGGCCTTCCTCATCGATCGTAATAATTGAGTCAACAGCAGATACCACAATGCGTCGTAGCCGCTTCGCGCTCTCTCGGACTTCGAGTATCGCGAGCAGACGTTCTTTGTCCGATACCCATAGGCGGCGCACCGTCCACGCGATCAGAAACAGGAAAATAGGAACGCTGAGCCATGACGCGAGCAGACCGCCAAACTCGGGCTCAAATGAACCTGTTCCAATCGCCAGAAAACGTAGTAACACGTTCATGGATGGGACGAGCAGTGCCATCGGCAGAAGCCATCGCACCACGCTTCCACGACGGCCTTTTCTCGTCAGATGGAAGAGCAGGCCCCGGTCAGGCCGGCAATGAAGGACTGCTACCAGCGCAAAGAACTGCCCGACCGCAACACCCATGGGCATGGCGGCCTCACGATAGAGGAGATCAACGCTTGGCAGTCGGTAGAGTTGCGCTGTTAGCATCAGTAGTACGGTTAGGCACAGCACTGTTGCGACTGCCTGCCCCATCGCGATGCCGGGCGAGGTTGCCATCATCAAGAGTGCAACAGCGCTCAGCAGCAGCACAAGAAGCATTCCCAAGTGAAAGACGTGCAAGAGCGAGATGTGGCGGATCGATTCGCCTTCGCTCGTGGCGGGCAACAAGATGAGCAACACTATTAAAATTGCGATGGCCGCTAAGGCAGCCGAGGCTGCAGTCGCGGATGGCGAACGGCTGAAGCACAATTGCAGGGCCGCTCCCAAGGCAAGAAAGGCTTGTACCAGCGAGGCGCCATTCCACAGTTTCTCAAAATCCGTGTCCCGTGAAAATAGGAACGCGTTGTCAGCCAATGCTTGAGCAATTCGTGAACCCGAGAGAAGAAGGGCTATGATGCATGCGGCCAGCGCGCACAACCGAATGTACAAGACGATGTGGCTATCCACCTTTGCGAGCATGGCATCCTCATCCTCTTCAATTGTTTCAGATGCCTTCCTTGACGTGACTGCTGACATAGCTCAGCGACGTGCGAAGTGTTCGTCAGATCGCTCTGCTGTTGTAGATTTGAGCGTCTACCTCAAAACACACGTTCCATTCCATGGTAGAGCCATGGTGCAATACCGGGAAAGCATAGGCACGGGTTTCGCCGGTTTTCTACACAACGAAATAACAAGTCCACATAAATAGCAGAAATTGTAATGCGTTGTATCACACCTTCTTCCTTCCTCTGATTGGGCTGGGGATGGCGTCGGCATGATGTCTAATAAAGACACCTCTCTCCGTTAAATTGGGCAATTGTACCCATTTATTCTGGGATGCCTCCGGTCGATGAGCACGGCAGTGAGGAAGTGAATCGTGGCTTGTCGCCTCGTGCGCGTCGCCTGAGGCATGTAGCGGCCAGACATCTCTTTCTCTCCCTGATCACAAGGTAATTCGCTGATCTGGCGCGCTGAGAAGTGCGCACGAAGCGTCCACAGGAATGGGCCGTTCACGCGAAACCCTGATCTAGCCCCTTAAAGGAGATCAAATTGAGGCGCAACATTACTGTCAGTCGTACTTGCCGGCTTCGTCCCCAACCGTTCATTCTCGACATGCTCGAGGGACGCCAACTCATGTCCGCCGACTTCGATCTCGGCCTGAACATCAACGATGCGAGCACGGACGTGATGAACAAGGCCATCCCGGTGATGAAGGAACTTGGCGTAAAGAGCGTTCGCATCTGGGCTTCCGTTACGGACTTCAATCGTCGCAAGATCGAGGGATCCCTCAAGAGGGCGATCGATTATAAAAACGCCGGCTTCGACGTGATGCTGATCGTCAACCCGCCGGGCGGAATCGTACCCGACCCCGGCACCGTCAAGGGTTGGTTCGCCTGGGCTTCGAGCGAGCCATCGCTGAAGAAGGCCGTCGATCGCTGGCAGGTAGGCAACGAAGTCGATCACAATGATTACTGGAAGGGTTCCCTCGGCAGCTACGTCAGCGGCTTGCTCAAGCCCGCATACGAAGCCCTGCGAGCCAATAACGAACCCGTTGTCTCCGCGAGCGTTTCGTGGAACCCGAAGGATGTGAAAACCATGATCGATGCGGGCATGCTCAACTACACCGACTACGTCGGCTTTCATCCGTACTCGACCAGCGTGACCCTGCAGAAGCAGCGAATCGACGAATTGAAGGGATACGTTGCTGGCCGCAAGCCCTTGGTCGCCAGCGAGTGGAATATCCGTGGCTTCGAAAACAACCCGACCAAATGGGCCGAGGCCGCTCAGGCTGCGATGCCGCAGGTAAGCGAGAGTTTCAACATCAATTACTATTTTGCCTTGATTAATACGACCAAGACTCCTGCCGGTCCTGGCGGGATCATGAATTATGATGGCACGAAGACGCCGTTCTTCTACGCCATTCAGAATGGCATGAAGAAGGTCGGCGATGCTAAGGGAGGATTGTCTACGCCGACTCTCGGTGCTACTCCGCAGCCGGTGCTTCCGAGCATTTCCAAAGTCAGCCTGGTTGACGCCACGACGAGGAAAGTCCTGGTCGACTCGCTTGCCGATGGGGCTGTTTTCGATGCCAGGTCGCTTGGTTCCGGCAAATTGATGATCATCGCCACGGTCAATGACACGTCGTCCGTCCGCTTCACGGTCGATGGCAAGTCGCGCATGGAGAATGCTTACCCCTTCTCCGCTTTCGGCGACAACACCGGCGCTGTATTCACCGCCGGCCAACACGCCATCAGTGTTCAGGCATTCTCTCAGGGCAATGCCAAGGGCATCGCCGGCCAGCAGCAAAACATCCGTTTCACGATTCTTTCCTCAACCGGTACCGCATCGACGACTCCGACCGCATTAAATGCGGGTCAGATTACCAAGTTCAGCCTCCATGACAGCAACACTGGCAAGCTTGTCCCCGGCTATGCCGACCTCAATGAGGGCGATGTCGTCGACCTCGATAAGCTCGGGATCAACGGCGTTACGATTGCGGCAACGACGGCTGGGGCTACTGAGTCGGTCCAGTTCGACCTCAACGGCGTCAGACATGTCGATAACGATGGCCCGTATCAACTGTTTCAACGTGTTGCCAATGGCAATTACCAAGCCGTGGTGCTAGCGGGCGGTTCGTATCGAATTTCCGCCACACCGTTTGCCCAAGACAATGCGGCCGGCGCAAAGGGGGCAACCCGGTTGATGAACTTCACTATCCTCGCTCGCAAGGACACCTCACGCCCACAGGTTACGGCGCTGCAGCTTGTTGACAGCAGAACTGGTGTTGCCATCAGGGGCTATGAGTACATCACAGCGGACCAGACGATCAAGCTAAGTACGCTTACCACCCGCAATATTGCGGTCGTTGCCCTAACCAACGGCCGCGCAAAGTGCGTGAGGTTCAGCGGCCCGATCGGCACCCGCGTCGAAAACGTTGCCCCATACGCGGTCTTCGGTGACAACGACGGTAAGTTCGCGAATTGGATACCCGCAACCGGCTCTTATAAGTTTGAGGCCACAGCCTATGCGGAATCCGGTGCAAAGGGGGCGCAGAGCGATGTTCTCTCGCTAACGATGAAATTCGTGTGAGATTTTCTGGCGGTGCGGCGCCCACGCTCGCGCAACGCTTGGATGGCGCCTATTCAGCACGTCACACTCCGATAGCAGGTTCCCGCGCGGCCGACTCTGTTGCGACAGTTCGCCGCCGATCTGCGTCACTGGTTGCCTAAGCGAGTCATCGACAACGATCAAAACACATGCCGGTTTTCGACGGGTTCGATCACATTTTACCCATAAAGCGGCGTTCGATATCGCTCAACAACGGCGGGTTTCGAAATTAGTCACGATATCCGGAATTAGGTAGTTTGACTCATTTTTCAGCCACCTCTTTTGGACGAATATCCCTCGTGTAGGAAGCACTTGCATGACACGCCTGCCGCACGTGCAAGTCGTTTCCAATCGCGAGCTCAGTGTGGAGCTGCGGCCCAATAACAAAGAATGGCGGCAATGAGGATTACTCCGATGTACAAGAGTTCACTTTGCGACTGGCTGAAGGCGATCGCCGTTTCCTCGAAGACCCTTGAGGGCAAGAAGATCCTCGTTGTGGCCAATCAGCCAACGGTCGGCTCGCTTCTCTCGGACGTGTACTCCGACGCTGGCGCTCGTGTCACGCAATCGAACCGTATTAGTAATGCCCAACTGCTCATCGCCTGGGGCGGCTATGACCTCGTCGTCATCAATCTTCCGCGTGCCGAACGTGATGAGATGCTGGACTTCATCGACTGGGCCGAACCAGAATTGCTCGATCGCACGTTGATCCTCGCCGACAACGCCTCCGACCGGCGCGCTGCCGAGGCGATCCAACTCAAGTATTCGGGTTGTGCGGTCAAGCCCTTCGTCGTAGTCGAACTCGTTAACTTTGCCGTCGATACCATGGCGACATCTGCGTTGCCGATGGCCGCCTGAACTAAATCTCTCCCAGGTCAACGTTATCCGAACAACTTAAGGCTAGTCCGCGATGATCACGAAAAATTACATGTTCGCCACGGAGCCGGAACACATTCAAAAAGCATGGGCTCTGTATACCGAAACCCGAGACCTAACGGCTCGTAATTGTCTGACTCAACATTACCTGCCGACGGTTCGCACGGAAGCAGCTCGCATGATGAAGAAACTCAAAGGTCGAGTCGAATTCGACGATCTGTTTTCGGTCGGCGCACTCGGGCTCATGACGGCTTTAAAACAGTTCGATGCGAATCGCGGGGTGAGCTTCAAGACTTACAGTGCTCACCGTATTCGCGGAATGATCCTGGACGAAATCCGCCGGCTCGATTGGGTTCCCCGGCTTGCGCGTTGCCGTACTCGTGCTCTGCGGGAGACCACCTCAAAGCTGGAGCAAGAGTTGGGTCGCAAGCCGTCGGAATACGAGATTGCCGAAGCAATGGCCCTCTCCGTGGAACAATTGCACGATATGCGGCGCAACTCTGCCCCGGTCGCGATCGTTCCGGCTTCGGTCGTCTTGGCTGAGGAGAACGATGAGCAGGATAGTCCGGCGGGTATCCAGGCAGTGCCGGATCCCAAACTTTGTGATCCGGCTGAGCACGCCAGTCAGAGCGACTTGCTTCTGGCAGTCCAATTCGACATGTCGACGGCTGAACGATTCATCATCAAGCATCATTACATCGAAGGGCGGGACCTCAAATACATCGCCGAAAGGGTGGGCGTTACTGAGAGTCGCATCAGCCAGATCCACTTGCGAATGAAATCACGCCTGCGTTACCGTGTTACGAACGACATCTTTCGTCGCATTGGCGGTCATGGAACTCCAAAAAATGTGTCGGCTTTCAGGTTCCGTCGGGCGGCCTAATTAACCTTCGTTCCAGACATCGATGTCAAACTGAAACACTAAAATGAACACGATCTCATCGCCAAATCTTCCGAATCCTTTGAAGAATGCCGCGGGGTTTAGTCCAGCCGATGCGGGATTGGTTGCGGAGTTTCTGGTGGCGCTTGCGGGAGTTCAAGGCGCCAGCCCGAGAACCATGGTCGCCTACCGAGCCGACCTGCAGCACTTCACCATGTTTGTCACCGGCAAGATTGGGGGAGGCGGCCACGTCGCCGAACCGATCGCCCAGCAGGCGAGCGCATTCCTGCGATACTTGCAGCAGCAGAATTATGCCGTTACCTCGATAAAGCGAAAAGTGTCAGCGCTTCGCGCCTTCGCGAAATACCTTGTTGGCCGCGGAATCGTCGATGTTAACTTCACTGCAGGACTTCAGACGCCAAGATTAGCGAGGCGTCCTGCCACGCTCCTCGACAATGGGCAGATTGAACGCCTTCTCGCCGCCCCAGGCGGAGTTGAAAACGCCTTTGCAGCGAGGGATACGGTGATTCTTTCGCTTCTATGCGGCACGGGCATTCGCGGGAGCGAGTTGTCTCGGCTTCGTCCGGAGAACTTTGATCTCTCAAGGGCCATCGTTACCGTGACACGCAACGGTGTTGGTGTTGAGTTTGCGATCCGTCCTCAAGCAGTGATCGCATGTCGTCGATACCTTGCCTCGCATGCTACGTTGAACACTACTACGAGCGGCCGGTTCCTCCTCAATCGGTTGGGCGGAGATCTTTCGGAGCGAGCCATTCGCCGTATTCTCGATAGGTATGCGGCGATCGCGCAGTTGGGAGTAACCGTCAATCCGAACATGTGCCGGCGAAGTTTTGCCGCCGCACAGTTGGCAAAAGGTGTTTGCCGCGCCGAACTTCGCCGCGTGCTTGGACGCAAAACCTTGGTTGCCACGAACTCCTTTTCGCGCGATCTTAAGGTTGGCAGTCACGATCAAGGGTTCCAATCGTTATCGTCTCTCCGCGCCCGCCGAGCTGCGTAATCGCTGATAACTTAAGCAGCACGTCATTTACGGTAGAACTGTCATGCAGATTCAACACGCGCATATCAACTTCGATCAAGTCGGATTCCAAGGATTTGGCGTTGATTTTCTGAACTCGGGTCAACTGTTTCGACGAGACGAAGTAGGCGCTGTGTTGTTTGTTCATTTGGAGCGGTGGCGTTCCATCGAAACGGGCGTTTCAATAGACGTGCGCGAGGAGTTTCTTTTCGGTGTGATTGAACGTCTGCATCAGGCGGTGAGAAAACACCCTGTCCTGAGGAAAAACGAGAAGCGGTCTGTGGTGCGCGTTGGACGGGACGACTTCATGCTCGTCTTGCGCGAGCCGAGCCTCCCCGTGGCGGATGCCACTGATGTGGCGATACGGCTTCTTCGCGCATTCGAACAGCCGTTAAGCGCGCGGGGGATCAACCTGCGAATGGGCTTGCGCATCGGCGTGGCGGTGACCGAAGCCGGACGATCTACCACGATCGAGGAACTCCTTCGCGATGCCCAGATCGCGGCCGTCCAGCCGGACGAGTCGAGCCGGCGTGGATTTACGGTTTTCTCGCCCGCCATGCGCGTCGCTGCTGTAGAGAGGATCAACATCGAACATGACCTGGGCAAAGCGATAGACCGTGGAGATCTTGAACTCCACTACCAACCTATTGTTTCCCTGGCGACAGGCCAGGTCGAAGGCCTCGAAGCATTAGCGCGATGGCGCCGTAACGGTCGTCAGGTCTGTCCGGCGGAGTTCATCGCGATTGCCGAGGAAACAGATGCCATTTGTCGGCTCGGCGCTTGGGCCATCGACGAGGCATCTCGACAGATGGCCGAATGGATTCGGCAGATTCCAGATATGCCTTCGCTTCACGTCAGCGTGAACGTTTCAGGAAAGCAATTAGCGAGCCGCGACCTTGTCGATCAGGTGAAAGCAGCCATTGCCACGCACGCGATCTCTCCCTCCTGTCTCCAACTCGAGGTCACTGAAACAATCGCCATGCATGATATTCCGCTGACCAGCAAGTTACTGGGCGAACTTCGCGAGCTACAGGTGGGGCTGGCACTGGATGACTTTGGCGTTGGCTATTCGTCTTTGTCTTGCCTGCGGTCGCTGCCGTTCAACGTCCTCAAGATCGATCGAAGCTTTCTTACCGCTAACCCACGGCAGTCTGCCGACAAAAAGATGATTCGATCCATTGTCGGTTTGGCCCATGCTTATAACCTGGACGTTACAGCCGAAGGGGTAGAAACCCCTGTAGATATGGCGATGCTTCGAGACGCTGGTTGCCAGCACGGCCAAGGCTACGCATTCGCGGCACCGCTTCCCCCAACTTTTGCCAAGCAGTGGCTTGAACATAACTTGGAACAGCAACTGGTTGCAGTTGCATAGAGCTGGCAAGTGCGCCTGAGATTGAACAATTGAGGATCGGGCCACAGCAACCAGGTGCCGGTCACGACCACGACGGACCTGACGCCCATCGCGGACACCTACGTCCGCGACGAGGGCAGCGCCAGCGCCAACTATGGCCGCGTCGGTCACCCTCGAGTGGGCCGACAACAGTTCCGACGAGACCGGCTTCAAGATCGAGCGGCGGGAGGAAGACGGACACCTTCACCTACTGGGTCACCGACGGCTACGCCAACAGCAGGCCGGCGAGGGTGGCGATCGACGTCACCAACGCGGCACCCGAAGCGGAAAGGCAGATCCTCAACTATGGATGGAGAGATTTCTTCCGAACGGCGACCGTCAACAGTGAGACCTTACACAACGCAATTCACATAAACTTGTCTGGGGCGGACGCGGATGGCGACGAGATTGAGTATGTGATTAAGGATGCGCCCCAATATGGCATTCTTAGAAGTGATGGAACGTCGGGGGGATATTGGTATTCGCCTACGTCGAGCTTTAAGGGCGCAGACCACTTCACCTATACGGTCAGCGACGGCATATCTGAAAGCTTTGACGCGCCCGTTCACATCACCAATGCCCTGCCCGTCGCAGTCCGAAACGACCAACTATTCTGGGCCGACAACGGCGAGCCACAGTTTGATTATGGCTATCCGATTCTTGGCTCGCCTTCGGAGTCCGTTGAAATCCAGATTGTAGACGGGCCGACTCAGGGCACTATTTCAGACTCTTACTGGTATACGGATGACTTCCTGGAAGCCACGATCTCGCCCGCTTATGACTTGTTTTCCGAGTTTCCCGACCTTCCGATTGATTGGCTTGACCAAGTGAAGTACTGGGGAATGGAGTACCAGCCTCCAACGTCGTTCACTTCCGGCATCGACCCGGCCACGGCGATCGTCAAGGTGGGGAATATCTCGACAAAGCCGTTCAAGTATATGTTCCGCGATCCTGGGCAGTCATGGACAGACCTGCGACATTTCGTGCCGCGAGTGATATTTGACGTATCGGCCGAGGCTGAATCGGAGTTCTCAGGTGAATTCACTCGGTGGAAGGACTCGAATGTCGTTTCGCTGTCGATCGGCCAGCAGCCGCAGCACGGAACCGTTGAATTGCTGTCTGATGGGGGATTCGAATACGAGCCGGATTATAAGCCAGACGATAACATCGACGATGAGCCGTACCTGGGCTGGGATTTCTTCGTCGTCACCTGCACCGACGCCGCCGGCGTGCAATATCAGAACTGGGTCCAGCTGAACGTCGGAATCAGTGCACCGCCGTCACCAAGGCCTACCGTCAGTTCCTTCCCGATCATCGTCGAGAATGCCACATCCGTTCCAGCGACGCTTTCCGGTCTGCAAACTGGCTATAACACCGCCAAAAATATGCTCCGCAACATGTTGGAGGGACTTGCCGAACTTGGCCAGGCCGTCGGTCAGGTGAAGAACGCTTCTGATACTGAGATTTTAAACAAACTGGATGCGGCGTCAGCGCCGATCGACGACATCGCTGAACAGTACGAGCAATATGTGAAACAACTGGCCGGGCTCAACAAGGCCGCCGGCGAGTTCCTTGCCAGCCAGTGGTATATCAGCCAGGCGGACAGCGATGCCGTGCTCAACATCAACAAACTGCCTACAAACGTTGGATCGTTGAAAATGTCGCGTGACATGATGGTGAGCTTGGCCGAATCGCTTGACAGTCTCGGCAAGGGGGCCGGCATCGCGGTGGACACGGCGAACAAGGTCGTCACCTACGCGGAGAACACGCATGCCGTCTTGTCGACGGTCGAGATGGCCGGCGGCGTGACGGTGCTGGTGAAGACGGGGGCGACGCTTCTGGTCAAGGAGGGCCTCAAAGCCTGCGCAAAGCAGGCTGCGGTGGAGTTGATGCAGAACGTCGCCAGCGCTACCGCCGCACATCTGGCGAACTACGCTGCCGAACTGGCGGGCGTGCCGCAAGAGTACCGCCAGTACATCGCCATCGGCGTCGACGCGTACCAGACGTTTGCGTTCTTCAAGGCCGCGAAGGTGAAGATGGACCCGAACGGGGCCTGCTTCGTGGCTGGGACGGGCGTGCTCAGCGGGGTGGACGTCAACGGGTGCGTCTATCGAAACATCGAAGACATTGAAGTAGGCGACTACGTCTTGTCGCGGGACCAGCATGATCCGGACGACGACCTGGACTATCGGCGGGTGACGAACGTGTTCCGCAGGACCAGTGATCACCTGCGGATCCTGACGATCGAAGGGGATGATGGAAACATCGAGGTCATTAAAACAACGGATGAACATCCGTTCTACGTGCAGGGCAAGGGTTGGGTCAGCGCGAGCCAACTCAGCGATGGTGACCTCGTGCAGGAATCGGACGGATCATGGCAGGCGGTGCCATCGTCAACCCGCGAATCGCGCCTCAACGGTATTACGGTCTATAATCTGGAGGTCGAAGGCGATCACACCTACTTTGTCGAAGACGGCTTCGGCGAAGCGGATGCGGTGTGGGTGCATAACACCTGTTCCTTCGGGTTTAGATGGGGACATGGAGCACGTCACCTTGAAGGGACAGGGCTAATAAATCTGACGTGGAGTCCGCGATTCAACAATCGATCGAAAAAGCCGTTAGAGATGCAGCGGTTTCTGGACGATTCATGGGTAGGGTAGAGGTTGGCGGACGAATTATTGAATATCGTGCTAACGTAATGGACACGGATATTTACGTAGGCACTTACTATCCACTATGAGGTTGAAAATGACTCACATGAACATACGTGCTGCGACGGAAAAGGAAATTGCTCTGTTACGTTTTTTACTTGGTGCCGTAGCTTCTAATGTGTCGGAGTTAATGGCTCAGACAGATCAGATATCCGTATCGCCGATCGATGAAAATGGAAGTTTAAGGTTATTGCCTGCGTTGACAGCCCATCTATCTCGGATTAACGGCCTAGTAGTTGAAGGAGCTTTTCAACAAGCTGGTACAGAGGTAAGTTTGTTACTTCATGCTAAAAATGGGTCGCTTTATGAGTTGGAGGTCGTTCCCGATGATCCACGATATCAGTTGGTCCTTCCTGATCTGACTCTACTACGCGTCTTGGATCGGACTATGCATCCCGTGAGGTAACAAAAGTCATCCGCGGCTCATGCAGCATCCTTTCGATGGTAAGACCGCAACAAACCTCCGAGTCGTTCATGGCAGACAACCGGCCCATCGCGGGGGTGGGTGTCGGCTTGTTCGGCGAGGAAAGGAATGACGTTACCGATCCCCTAATGCGGGCGTTCCTCGTGATAATGGAACAGAAATTGTTCAACTGCGTGCCGGAGCGAGGCCTCGCTGAAGAAGATTATGCGGTCAAGGCACTCGCTCTTGATCGATCGGGCGAACCCGTCCGCCGTCACCGGCTTGATCGATCGGGCGAACCCGTCCGCCGTCACCGGTCACAGCGAGGCGTACGACGACCTCGTCGGCACCTCCGGCAGCGGCGTGAACGCGACGTTCACGTATGTGTCCGACAACGCCGGCCTGCTGGAAGTCAGCGAGTACTACGGCCGCGACGATAACCTTATGATATTCAAGGACACGTACAGAGCGCATACCACTCCGCGCTCACGACGGCGCAGAATAAGATTCGTGACGAACTGCCCAATGTTGGAGACGCTGCTGACAGGATGTTCCCTATGTTTGAAGGTGTGGTCATCTTCGACCGCTAGCGAATAGAAAAGGGCCAACCATGAGCCAGATCATCGAGCGATATCGTAAGTATTGCCAGGAAATACCTGTGGCCGAATTGGTACCGGCAGCGACCGCAGAGGACGTGGCCGCGCGGAAGTTTATTCGCATTGGCTCTCGCGTAGTAGCGCTTGACGAGGCATATTTGGAACTTGCCCGTTCCGCAGACGGGCTTGCCGTTGACGGCCATCGAAATCTACGGGCAGGACGACACGGCGTTTTATGTCCGGCATTTGCCGTCGGGTCGGTTCCAGCACCGAGGCCGTTCCGGCCTTGACGTAATCTACTATGACTGTAACACGTTCGAAGAATGTTTGTGGGAAGCGTTTCGCTACGCTTTTAGATTTGGGGGAGTGGCCTGGGGAGTAATATAAGCGCATTTCATATTGCCTTGTCTTATGCTTGTGTGTTTATGTCATGTGGATCTTACTCTCATCAGCGTAGCTCATCGGTTGTGCATCGGTGATGCTCGGTCAGTTGGTTTCAGACTGCATTCTGGAACGCAAGCCTCCGCAAAGGTCGCATGATATGATTCTGAACCTAGCCGAATCGCTTGACAGTCTCGGCAAGGGGGCCAGCATCGCGGTAGACACGGCGAATATGGTCCCCATACGCGGGAATCCAATAACCGAATTGGATCCTTCGGGCTTAACGGTGATTATCAAATCACTTGATTTTGATCTATCAAAGGATGAAGAAGTTGTACGTACCATCAGGGAGGCAGTTGCGGCTGCTCGTGCGGAGGATCCCGAATTGGATCGTATGTATACGGGAATGGAGCAAAGCAAACGCACACATTAACCTTGATTGGCGCAACCAGCCATGTCAACAGTACCGAGACCGGCCCCGGTCGCGGACTACATGACCAGAATCCACCGAAGACCGGGGAGCATGATGGAAATGGGCAGGACGCGTTCATCTTCTTTAACTTCGCTCAGTCGAATTGTGTGAGGCCATATGGCAAAAATGGTGCAATCATCACAATGATTTTTGAAGAGGACGTCGCGCACGAGTTGCAACACGCCTATGAACGTATGATGGGCCGACTGCCGCTGACTCGGGAAAAGCGAGAGGAAAACGCAGTCAAAAGGCAGAACATCAATCGAAATGCACGCGGCCAACCCCAGCGAGAGCGCTACGAATGGGTTGAACAATATGGCAAAACCCTCATTATTTACGCTGTCCAACTAGGATCCAATACAACTGGCACGGGTAGAACTGGCACAAGGTTTCCATTAGCGTCCATCTCCCAGACGGTCGAACTACCACATCTAATTACAAAGCCCTGGTAGTCATTTCAGTAGCCACCGTATTGCTCATTTACCTATTATTTGACATACGGCCGTTGGAGAAGAATCATGTTTGGAAGTAGTTATTGCGCGAAAATGATAGCGTTCGTATGTGTCTATTCCCTGCTTTCAGTCGCCGGCGGCTGTGGTGCGGATGCCGTCGTGCCGAGTTGTACCGTGATTTCAGATGCGCTCGGCAACCGCAATGTCGTGTTCAGTGGACTAGAGCCAAACACTGTGGTCTATACGCGTGGCTATACATCTCTTAGGATCGTCTCTGTTACTTCAGATGGAGAGCCATGTGCAAGCCATGACGTGGATTCGGAAGTGAGCATCGATACGTCGACGACCACCATTGGGCCGAACTCGACGTTGCAGTACCCATCCCCAATTGTGGTGAGTCGCGAAGGCGCCGCGGTGGTGAGTTATTTCCCGTCACAGAGCTATAGCGTTCGTCGTTTTCACCTACCAAACCGGCGTCTCCAAAAACTGAACATTAAGCTATTCATATCACTGCCCAATAGTGAAAAATTAGGTCCGTTCGATGTTGTTACTACGATCGATATCGATAATGCCAATGGGGCTTAGGAAGCAAAAGCGGCGGATAGTGAGACTATGAAGCAAGCCTTCGGCGGAGTAGGTTGCCGGTCCGGATCGGACGGGAACCTGAACCATGGAGGCGTATATGCTTTACGTTGGTCTGGACGTTCATCATCGATCATCAGCACTGTGTGTGCTCGACGGGAACGGCAACGAACTGGATCGGTGATCTGTCCGTAGTCATCCCGCCGAAGTGATCGATCGGCTCCGCGAACTGGCCGAGCCGTTTGAAGTGTGCTTTGAGGCGTCCTGCGGATATGGCTGGCTTTACGACCGGCTGAAGTCCGTGGCGGCGCGGGTTCTGGTGGCCCACCCCGGTCAATTGCGGTTGATCTTCCGGTCCAAGAGGAAGAACGACCGCGTGGACGCGCAGAAACTGGCCAAGCTATTGTTCCTGGGCGAGGTGCCACCGGTTTACGTGCCGTCGGCCGACACGCGAGCTTGGCGATCGCTGGTCGAACACCGACAACGCTGTATCGCCGAGCGAGCCCGGTGCAAGAACGGACTTCGCGCCGCGGTGCTGCGAACGCATGGCATTCAGTCCCCGAGCGACAGGATGGGCCTGTGGTCAAGTCGTGGCCTCCAGTGGATCGAGAACGTGCAATTGCCGACAGCCGGCGCGTCACTACAACGTGACCAGTTGATCGACGATGTACGGCACCACGCACGCAAGGTGAAGTGTGTGGAAGTGGCGTTCGTCAGACATCGCCTGGACCGCTGGCATGTCACGCCGGCCCGGACGATTCAGGATGCCGAGCGCTTTCCCGATGGCCATCGCGTGAGCGTCGCCGGTTTGGTGTTGGTCCGCCAGCGACCCGGCACGGCCTCGGGCGTGGTGTTCGTCACGCTTGAAGACGAGAAGGCTACGTGTCGAAGCTCGTCGCCAAAGCGAAGACGTTTTGGTCCGACGCTGTCGAACGCGGACTCATCATCACGAACCCCATGCGTGGGATCAAGAACGGTTCCGATGTGAATCGCGCCCGCATGGAGTTCATCAGTCGGGAGACGATCGAGAAGGTGATCGCCAAGGCGGCAGACCCGGAGTGGAAAGCTCTGATCGCACTGGCCCGGTACGGCGGTCTGCGCGTCCCCAGCGAGCCGCTGGCGCTGCGTTGGGCCGATATCGACTTCGAGGCCGGCCGGATGATCGTGACGTCACCCAAGACGTCCCAGCACAAGGACAAAGGCCAGCGCGTGGTGCCGCTGTTCCCCGGAGCTGGTGCCCCACCTGAAGACGTTGTTCGAGCAGGAGGCGGCAAGCGGTGAGGTCTACGTCATCACCCGCTATCGCGACTGCACCCAGAATCTCCGAACCCAATTCGAGCGGATCATTCGTAACGCGGGGCTCGTGCCTTGGGAGAAGCTCTGGCAGAACCTGCGTTCCACCCGGTCGACTGAACTTGGCGACCAGTTCCCCGGTCCGGTCGTCGCGGCGTGGCTGGGACATTCCGAGCGAATCGCTGATCGGCACTACCGCCAGGTCACCGATGAGCATTTCGTCAGGGCCAACGGGAAGGCTGAAAAAGTGACGCGCAATCCGACGCGCCAACCCGTGACGGACGGCGACAAACCGTGCCATACGGTGACATATGGCGCGTTATTTTCCCGGAAAAACGAAAGAAGCCCCGAAAATCGGGGCTTTCAAGTGGCCGATACAGGGCTCGAACAAAGCGGGATTTTCCGGGAATTTCCGGGGGAAACCGGGACGAGGTTGCAGCGGGGGTTGCAAAACCAGCCGTTTTGTTGGTCGATGGGCCGATGCAAACCGGCGGGGAGTCCCGCGACGCGGTCTACGACGCTCAAGCCGGCGTCCTGCGCGTGAACCGCTCAGCGGGCCTAGAGCAGATCGCCATAGCGTGTTTCGGCGCGGGGGTGTCAGCCGTCAATTCTGATGACCGACGCGAGGCTGAAAAGAAATGATGTGGCCGGTGGTGTTCGGCGTGGTCACGCCACTTCCGCCCCTGCCGAACTGAGACTGCGGCGAAGGTACGCTGCTGGATCGCGATCGATCTCATCCAGAACCCGACCGGGCGATCGGGCGAAAACCTGAAACCGCGGTCATGAGGGGCAAGGTACTCTAGCTAAAGAGTTTACGGGAAAATCGTGAGAAACCGCGAACTACCGATTGACTCGATAGGCCACCAATAAATGCCCAAATGCAGCATTTCGCCGCATCACCGTATGACTGAGGTGTCACCTTCACCAAATGACGGAATCCATCGCTTGATTGAATCAGCCAATGATCACCAACCGTAAACTTCGGAAAGATCCCTCCCTCCACTAATTGTGCGATAAGAAGGACGTAAACCGCCAATCCGGTAGCCGCTCCAGCTATAGTCTCGCGCAAGTAAAGTATGCCCTCGGGACGCTTTACGTCTCGCACCTCGCGCATCACCGCACCGAGCGATCCTGCCGCGAGTACAAATATCAGTGGCGGGACTGGTTTTTGTCCATAATCAGATATCGCAGCAGAAACTGCGACAAGCAAAATAATAGATGCCATGAATTGAACAAACCGACTGGCCGGGACACTCTTTTGGCGTGCTGTCACGAATTTCAACTGGCGGGGCACTAACAACCAAATCATCTTTTGAGCCAAACGCAACGCAGTGCCCTGCTGGACGATCCAGAAGCGCAGTTCACGACGAAAATTTCTGGCAATGATCAACCAGCGGTGCTTAGGTAACTTCATAGCTGACCGGTCCCTTGAGTGAATGTCTCGCTTCAATAGGCCTTTCGCCCGAACGTCCCAATGCCTCCGCGAGGCGCTTGACATCGGCAGTGCACTGCGGCTCAGGTGTGCCGGTGGAGTTCATCTTTCATACTGTGAACGGCACGTTGGAGATCACACTCGATCACGTATACGGCGGATTGTATCTCTGTAACATTCCTGCTGTTCACTGCCGGACGTCGGTGTGTCGCCGCCTTGCTGACGGCGAAGAAAAAAGTGTTGAACCAAGCGAGTCGCGGATCACGAATCAACTTCGGGGTCTTTTGTGTCTGCTTGGTGATTTCCCTGTTTTTCCGTTGGACATTTTGATGAAGCTGGCGAAGGTCGTTAACTAAACGACGGTACAGCCTCTCGAAATCGTCAGCATTCTGGGCTTTCACCAGTTGGTCAGCGACCAATAGTAGCTCGTCGATCTGGCCGATATAACGACGAAGTAACGTTGGCAAATCGGGGCTTGTCATTTTGTTCTATCAGCTTGAGTTCTGGCAGCGAGCGTAGCTGCACGTCGCTCTTCTGCTACGCGCGGGCTTTCGCCTCCGCTTCGTCGCGCCTGACCCGCCGAGGAGGCTGGCAGTACAGCCTGAGCAGAAGGGCGGTTAGTCAATCCTTCGCGAGCTAAGCTGATTTTACGGAACGTTTTCGTCGTGCCGCGCGTTTGGTTGGCTTGGTGATGATTGCAGGATTCGGAGAGAGATACATATTAATGTCGGTGGTCAGCGTTTCGATCAGTTTCAATCGCGCTTGTGATTTCACTTTTTCAGGTAAATCTTCCGTCATCCTGATCGCCATCATCACATTCTGGGTCATTACCAATTTCTGGTGATACTCGCCCATCTTCAATACTGTGCGATTGTAAAGGTAAAAAAAGACAGCCGAGATGAACTGACTGAAAGCGCCAACCGAAACGGTTACCACGCTTGCCTTCACATCGCCTTGGTAGAGCATCACAACTCCACCGATAATGACTGCGAAGGAGACAACCGCAGCCCAAGAGCTAAGGCAGAAACTGCGTTTTGCTTGGATCTGAGTCTGGCCGTAATAGCTTTCGATGTAGCGGAAGGTGATACCTACAACCTTGTCGAAAAACGTCCCAATGCCATGACCAGCAGGGGCAACGCTGATGTCTTCACGAATCGAAATGCCCGAAGTCGGCTCATCATCACGTCCACTGATCTCGTCGATCAGTTCCTCTCTACGAGCCTTCTCCATCTGTTCGCGATTGCTGGCAATGTATTCCCGGGTACATGCGATGGCGAAGAATATGGCAACACCCGCGAATACCAGCCAAAAACTATATGACGAGATGCTAAGGTTAAGGTTCGATGACAAGATTATGGTCGTACTAAAAAGCACGTAATAGATGAAGGCAGATACCCCTCCCGTGACCGCTAACATAATCACGGCGAACAGCGTTAATTTTAGCAACAGCCGCGTTTTGTCTGTTGATTGCATGCCGCTAATTTCCTCGTTGTGACTCGAGAGTCAATCAATCTGTTTCTGCGTGACAGGCGGGTAGTTCAGCAATCCACTTATGTGCGCCAATTCAGAGCGGCATTCGAGCTATTATTCCGGCTTGTTCCGTGCGATTGTGGATCGGGGCTAGGATCGCCCCGCCCAGTGGCATAAAGCCGGGGAATCGCCGGTTTTTTCGTCGAGCGTTACCGTTCCGCCTCCCTCATCATCTCCCTGCTGAGCGTGTTCGCGGACCTGCAAGCGGGAACCAGTGACCTTTGGTGTGTGATACCGGTGACTCGCCAGCAAACAAAGATGCTGCCGGTTTCGGCAATGTGAGGATTACCGCCCGATCGCAACGGCGCGGATGTAGTCGGACACCCCTTGTCCGGCGGCACGGGCAAGCGATTCGATCGTCTCCCGCTCCATCCGCGTCAAGCGGAGATTGATCTGTTCCGTACGCTGAGGCGTGCCCATTAGCGGCGGCGTCTCGCCCCGCTCGATCATGTGGATGACCAGCGCTTCCATGTTGCCGCGCACTTCGGCGATCACCTCGTCGGCGGTTTCGCCAAATCCGAGCGCATTGGGAAGTTCGACGCCCCGCCCCGACAGCCCGCCGAGTTCGTCGTCACGGCGAACGATGACCTGGTACTTCGCCGCCAGTTCGCGCGCCTGACGCCGAACCGCTGGATCGACGGGCCGGGTCGGCGATTTACGGGAGTTTTTGGATCGCTTTGACGTAGCCATACTTCACCTTGCCGTTGTGCACCGGCACCGAAAAACTGCGCTGCCCCGGCTTCACGAAAATGTGATGCGACCCCGTCGTCCGGTCATACTTCCATCCGGCGGCTTCCAGCATCCGCTTCACCACGGCGTACCTGACGGGACTCGGCATTCTTTAAATGATATACAGGCGTATAGCAGGCGGTCAACCCGTCACTTCAGCAGACCCTTCGCCCGGACGCCGACTGCCGCCTAGAGTCGCGAAAAGGGAAATCCTAGCTCAATAACTCCCTTTCAATCCTGAATCTGGCATAATGGCTCTTTCCTCCACGTTGTGGGGGAGTCAGATTGCTCTACCGAAGAAAGACGGCGTTCCGATGTCCACAAAGGATCCACTGTTGCCGACGCTGACTTTCGCCGACTTTTGTGCCCGCCTGACGGTGAAAGAACGAGCCTACGCCGAGAAACGCAGCGCCGCCATGGAAGGCGATCCGGCTCGGCAAAGACTCTGGCAGCATCTTGCCGCTCGTCTGCTGGCGCTCGCCGGACACTCGGCAAAGGTGAACTCGACCGAGTCGATCCAGTTTTATGCGCCCGACGGCAAGTACAGGATGCAGATTTTTGCCCTGCAGGACATCGTGCCGGAATACCTCTCGATCCACTGCCGGGACACGCTCGACACGCTGTTGGAGAAGAAGTTGCTCCACAAGCCTGCGACGGGCAGCATCCGCTACGGCGTGCGCGGGACCACGGAAACGCTGGCCGTCGAACGCGTCCTTCCTCAGACCGCCGAACATCCCGCTGCCTTCCGCGACCTCCTGAGTTGGAATCGCAAGTGCATGCGAATTGACGTCGGGGTTTCGTCTTCGCCGGCTCTGTTGAATGCCCTAGACGAAATGCTCGTCATCAGCCTGCCGACGGTCAAGCCCAAGGCGTAAAGCTCGCGCCGAGCGCCTAAGGTGGATGAGGATTTGTGTACCAATGGTTGCTAGGCCAGCGATTGCAGGAAACACCGAATGTTATGAAGGGTCTGCGACACGTCCGTGCGAATCTCGCCAGCCATGCGCTGCACGGATCCCAAGTCCTTGCAGTTGATCGGTGCAATCTGCATGTTGTGTGAGGCAGCCTTGCGCACCGCAGTCTCGTAGCTGCGAAACCATCCGCCCAAACCCATTGCCTCAAATTCGCGAGGATCGGCGTCATCAAGCTTCGCGCGCTCAGCTCGGACGCGTTCTAATAGCTTCCGATACCGATCACCAAGATCAGCCGGGGATTGGACACTGAACACTCCATCGGTATGTGACTCGATCTCTTCGAGCCCGACGATCCAACGCGCCAATGCTTGCTTTGCATCCATCGTTACCTCACTTCAGTAGATCATCGACTTTCACGCTTAACGCCTTCGCAATTCGCTGTGCTGTATCCACCGTAGGATTAGGCACTTTGCCCAGTTCGATAGAGTGCCACTGCTGGCGACTCTTAAATCCTGCCTTGTCTGCTGCGCCTTGCAACGACAGACCAAGCCGCTCGCGCAGTCGCTTTACCTTCTCGGAATCTATAGCCATAAAAACAGTCTATCACAAAATACACCGTATGGCAGCAAATTAATTGACAATGGCAGCAAACTTGCTTACATTTCTCTCGTTCGCTTGCAGCGTGCGGGCGACTCAAAGTCCCTTTCCGAAAGGATGGTTTCGTATGTCATCAGTAGCAGAAGCAACGCAGGCCGCGGAAGTTGGCGGTGTATCAAATTCCTCGCCTGTTTACGCGGTGTTCGCCGCCGAAAAGTGCCTCGATCGCAGTGGTGAGTTGATTTCCATCGGTGATACGGTCACTGATGTCACTAGTGAGGGCGTCGGCGGTGTCGTCGTCGGAATCTATGGGAGTTGTGTCGTCTTTCGGACGTCCGCCAGCGATAACGGTTATGATTTTCAGGAGTCTGGTGAACTTCGGATCATCCTTCGTAAGCAACACGATCTCTCCGGCAACCAGACGACCCAGGACGCCAACGGCGATACCATCAGCATCGGTGACGTAGTGTACGACCCGGATAATACCGGGAGCGGCGGAGTCGTAGTGCGATTGACGACGGCATTGTTGCATGGCGTCCGCATAGCGGCGGACTTCGATCCAATCCTGGCGACTCAATCGAACTGGTCGCCAAGCAGTACACCTCAACGCAGCAGGACATGCCGGGCGCCTACATCACCGAGGATTCAATCGATGCCTCAGGCCGCCAGATCAAAGTCGGCGACCGGATCGAAAACCTGTCCGACCCGGATGCGGGAGGAATCGTTGTCGGCGTGTTTGGGGGCGTGCTTGTCTACTGCCTGGACTGGACTAACAACGGGTTCGCTTCCGGCGACTTCCTCTACGCAAACTGCGACGAATGCCGTGTCCTACTTCCTGTAACAAGCGTGGCTAAAGCAGTCGCCGAGATCAGGAGGAAACGCAAACAGACGAAACCTGCAGAGGCGTAAATCAGGATCAGCAACACCGCCAACAAATAGGAGCAGCGAACCATGAGCATAATAACACCACCAAAGTGCACACACATCGCATCACGTTCATATGTGCGTCTTGTGACGCAGCTTGAACGGTATCGCGACAAGCACATTCGCCCCTCTACCATCATTCGGGGGCTGAGTTCCTTTCGCGCGTCGCTACTTTCACATCACGAGCATTGTGGTGGCGAGCATTGGGCGGAGTTAGCCGCCCGCATAGACACAATGCTTCGCGTTGTGAGGACGCTTGACCAAGTGTCACAGCAGGACGCGCTACGCGCCTTCGCTGTTGGGTTTCTGGCAGGCCGCCTCGCGGATTTAGCTAACGATCCTAGGAGCGACTAACCGCCCCGCCCCGCGTTGATGCGTGGGGGCCAGGCTTTCGATCCGGTCGGGAATCGTGATAAACTAAACAACATGGGTAGCCGGCTGATCCCCGGCGAACGACGCGGAGCGCGTTGCTTACACCATCCAGCAACGCGCTCCGCCGAGGCCCGCAGAGGGATGGTGAAACGTGATTCCGGCAGATCGTCTTTTCAATCTCATCAATGATGCACGAAATGCTATTCAGTCACTGCAATCTGCTCCAAGCGATCGCCGGTTGTCGTCGGCTGGCATTCAAGAGGAATGCGACCTGCTGGCCACCAAACAAGATATCGCCCAAGCCTGCGTCGAGCGTAACGTTGACGCAGCGCCTTACCTCGACTTCGTCCACCAAGTAACCGCTCTTGGCGACACCCGCAACGTGTCAGGCACCCATCGGGCGGAAACGGTTCTCGTCCAACTTGCCGCGGCTGAATCACATCGCAAAGAAGCAACCGAAACGGTCCCTCCGTCGCAGCCAGCCAACAGAGTCGCGTCTGCCGCCACATCAGAGTACTGGTCCAACCCGGCAAGTAAGAAAGAAATTGCCGCCGCGCTGGGGGTGGATGTTCGCAAGCTGAACAACTGGAAATCCATGCAGTTGCGGAAGGCCGGGAGCCGTCAATCGTGGCAGGTGCGACTTGATCAACTGGATGCCAACACGCGGGCAAGGTTGGCGAAGGCGCGAATCGAATAGGGGCAGGCCGGCAAAAAATCTGGTAATTGACCTATAAGAAGTGCCTCCAAACTGTCCCTGAATATATAGGTGGATGATCTTTCCACTCCGAAGCAAAAAAATCTGATAATCGACTTGTAAAAAAGGGTGTTTCCACCCGCCTGAATATATAGGTGGGCGCGTTTTCGGGAATCCGCCGCCAATTCTCGCGAAGAAAAAAATGTAGTGATCGACTTGTAAAAAGTGCCTCAAAACCCTCCCTGAATATATAGGGGTGTATGCAGGCACCTGCCTTCACCGTCTTTTTTTAATCGCTTGTGGGCGTTGAACGCCCGCGAAACTGATACCAACTCGCACCAACTCATACCGACTCGTGCAAAGTGAGTCAGTAGCGGATTCACACTGCTTTTCCCGGCCGTATTCTCGTTCGTGTCGCGTGTCGGCGGAAGACAAACGCCCGCAATCATGGAGGTACGTACTATGTCACACCTGACCGTCTCTGACCTGCTCCGTATCGTCAAAGAGCGATACCCGGCGGCCTCCCTGTCAGCGCGGGACATCTCCCGGCTGCTCTACAACCGGCCGATCTTCTCCGATGTGCCCACTGTATCGGGGCGAAAAATGATCCCTGCCGAGCATGTCGATGTCGTTCTCGCCGAACTCTGCCGCGCCGGGAAGTTGCCCGCGAAGGAGGCCGTCTATGCCTAAGTCTGTCGGCTGCATAGGCGAGGTTCTTTGTGAGCCGGCCGGGGCGTTGAACGTCCGTCTCACCTACACCAGCGCGGAAGCCGCTGCGGCAATCGGCGTATCGGAGAAATTTCTTCGCGAGGACATGCTGAAGCTGGGCATCCCCCACGTCCGCGCCGGCCGCAAGCTGATTTTCCCGCGCCAAGCGCTGGCCGACTGGCTCAATAGCGAGGCCGCGCGACCGAAAACACCGAAGGCCCCCGACTAACAGGAGAAGCCCGTCGGACGCTGGCAGGCGAACACCGACGGGCGGAGAATCACGGATGAGTACCATATCGTCATCACCCCGAAAATCAATACTGCGACGATACAGGACGCAGCCACCGACACCCGGCGGCCGCACGATGACCAGCGATCAGATCGCCGCGGTCAATGCGGCGCTGACGCGCGGCGACGACGAATCGCAGGCCCGCGTCGAACTGGCGAAGCACTGCACCACCACTGCCGAACTTGATCGGGCGATGGCGATCTGGTCGATATGGGTGCGGATTGGGGGGGCGCGATGAACACCTGGCCGAAGGTCACCAGGGAGCGACCCTGCCCAAAGTGCGGGAAGCCGGATCGCTGCACCGTCACCGAGGACGGGAAACGCGGCCACTGCTGGCGGGAGGGCCAGACGTGGGACGACGGCGCCGCCAGTGCCAGCTTTCGCCAGTTCAGCCGGCCTGCAACGAAATCCCGGAAGGCCTACCTCGACCGCGAATCAGCCGTGAAGGCCGCCGCTTGGCCGATCGAGAACCGCGGCATGACCATCCGCACGACCACGATCTATGACTACCCCGACGACTGCGCCGTCGTCCGGTTCGACACCACGGACGGCAAGAAGGCCTGCCGGCCCATCCACCGCACCGCAGGCGGCGGATATGTCGTCGGCGATCCACTGGGCCCTGGCCGCTCTATGGCCGGGATGCCGCCCGCAACGCCGACCTCGTTGTTGTGGTCGAGGGCGAGAAGTGCTCGGTTGCCGGGAACCAGATCGGCCTCACCTGTGTCACCAGTTCGCACGGCAGCGGTTCGGCACACCGCACCGACTGGACGCCGATCAGCGGCAAGCTGGTCATCGTCATCATCGACGCCGACGCGTCCGGCGAAAAGTACGGGCAGAAGGTCGCCGCGATCCTTCATCGTCTCGGCTGCAAGATCCGCATCATCCGCCTCTCGAAGCCCAACGCTGACACCCCCGAGGGCTACGACATCGCCGACTGGATCGAGGACCACGACGGCCGCTCTCCCGACGACCTGCACGACGAGATCCTGACGCTCGCCGAATCTGCCCCAGAGTGGAAGCCCAGCAATCCCGCCGGCGAAGAAATCGTCACGTTCAGCGGCCTGAAGATCGGCGACCTGATCGACCGTTGCCCCGAGTTGCGCCCGGTCATGATCGAGGGGTTGCTCCGCCGCGGCGAGACGATGAACGTCATCAGCGCCCCGAAGATCGGCAAAAGCTGGCTTGTCATCTACTTGGCGCTCTGCCTCGTCACCGGCAGAGACTGGCTGGGCTACCCCGTCACCCGTTGCAAGGTGCTGATCCTAGACAATGAGTTGCACCCCGAAACGATCGCCCGCCGCATCCACGCCGTCACCTCATCAATGGATCTGAGTCGCGAGGATTACGCCGACCGCCTCATTGTCGAGACGTTCCGCGGGAAGCTCCGAGACTGGTATCAGCTCCGCCCATACTTCGCCAGCGTCCCGCCCGGCGAGTTCGGAGTCGTCATCTGCGATGCGTTCTACCGATTCATGCCGAAGGGCTCGGACGAGAACGACAACGGCACGATGGCCGGCGTATTCAACCAGATCGACGCCTACGCCGACATGATCGGATCGTCCTTCGTCCTAATTCACCATAGCACGAAGGGTGTGCAGGCAGGCAAGGCCGTCACGGACGTTGGCGCCGGTGCTGGCGCTCAATCCCGTGCCACCGACACGCACCTGATCCTACGCCACCACCAGGAGCAGGACGTTGCCGTTCTGGAGGCCGCCGTCCGATCCTTCAAGCCGGTGGAGCCGGCGTGCATCCGGTGGGAATACCCTCGTTGGTATCCCGCCCCACAATTCGATCCGGAGGACCTGCGGCAAGTCTCTTGCGGGCGGAAGAAATCCGACCCGCCGCCAGAGGTCGCAGAAGAACCCAAGCCCGAACCCTGGACGGTTCAGCGATTCGTCGAGCACTTTGTCACCGCCAAACCGCAGGGGAAGGCGTCCATCATGGCCCATGCCGAAGGGCTCGGCGTCTCGCTCCGCAAGGCCGAGACACTATTCCGGGCAGGCATCGAGATGGGGCAAATCCACGAGTGGGCGCACCCGACCGACAGGCGAATCAAGACCTACGCGAACGCCGCCCAGACCCTAACAGACCTGACGCCCCAGGAGGCCGCATGAAACCCCAAAACAATATATACACGCGCGCGCACACCCCTATATACCCCGAGGGTGCGAGAACGCACCTCGGGGCTAGGGTAGCGTGCGGGTGTATAGGCATACCGAAACACCCTAACATCGACTGCTACCGCGACTCTCGCGAATACCATGATTTGATTCCTGACCGCCTGGCTGAAAAGGCCCACCACGGTCCACACAGAGCCGACGAAAAAGGTCATGGGTCCTTTCTAGCGGCAAAAGCGAACGCGGTCGCGAAGCGATGACCTCTCCCGCAGATGAGATTTTACGGAGCACCGCAACGTGCAACACGAGGAAACGATGAGCAAGAAACCACGCTCTAACCCCCGCAGGAAGAAACTCGCGTCCGCCCCGATCACGTCGGCGGCAGAATTAGCGCGTCGCGTCGGTGTCCATCGGTCGCAGGTGACACGATGGATCGCCGATCCGCGATGGGCGTTTGGTAGCGCGCCATGGTCAGCCGACGTTGTCGCGAAGGTGGTCCGGTGGCGCGCCGACAATCTGGAGAGTGACATCGAGTCCGACGACGAAGGCGGAGACGCCGATTTGCTGGAACTGAAAAAGACGCGATTGCGCGAGGATATCCGACGCCTTCGCGCGGCAGCCGATCAATCCGAAATGGCGCTTACACGTGAGCGCAAAGAGTTGCTGCCCACGGACGAGGTGGCCGCGTGCATCGCGGAGGTGCTGCATATGGTCAAGACCCGTCTGCTCGGCATGTCGTCACATCTTTCGCCGCAGTTGGACAATCAGCCGGCCTCGGTCGCGGAGGAGTTAATCGATGCGCATGCACGCGAAGTTCTTCGGGATTTTTCTGACGCGTTTGATCGCGTGGCCCGAGAGCTAACGTTCCAGCCGCTGCTGGACACCACAACGCAACAAGCTACCCCGTGCCTCACGGTGAGGCACCACGGCGCGACAGATCGGCGCCATTCGTAACTATCGATCTGAACATTGATTGCGGCATGAAGCCGCAGAAAGCTTGAAATGAGTAACCAGTTGATTGAAGCAATGAAGAAACAGCAGGCCGAGAAGCACGATCAGGCGTTCGGTGCCTACGTCGAATTCCTGCAAGCCAGTCTGGATTCGCAACTTGATGCGAAAAGCCAGACGGCGCTGACGAAGACCATTGAGTTTCTGGAATTCCCGATCGAGCGCGTCGAGGCCGATCTTCATGTGTTGCGGGAGGCGCGCCGCCTTGAAGGCGTCGTCGGCGGCAAGTCGGCGTCCTATGGCAGGCTCACCGAGGCCCGAGGCGAGCTTTTGGCCATGCAGGCCGATTGGGACGCGAAACTCCGCGCCTACCGCGAGAAAGAGGCCGCGGCGGTCATTCGCGTGAACGAGGCCGAGTTCGCACACGGGATCGTCATGAAAGCCGAGGATGACCTGAACCGTCTGCGGGTGGATCATTTCCGCCTGCTTCGGCAGGAAGATCCGGCGGCGCTGGCGAAGCAGTACCACATTCAGTGTGCGTCTCGGCCACACAAGGCCAAACGCACCACGTTGGGCGAGATCGGCGTGAGAAACGTAGAGGACTTCTTCGTGTCCCCGCCAGTCATGTCCATCGAGGACAAGCAGTTCGTGCCAATGGAAGGTCAGAGCCGAGAGGAGATGGAAAGCCTCCTCGCGCTGGTGCGGTCCATCATTGAGTTCGATCGCACGATTCCAGAGCGCACCGGGAAATCCATGGCGCAGTCGGTGACGGCAACGCACACTGTTGCGCTTTACGTGCTGCCCGCCGACAAGTTCAACGTGGCCGCTCCTCCCGTCGGCGCGGCGTGCGTGGATTGGATTCTCGAATCGTACGACGATCGGTTGATGATGCTGGTTCAGCATCCGGACCAGTCCGGCGCGGAATTCGACACGATGAAGAAGAAACTCGGCAAGGCCCTGACGAAACGCCGCAAGGCCGAGGAGCGCGAGAAACGGATGGCCGCTGCCGGCGTTTGGCGGCCTGAGCCGGAAATCAACAAATCGGAACCCGATCCGCTCCCCGTCCCATTCGCTTCGTTCCGCGAGCCGCGTTTTTTAGTGTAGCCCTGTCTCGTCTGCCCGGCGCGGGACAACACGCGCCGGGCAGGCTTCACCGAGGAATCCATGAACGATTTGAACACATGGTTACGCGTCCCGGCACATCCGTTGAAGCGTATGAAATCGATGATTGCTGTTCATGAGGCAGGACATGCCATTGTTGCTGCTCTGTTCGGCGCTCGTGACGGCTACGTCACGATCATTCCGACCAACCAGACCGGCGGACATTGCCACATGGCCCCTCGAGGCGTGATGGAGACGGGCGGCATCGCCATCCTATCGATGGCCGGCGACGTTGCCGTTGAACTGTTTCGTTCCGGTGGAATTGATGAATTGAGAACGCTACTGCACGCACAGTGCCAACGAAGGACAAAGAACCGTCCACCGACGAGCCACCCCGTCGATGCTGCTCCGACCGACCAAGATATCGTTTCGGCGATGCTTGATCTTGACCGCGTCACCTGTGACGCCAAAGAGCCTGACGACTACTTGGTCGGCCTCGCTATTGCCTGCAACACCCGCGATGTCTTGGCTGCAAGGTGGCACGAATTGCAGGTGCTCGCCAGCGAACTGCTGTCTCACAAAACCGTGACCGCGTCTCGTGTGTGCGAGATCTGCGGCATTACCGACCGTGTTCACGAACTGCTGTCAGCGGACACGGCACATCAGAAAGGAATCGTGCAATGAAAACGTACACTCCAAAAGAAATCGAAGCCTCCCCTGAATATCCCGCTAAAGCCCCGGCTGGCCACGCTTACTTCATTTTCAATGAAAAGGGCAACGTGATGTTTGCGGTAGCAGACAAGCACGCGGCGACAGCTTACGCGACGCGGTCGTCTCGCCTTGAGCGGCGGATTGCGATGTTATCGTGTTCGGCTTATCCGAAGTGCCAGGTCGCGACGACCGAGACGTTGCCGAACGAGATGGCTTGGACGCGAAAGCTCGGCCTCGGTGCACCGAACTCCCGATCCGGTCGCGGAACGAAAACAAACGTCGTCACCTGCAGCATCGTCGGTGGCGGCCGGCCAACGGTCCACTAACTCCCTTTTCAGAAAGAGGCAATATGAACGAGAAACTAATCGAGGCCCCCGGTTTGCTCCGCGTGAAGCCAGAAGACCTCAGGAACCCCAAACATAACCTGTTTATCGGGCAGCACGTCGATATCGAATCGGTCACCGACGATCAAATTCAGATCCTCTCGTCTGCGCTCAATCGCAGCATCACAAAGTGGCTGAAGTCGAAGATGGATCGCGTCCCGAAGCGCGCGACCGAGGCCGAGTGGATTCCGGTCTACGAGGCTGTGAATAACCCCAAAGACGGCCAGCAACTTGCCCGAGTGGCCGGCAGCACGATCGGTGTCTGGCTGGCCAAGCACCGATCGTGTGTCGGTGCTGTGTCCCTGCCAGCAAAAATGAAACTGTGCCGGGCCGTGGCTTCCATTCTGACCTGAGAATTTTAGAAAGGACAACGATCATGGAAACTTCGATGGACATCATTTTTTCAGCGTACGATTTCACGTCTGCCGGCGTGACATCGGCGATCACCAACGTTGACAGATACGGAACCGCCGTCGAGCAGGCGAACGAGCGTGTTGCAAACAGCGCGCAGTCGTCCGGCGAAAAGCAGGAAACCAGTTGGTCCGGCGCGATCATCGGGGCCAGTCTCCTGGCCGCAAAGGTGGCGATCGTCGGTGCGGCAGTAGTTGGGGCCGGCGTATTGATTTACAAGTATTGGGAGGAAATCAAGTCTGCTTTCTTCACAACGGTAGACACCATCCAGACCGGCGCGACCTCGCTGGGCGGATGGCTGGCCGACACGTTCGGCGGCATCGTGAACGGCGCGATTCGCTTTCTGGGGGAAGGCTTCAACACCATGACCGGCGTCATCGGTGCCGCGTTTCAGGGGATTCAGGACGGTTCGATCACCTGGCGAACCGTCCTTGAGGGCGCAATGCGCGGCGTTCTGATGGGCATCGCAACCGTCGAGTTCGCGTTCAAGAATTGGAAAGAGGAACTGGAGGCCGTCATGCTCGCCTGGACGCTTAGCGTTGTGAAGGCGTTCAACATCGCTGTCCACTTCATGACCGAAGTGATTCCGAAAACCGCGCAGTGGTTTTGGGAGAACTGGCGGGATATCTTCGCGACCGTCTACGATTACACGTCCACGGTTTTCGTCAACCTGTCCAAGAACATCATGGATTTCGCCGACGAGGTAATTTCATGGCTGAAGGGCGACGGGTTCAATTTTGAGTGGACCGGATTGACGGAGGGTTTTGAGTCGAGCCTCAAGGAATTGCCGAAGATCGTCGAACGCGAGAAGGGCGCGTTGGAACAGTCGCTTGAATCGATGCTTGGCGAGCGTATCGGCGCTCTGAAGGAGGAATTTCAGGCCCACCTGACGCAGCGAATGAAAGACTGGAACGACGTCCCGCGTCATATCACGGACGGTATCGCAGGCGCGGCTGACGATGTCGGAAAGATGTTCGACAACATGTGGGATAAGGCGTCCGGCTTCGCCAAGGATTTGTTCGGAGGCGATCTGTGGGGCAGTGTCGGCAATTTCCTGAAGGACATGCTCAGCGGGTCCAAAGGGCATGATAAAACCCCGGTGTTCGACCTTGCCTCCGCCCAAACTGATCGCTTCATCACCGGCGCGTCCGATCGTGCCCGCGAGCAAGGGGAATCGATGCTGGCGAAGAAGGTGGACAATACAAACAGCCTGTTGAAGGCCGGCTTCGAACTTATCAAGGATCAACTTCCCGGCTTCATTCAGAAAGGCGTAGAGATGGGCATAAACAAAGCAAATCGCAGCGGAATAAAGCTGTAGCTTCTGATCACCCCTTTACCCGCCCCGCCCGGCTTAACCGCTGGGCGGGGTTTCGGGGCCGCCAACGCTGCATTGGAGGCGGCCTGGTGGCCATGTGCGGTATCATGGATCTGAAATCAGAACTGGATTGCTTCCGAAAGGAACGTGTCTGATGGCAAGGCTGGTGAGAAAGGCGAACGGTGCGGCGCTGATCCAGTACGAGCTGGGCAAGGTGAAACAGACCGTATGGCTGGGGAGGGTGGACAAGAAGACCGCCGGGACGTGGCTGTATCATGTCGGCAAGCTGGTCGAGGCGAAGGCGTACAACGTCGCCGCGCGGCAGGAGACGGTTGACTGGACAATCGAGCTGGACGATGCGCGGTATGGGCGCCTGAGCGACAGAGGGCTCGTGCCGCCGCGCCGACTGCCGGAGCCAGTTGAAGTCATGACGCTGGGAGCCATGTTCGACCGGTACATCGAACGCCGCACCGACTTGAAGGCATCTACGAAGGCAGCGCTCGATCAGGCCAAGCGCGTGTCGGTCGAGTTTTTCGGCGAGGACCGGGATGTCCGCACCGTCAACACTGCCACCGCAAAGGACTGGCGTCGGCATATCGCCGGGAAGCATTCTGAAGGCTACGTCGCCAAATTGATCGCCAAGGCCAAAACCGTCTGGGCGGACGCGCTGGAGCGCGGCCTGATCGACGTAAACCCGATGAAGGGAATCAAGAACGGGGCCGAGGTCAACCGTGCCAAGGCCCGCTTTGTTCTTGCCGCCGACGTGGAAAAGGTCATAGCGGTTGCGCCTGATCCGGAATGGAAGGCGCTTATCGCGCTCGCCCGCTATGCCGGTCTGCGGGTTCCCAGCGAGCCGCTGGCCCTTCGGTGGTCTGACATCGATTTCGAGACGGGGAAGATGATCATCACGTCTGTCAAGACCGAGCAGCACGACGGCAAGGGCGTGCGGGTCGTTCCCATCTTCCCCGAACTGCGTCCCCACCTGTTGGCGCTATTCGAGCAGCAGGCCGCGGCGGGAGAGGTGTACGTCATCACCCGTTACCGGGGCACCAAGCAGAACCTGCGGACGCAGTTCGAGCGGTACATCAGGGCCGCCGGCCTGGCTGCCTGGCCGCGCCTGTGGCAGAACCTGCGGGCAAGTCGAGCGACAGAATTGGTTGACCGCTTCCCGTCTCACGTGGTTTCGGCATGGCTGGGGCACTCGGAACAGATCGCCGACAGGCATTACCGGCAGGTGACGGACGACCACTTCGCCAAGGCGATCGAGGTTGCAGCCGGGGTTGCAAACGGTGGCGGAATGGAGCGGAACGACGCGGAACCAGTGCAACCTGATCAGCAAGATTCCCCAGAAAAACGAAAAAAGCCCCGAAAATCGGGGCTTTCAAGTGGCCGATACAGGGCTCGAACCTGTGACCTCCAGCGTGTCATGCTGGCGCTCTAGCCAACTGAGCTAATCGACCGTACGCATATCGCAACCAAGCAAATGGTATAAAAAAGCGACGATGCATCATCTTATACCGCAGAAAGAAAGCTAAATCCAGCCCGCCCCCATCACTTGCGAGTGGATTCGGTGATTGGGACCGCTTGTGGTGGTTCCGGAAACACGCAGCTTACGAGCGCCGCCTTCTTCAGTTTCAGGTTGTAATCCAAGCCCGTTCAGAGAATCCGCCACGAGGCAGTCGGTGGACTCTCATTTGCTGCTAAAGCCGCCGCGGCAGAGCCATTGTTTCTGTCTTTCGGAATGAACGCCCCAACAAAAATCGTATTCGCCGTGCGACCGCATTGGCGGTGTAGTCACACTCGATCATCGCCACGTTTTCCACGACCGCCGGCGTATCCACAGCACCGCGAACGCTTGGCCGGCGCCGCCCGCGGCCGCACTTGGCCGCCTTCGCCTGCGTGGTGCTCAAAAATCTGATGTCCTGGAGGAGCGGAAGTACATAGGACCCTCTAAAAACGGTTATGCAAGCGAGACTGAGTCTCATCTGTGAATGCGTTTTCCGCTCGGGATTACCGGGCGAAAGGTTGATGGCGGTGCATGGTTGTGACGCTGTGGCAAATCCATAAGATCAGCCGCGGAACCACCGAGGATCACAAACATGGCAAGCGATAACGCATTTGGCGCAAAATCAACCCTCTCCTCCAAGGCCGGCGACCTGACTTATTACAAGCTGTCGGCGTTGGGAGACACGTCCAAGCTGCCCGTCAGCATCAAGATTCTGCTGGAAAGCACGCTCCGCAATCACGACAACTTCGTCGTCGGCGATGCCGACGTGCAGAACCTGCTGAACTACAACGCCAAGGCCGCCGGCAACAAGGAAGTGCCGTTCAAGGTCGCCCGCGTGATCCTCCAGGACTTCACCGGCGTTCCCTGTGTCGTCGACCTCGCCGCCATGCGCGACGCGATGAAGAAGGCCGGCGGCGATGCCCAGCGCATCAACCCGTTGGTGCCCGTCGATCTCGTCATCGACCACTCCGTGCAGGTGGACGAGTACGCCAGCCCGCTGGCGTTGCTCAACAACTCCAAGCTCGAATTCGAACGCAACATTGAGCGGTACGAATTCCTCAAGTGGGGCCAGCGTGCCTTCAAGAACTTCGGCGTCGTCCCGCCCGGCCGCGGGATCGTGCACCAGGTGAACCTCGAATATCTCGCCAAGGTCGTCTGGACCAAGGACGGCGTGGCGTTCCCCGACACTCTTGTCGGCACCGACAGCCACACCACCATGATTAACGGCCTCGGCGTCGTCGGCTGGGGCGTCGGCGGCATCGAAGCCGAGGCCTGCATGCTCGGACAGCCGATCTACCTCGTCACGCCCGAGGTCATCGGCTTCAAGCTCACCGGCTCGCTCCGCGAGGGCGCCACCGCGACCGACCTCGTGCTCCGCATCACCGAATTGCTCCGCAAGAAGGGCGTCGTCGAGAAGTTCGTCGAGTTCTTCGGCTCCGGCCTTGCGTCGATGTCGCTGGCGGACCGCGCCACCATCGCCAACATGGCGCCAGAATACGGCGCGACGATCGGCTTTTTCCCCGTCGATGAGCAAACGCTCAGCTACCTCCGCCTCACCGGCCGCGATGCGGCGCAGATCGATCTGGTCGAGCGCTACACCAAGGAACAGGGCCTGTGGCGTCAGGACGACGTCACGCCGATCTTCACCGATACGCTTGAACTCGATCTCAGCACCGTCGAGCCGTCGCTTGCCGGCCCGAAGCGCCCGCAGGACCGCGTGGAACTCTCGCAGGTTCGCAAGAGCTACTCGACCAACTTTCCCGACTTCCCCGCCAAGTCGAAGGCGACCAAGACCAGCGAAGGCATCGATCTTTCGCACGGCGACGTCGTCATCGCCGCCATCACCAGTTGCACTAACACCAGCAACCCCGGCGTCATGCTGGCGGCGGGCCTGCTCGCGAAGAAGGCGGTCGAGAAGGGCCTGACCGTCAAGCCGCACGTGAAGACCTCGCTCGCGCCGGGCTCGCGCGTCGTGACCGATTACTTCGACAAGGCCGGCCTCACGCCATACCTTGAGAAGGTCGGCTTCCACACCGTCGGTTACGGCTGCACCACCTGCATCGGTAACTCCGGCCCTCTGCCGGAGCACATCGCTGGCGCGATTGATCGTGAATCGCTGGTTGCTGTGAGCGTGCTGTCGGGCAACCGCAACTTTGAAGGCCGCGTCAACCCGCACGTGAAGGCCAACTATCTCGCCTCGCCGCCGCTGGTCGTCGCCTATGCGCTGGCGGGCAATATTGATGTCGATCTGGTGAACGACCCGATCGGCACGAGCAAGGACGGCAAGGCCGTCTACCTCAAGGACATCTGGCCGACGCAGCAGGAGGTCAACGACGCCATCGCGTCGAGCATCGACCCGAGCATGTTCATCAACCAGTACACCGGCGTCGGCGAGAAGAACGAAGACTGGAACAAGATCCCCGTCAAGGGCGGCGAACTGTTCAACTGGAACCCCAAGAGCACCTACATTCAGAACCCGCCGTTCTTCGACGACCTGGCGAACAAGGACCTGTCGATCAAGCCGATCATCGGCGGCAGGGTGCTGGTGATGGTGGGCGACAGCGTTACCACCGACCACATCTCGCCCGCCGGCAACATTAAGAAGGACTCGCCCGCGGGCAAGTACCTGCTCGAGAACGGCGTGAAGGTCTCGGAGTTCAACCAGTACGGCGCCCGCCGCGGCGGCGACCAGGTCATGGTCCGCGGCACGTTCGCCAACATCCGCTTGAAGAACGAACTTGCCCCCGGAACCGAAGGCGGCGTCACGACCAATCTCCTTACCAATGTTGTCGAGCCGATCTACGACGCCTCCGTCCAGTACAAGGCCGCCGGCGTGCCGCTGGTGGTGCTGGCGGGCAAGGATTACGGTATGGGCAGCTCGCGCGACTGGGCCGCCAAGGGCACGATGCTGCTCGGCGTGAAGGCGGTCATCGCCGAAAGCTTCGAGCGCATCCACCGCAGCAATCTGGTCGGCATGGGCGTGCTCCCGCTCGTCTACAAGCCCGGCCAGTCGCGCAAGAGCCTTGGCCTGACCGGTCAGGAGGTCTTCGAGATCAACGTTGACGACACCCTCAAGCCCGGCCAGACCGTCGTCGTCAAAGCGGGTGACAAGACCTTCGAAACCACTTGCCGCATCGATACGCCGGTCGAACTCGAGTACTACCGCAACGGCGGTATCCTCCAGACGGTGCTGCGAAAGATGATGGCGTAAGCTCGCATGGCGACCCCACGCGCTCTCGACATTCTACCTTCTCTGCTCGCCGTTCTTCTGGCTGGCGGATGCAACTCGGCGCATGGATCGCGAACCATAGCGCTCGGCGATCGTGGACGTGGAGCGGCGTCCATTTCGGTTCCGCGCGATGCGGTTCGCGTGTCGATGTCACCGAATTATGCGGCATTGCCGATCGTCCCGGTGACGATCGACGGCAAGTCGGCGGCGTTTGTGCTGGATACGGGGGCAGAAACGACTTTGATCACGCCGGCGGCCGCGGGGCGGCTTGGTTTGTCGTTGGTGGCATCGGATCACAAGTCATACGACGCGCACGGCGCCGTTCGCCGGGTGCTTGGCATCGCGTCATTGAAGGAGATCCGGTTGGCCGACGCGCCGCTCCGCGACCAGCAGGCATGGTGCATGGATTTGCCGCTGCCGTCGGGCGTGGACGGGCTGTTGAGCCGCGATGCGTTCGCGGATCTGGTTCTGGCGATCGACTATCCGAAACGCGTCGTCGAAGTATGGAAAGGCGAGCTCCCGCCGCCTGATGGATCGCGCGTATTACCGGTGGGGGTGCATAGTGCGAACGCGGTGCGCATTCCGCTGACGCTGGACGGCGTCGAATCGTGGTTCATGGTCGATACCGGATTCGGCGGCCAGCTTTTGCTCGATCGAGAGCTGATCGGCAGGGTTCGCAGCCAGGAAGTCGCGCAGCGCCGCCATTCTCAAGGCGTGAACTCGCGCATCGAAACCCAATCTCGTAGGCTCGCCGATCCCGTTATCATCGGCACGCAAAGCTTCGCGCACGTCGTGGCCACGCACTTTCCGGGCGCTCGAAACATGATCGGATCCGGCCTGCTGCAAAACCACCGAATTATCATCGATCAAAAGCGAAGGCGCTTCGCAATTGAACCATCGGCCAAGCCGTCGTAGGCGCGCATCGATTTGAACTCCCCGCGGCCGCGCGCCTGTTATTATCAGCTCGCGGATGGCGTCGGCTTAACTTTCATATTCGCGGGTACGCCGCCGCTGGGCGTGATCGCCGGGCCGTTAACGTCTACCGTCGTGACCGCGGCATCGGCGGCAATAGATGTGCCGTGGTCGGCGGTTGCGGTGGTTTTCTCGCGGAGGCGTCGCATCCACTTCTTCTGCATCGCCGTGGGAAGCAGCGGCCAGAGCATCTGGGAGAAGTAGCCGCGAGGCATGGGTTCGTGGATGCCAAAGGCGTCGGGCTCGCGGTCGGGGCAGACGTAGGTGCCGAACAGCTTGTCCATGATCGGCGAAATGTTGGCGTAATTGCCGGCATCCTTCGCCCGGTCGTGGTGCCAGTGGTGCAGTTCGGGCGCGCCGACGAGCACGCGCAACGGGCCGATGGGCAGTCGAACGTTGGAGTGGATATAGATCGCCCACATCCCCCGAAACGCGATCACGCCGGCCAGCGTTTCGACAGGAAATCCCATCAGGAAGACCGGCAGGTTGATCAGGCCCATCGTGTAGATCGTGTCGAGCGGGTGCTCGCGGTGGGCGGCCAGCCAGTCCAGGTGCTCGGCGCTGTGGTGGATCGCGTGGAAGCGCCACAGGAAGCCGATGTTGTGTTGCAGCCGGTGTCCCCAGTAGACGAAGAAATCGCTCAGGACGATCACCTCGATCGCCTGCAACCACCACGGCTGGCTCGCCACGCGTTCGCGAAAGCCGGCCGGGAGGTGGTCGGTCACCCAGTGGCCGAAGTGCAGGAGGACCCACAGCACCACGCCGCTCCAGAGCAGGTATTGGCCGAGGAAGAACAGCAGGTCGACGAACCATTCCCTGCGAAAGAACGGCTGGCCTTTCTTCGCGGGAAAGGTGACCTCCAGCGGCCTGAACACGATAAACAGGAACAGGAACGACAGGCCGGTGGAGAGGATGATGCCGGGGGCGGTCATGCGAGGATGGATCGAGTGTCGAAGTGCGAATGACGCGGCAGGGTGGTTTTTCACTTCTCCGGTTGAGGTTGCGTCGCCGGCGGCGCAGGATCAAAGGTGACTGCCGCAGATTTCGAACCAGGAAAAACGCCGGTGGGCTGTTTCAGCACGCCGACCTTGGAACTGGGCATGAGTTCGGTCGGAGAAGACTTCCATCCAGGCAGTAACTGCGGGGCTGTCGTGGAGCTTGCGCTGGCCGTATCTTGATCGGGCGGCGGGGCGGCGTTTTCGTCGCCGATCTCCACCGCGCCTCGTTTGCTCCCCGGGAAAACCGATCCGCCGGCTCCGCTTCGATACCAGACATACCCGCCCACCAGCAGCACCGCCGACACGATTGCCGCCAGGCCTGCCAAGGGAATCTGTTTTTTCATGACGTGCGTCCTTCCATCGCGTTTGGACGCCCTCATGTTACGAAAGTTCCACTGGGAAATGTCGTTTTCAGATTTTTTCGGGTGGATGGGTGCGTTCGCGGTGCCAGGCGTCGATCGCCCGCATCACCGGGTCCAGCGCCCGGCCGATGGGCGTGAGCTGATACTCCACCCCCGGCGGCACGCCGCCCAGCTCGATCCGCTCGACGATGCCGTCGTCCTGCAGTTGCCGCAGCTGCTGCGTCAGCACCTTTTCCGAAATGCCGTCCAGCGTCCGGCGGAGTTCGCCGTATCGTCGGTTGCCCAGGTGCAATTCCCACAGGATGCGCACCTTCCACCGGCCGCCGATGATCGCGAGGGTCGATTCGATGGGGCAGTCGGACGTGTCGATCTCTTTTCGCGAGTTGGCCATGCGGATCACATACCTGCGAGTGCGTACGCACAAATTAGTACGCCCTTACGACCGCTTCGGTCAACCCTTACCGTGGCGGGAAACGAAGAAAGGAATGGTCTTCCATGTCACGCACTCTGCTATCGATCAACGCCAGCCCACGCACGGGCGAACGGTCGCTGTCCCGTCGATTGGGAAATCGGTTTATCGAGAACTGGCGTCGCCTGCATCCCGACGGCCGAGTGGTCGGGCGCGATCTGCGCGATGCGCCGCCGAGCTTCATTCAAAACAGCTGGATCGCTGCGGCCTTCCTGCCACCGGAGGCGCGGTCGTACGCGGATCATTCGGTCCTCGGCGAAAGCGACCGGCTGGTGGACGAGTTCCTCGCCGCCGACGAATACGTGATCGCGACGCCGATCTACAACTTCAGCATGCCGGCGGTGCTGAAGGCGTACGTCGACCAGATCGTGCGCATCGGCCGCACGTTCGAGATGGCGATCGGCGGCGAATCGCCGTACCGCGGCATGGTCCCACCTGGCCGGTCGATGACCGTGCTCGTCGCCACCGGCGACGCCGGCTACGAGTCCGGCGGCGTGAACTACGCATACAACTTTCTCGAACCGCACCTGCGAACGGTCTTTGCGCTCGTTGGCGTTGTCGATCTGGCGTTCATCTATGCCGGTCACGACGAAGCCGGGGATGACGCCCGGGATCGGTCTCTGGCGGCTGCGATACAGCAAGTTGACGGTAAAATGGAACAACACGTATGACGGCATTAATAAAGGTAGATCGCCGTCCTGATGCTCTCTTCATGCTCATTCGGCCCGTCGGATGGAGACGACGCAGGCTTTCGGCACTGCGCCGGGCTGATTGGCGGGGAAGTTGCTTCCAAGGGGAACGGTGCGCGTTTGCTCAAACGGGCTGCCGTCTGCGTTGGCCAGCAGCATGGGGCGCGTTTCCTGCCGCGGTTGTTCCACGCCGGCGCGGCCGCGGGTGCCGTGGAGTTCGCCGGGGTGCTGGATGCTTACCAGCAGCGTTTGTCCGTCGTCGGTGAAGGTGGGGCCGGTGATCTCGCACTCCATCGGGCCGATCGCGAAGCAGAACGGCTTGCCGGCGTGATCGCCGGCGGTCGGGATCGCGAACATCGCGTTGTTGCCGAAGATGCCGACGAACCCGCTGCCGCCGGGATTGGTCTTGTCGTCCAGCTTGCGGCTGACGGGGTAGTTGTGCCGCGGCGTGCCGATGTCGCACACCATCCAGACGTTGGCGTTCGGGTCGAACACCAGGTTGTCCGCGCACGCGAACCCGCCGCCGTGCTCGTAGATTTCGCCGGCGGTGACGAACTTACCCCAGGTGAAGCGGGTCGAGGCAGGGTTGTCGTCGATTTCCTGCAGCCGGTAGATTGCGCCGTACTGGCGCGAGTTATCGCCTCTTGAATCGGGAAAGATGTGCTTGTCGGGCGAGCCGTCGCCCGAGCCGGTGCTGTCGGTGAAGGCGATATACACGCTGTGATCGCGCGGGTGGATTTCAATGTCCTCCGGCCGTGCGGTGGGGGTGGCGCCGGCGGCGTTGGCGAAGACGTATGCGTCGGCGAGCAGAACTGCCTGCTTCTGGTGGGCCGAGAGGTGCGGCGCGCACAGGTCTCCGAGCGTACAAACATCGAATGGCTTGTCGGTGAACATCTCGATTGATCCGAACCATCGTCTTACGCTCATCTCCGCCGCCTTGCCGCCGCCGACGGCGATGTGTCCGCCGGCCGGCCGGTAGGGCAGCCAGAGATGATCGCCGGCGGTACGCTGTGTGTCGGGCCGTGTGAGCCGCGAGGAGGGCGTGATCGCGATCCACTCGCCGGTGAAATCTTCGCTGAACTTCGCGGCGTACAGCGTGCCGCGCTCGAACAGGCGCGAGTTGGCCTTGGATTTAGGGTCGACGACTGGCGCTTCAGAGACGAACTTCCACACGTGCCCGCCGCGTCGGTCGTCGCCCATATAGGCGACGAGGGGCTTGCCGGCCTCGGCGCGGATGGCGACGTTCTCGTGGCGGAAGCGCCCGAGGAAGGTGTGCTTGGCGAGCGCACGCGTTTCAGGATCGATTTCCGCCACCCACCCGTACTGCCGGCCGTCCAGCGGAGGGTCGATGGCGGTGCCGAGGCCCTCAAATTCAAACGGCAGGTTTGTCGGATGCGGCTCACCGTTGCCGGCGAAGTTCTTCCGATCGTCGGGCAGCGGGGCGCCGGCGGGCGTGATGAACTCGGTCACCTGATCCTGAAAGTTTTCCTCGCACGTGAGGAACGTGCCCCACGGTGTCGTCGCGCCGGAACAGTTGGCGAACGTGCCGCGCGGTTGGCCCAGCAGTACAGCGGCGGGGCCGGTGAAGGTCATCGTCGCGCCGGCGGTGTTGATCGCGCCGAAAGCGTGGATGCGGAAGTGGCGCGGCGAATCCTTGATCACCTCGATCGCGCGATTGGGCAGGCGTCGCACGTGCAGCACCGAGACGCCCAGATCGCCCATCGCCGTCGTCGCCAGCGCCCGCAGGCCGGCGAACAGTTCGGGCGCGATGGGATTGTCGCTTTGGACGAGATCGATCGACGCCCCCAGCAGCGGCACTCCGGCGATCTTGCCTTCGTCATCGACGAGATTGGCGCCGTGGACCTCCTTCGCCCCCTGCAGCCATGGCCGGGCGGAGATGTACTCGTGGTTGACGATCAGCCAGAACTCGTCGGCCGTGCCGGGGATCGGGACGAGGCCGGTGTAGTCGGCGCCCGTGCCGAACGTGACGCCGCCGGCGAAGCGATCGCCCCACGTGGCGAGGACCTCATACGTAAAGCCTCGTGGTAATTGGAGATCGTCGATCACCTCGTACGCCGCCCGGCTTACGGGCGCCGTTGGCAACGGCAGTGGGTAGGCGACCGGTTCAAATCCCGGTACGCCCGCCCCGTCGAGCCACGCCACCAGTGCTTGCGGCCCGGCCGCTTGCGATTCGCGGATCAGCGGGCCGAGCGTGCCGCCCGCCACGCCTGTCATCACGCCGAAACCCACGTACTGAAGAAACGATCGACGCGAGATATTGCTACAACTCGTCGTTGCCATCCGCCCCATTTTTCCTCTGCATGTTTGGATCGTTTAAAGATGCCCGGCGAAGGGTTGGCGTAGGAAAAGCCTCGCTTGCCGTCGCGCAGGCAATCTGCACGCTCAGCCTTGCCTCTGTTGGCGAAACTAGCCGCGACGGCATGCGGGTGACCGACATCGCGGCATGTTCGAGCGTAACGCCGATCGCCTTGGCCGTGGTTGTGGCGGGCGGATTTGCGCCAAGGCCTGAGTACGGTACAGTTCCCGGCGCGTTGATCTCGGCACGCAGACGATTCCTCTCCCGCCTCATAGCGATCGTGGCGATCGCCGGCCTGTCGGCGGCGATCGCGGGGGGGGCATGGCGCGCCCCCGGGGGG
>JBBCIV010000092.1:0-14471 GCA_037189665.1 Phycisphaerae bacterium | reverse complement strand
CCCGCCCTACAGGCTGGACCTGCTGTTGCAGGATGCCAAATGATTGCGCCAAACCGTCGTCGTTCTCGAATCCCCCCGAGATGCTCGGCTCGACCTGCGGCCAAGTCATGACCAAATCTGGAGCGCATCGCCCAAATGGGTATCTGGTTTCGCTTCAAAACGCCGTCGCCGAAGAGTTCTCTGTTCTGGGAGAATTGAGGCGTAGCGCGGGGATATCAATCCTGTCACCATAGACTTTCCCAGGAAAATTCCCATTTTCGGGTTTATACGTGATTTTTGCGGGACGGGGGAAAGAAGTCGCCATTTGTGGCGTCACTTTGCAGGTGATGGTAGAACGTGGGCGCGACGTGCCGGCGGTGTCGTCGGCGGCTGCTTGCGGATCGAGGCTCGATCTCCATCTTCCTTGCCGGGGGGATGGGAGGGGAAGTAAAATGCACAAACAATTCACTCGGAACGTTCTCTGCGCCGCCGTTGCGGTGGCTGTGGTTCAACTGTCGTCATCGGCACACGCGGCCGCCATCTTCGGCGGGCCGGTGTACGACGCCACCACCCAAACGGGATATTACCTCCCTACCCTAGTTTCCACCGCGGGCAACGGCACGGCGGTGGGGTATGCCACCAAGTACGCCTCGGGCAGCGACATGGGCAATCGCGCCGTGCGTTGGGACGCCTCGGGCGCCGCCGCTATCGAACTGGGCCACCTCGGCACCGACGACAGCGGCGTCACGGACAGCCGCGCCCGCGCCATCAACACCGCCGGCACGGCGGTGGGGTATGCCATCAAGTACGATTCGGGCGTCTCCAAGGGCAATCACGCCGTGCGTTGGGATGCCTCGGGCACGGCCGCCACCGAGCTGGGCCATCTTGGTACCGACAGCAGCGGCGTCACGGATAGCCGTGCCCACGCCATCAACACCGTCGGCACGTCGGTGGGATCTGCCGAGAAGTACGAATCGGGCGTCTCCAAGGGCAATCGCGCCGTGCGTTGGGACGCCTCGGGCACCGCCGCCACCGAGTTGGGCCACCTCGCCACCGACAGCAGCGGCTATACGTTCAGCGAAGCCTACGCCATCAACGATGCCGGCACGGCGGTGGGGGTTGCTGCAAAGCACGAAGCGGACGTTGACGACGGCAATCGCGCCGTGCGTTGGGACGCCTCGGGTACAGCCGCCACCGAGCTGGGCCACCTCGGCTTGAGCACCATCGGCTACACGTACAGCGCCGCCTACGCCATCAACGCCGCCGGCACGGCGGTGGGATCTGCCGAGAAGTACGAGTCGGGCAGCGAAATGGGCATTCGCGCCGTGCGTTGGGACGCCTCGGGCACCGCCGCCACCGAACTGGGCCACCTCGGCACCATCGACGGCCACACGATCAGCGAAGCCTATGCCATCAACGACGCCGGCACGGCGGTGGGATATGCCTGGAAGTCCGAGTCGGACGTCTCCAAGGGCATTCGCGCCGTGCGTTGGGACGCCTCGGGCACGGCCGCCACCGAGCTGGGCCACCTCGGCACCGATGCCAACGGTTACACGACCAGCCGCGCCTACGCCATCAACGCCGCCGGCATCGCGGTGGGGTTTGCACAGGAATATGACCTCTCCGGCGCGTTCCTCGGCCAACGTGCGGTGGCGTGGGGGCTGGACGGCGTGGCGATCGACCTCAACACATTGCTTGGCCCGGACGACGCCGCCGGCTGGCTCAACTTGTTTCAGGCCGCCAGCATCAACGATGCCGGCTGGGTCACCGGCCTCGGCACTTACGACCCCGACGGTGCCGGCCCACTGGGCGCGTACACTCGCATGTTCCTGCTTGACGCCTCCAGCCTCATTCCCGAACCGGCGTCGTTGTCGCTGCTGGCGCTGGGCGGCATGGTGATGTTGCGCCGCAGGCGCGCGTGACGCCGGTTGCCGCGAGCCGGATAGCGTGAGCGAAGGTCTCTCTTTGTGTCCCAACGGACGACGTGCCACAGGTCGGCGTACTCGTAGACCTGTGGCACGCGGTCACTCTTGCCACCTTCGCAATAGAACGAACCGCATTCTCGACACCTCGGCCGCCGCCGGATACCGTTTCAGGCATGGTGGCAAACGTCCTCACCGCCCTGGCTATCGGTCTTCTCGGGCTTGGCGTTGGCGAGACAGCCAGAGCCTTGGAGGCGGATGGGCCGGGCATTGGCGAAGCTCCCATCCAGCTTGAAACTCGGACTGGCAAGATCGACGGCACGCTTGATCTGCCGGCCAATGGCAATGTATGTCCTGTCGTTATCCTCGTCGCGGGGTCGGGCCCGACCGATCGCGATGGTAATCAGCCTCACCTGAAGAACGACAGCTTGAAGCAGCTCGGCCGGGGTTTGGCCGCCAATGGTATCGCCGTGCTTCGCTACGATCGCCGCGGGGTCGGCAAGAGCATCGCGGCCGGGCCGAAGGAAGAGGATTTTCGGTTCGAGATGCTGGTGGACGACGTCGTCGAATGGATCAAGTTGCTTCGCGAAGATCGGCGGTTCTCGCGTGTTGCGGTTGCCGGTCACAGCGAGGGAGCCCTCGTTGGAATGCTCGCCGCCAGGCAGGGGGGAGCCGACGCTTTCATCTCGCTGGCCGGCTGCGGGCGTCCGGCGTCGGAGGTTCTTCGTTGGCAACTGGAGAGGAATCTTCCGAAGGAATTGGGAGCGCAGGTCAACCGAATCCTCGACGAGTTGTCGGCCGGCCGTACAGTGGCCGACCCGCCTAAAGCGTTGTTCGTCCTGTTTCGTCCCAGCGTGCAGCCATACCTGATCTCTTACTTCAAGTACGACCCCGCGCGGGAGATCGCCCGCCTTGAAATTCCCGTGATGGTCGTCCAAGGCGCCGCCGACCTGCAAACGCCGTTGGACGAAGCGAGGCGCCTGACGCTGGCAAAGAAGGACGCTCGGCTGTGCGTCATCGACGGAATGAACCACGTTCTGAAGCCGACCGCCGGCACGACGATCGCGGAGCAGAGCGTGACCTATACAGATCCGTCCCTTCCGTTGTCGCCGGAACTGGTTGGGGAAGTGTCAGCGTTTTTGAGCAAGAGCCTGATGCAACGGTAGGAGTCATTTGCTTCTATCCGTCGGTTCATTGGGTTGGACGGGCGGCCGGGTTGCCCGGTTCTGCGTACTTCGAAACGCCGATATATCGGTCAAATTCGCCGCGTTCTTCTGGCGGGAGTTTGGACCGCTGATACTGCAATGAGAATCCGCCGTGGAGTTCCCCGTGCTTGTTGATCATCCAATCCACGAGGTCGTCGTCCGACACGTTGATTCGGTCGCCAACTTGCACGCCGCTGAATGCCGCGGGAATCTCGAACACGCTGGCGATGAAGCCTGAAGGCAGAGCCTGCACGACGCTGAGCCAGATGAACGCGCTCTCTTCGCCAACTGTGATTCGCGTTTTGACGCATGGATACCAGTCGGCGGCGCCCTCGGATTTCAGCAGACGGCGGAACTCGGGCAGCGACGCTTGGGCGTCCCGCACCGTTTGTTGAAACGCCGGGTCGCGTTTGGCAATCGCCATGAAGAGCGGCTCGTCTGACATGCTGATAGCCCCGTCGGATAGGATAACGGTCCAACGTTCAAGGGCCGGCACCGCGCCGGCGGACCTTCAATTTACCAGAACATTCAACGGGGCAAGGTTTACAGTCGTGTTATTCCGCGGTCGGCTGCCGTAGCTTCAGGGACGCGAATCGGAACCGCAACTCGATGCTGCTGGAGAACAGCATGCGATGCTCAAACGTTCCGCCTTCAAGCACGTCGATCTCGTCGTAGCCAAGGTCGCCGTATCCGCCGGGGCCGGCGAGGGCTTGGTCGGGCGTTTGGAATGACTCGAAGGCCGTCAACCCCGTGTACCGAAGTTCCAGGTCGCTTCCATCGCGAAGTTTCAGCGTGACCGCCGCCACTTGCCTTTCCAACGACACCGATAGCGCAACGAGGTTGGCGTCGTGAAGCGAAACATGTTCTTGCAGCGCTCGCAACTCAGGCGTCAGCCGATCTCGAATGATCTTGGCGTGCGTTTCAAACGCCTTGAATGCATCGCTGCTGTCGCCGTCGCTGCCGCGGCTTTGGCAACCTGCCCACCATTCGCTTGTGAAGAACTTCAACCGTATCCCTTCGCCGCATTACTGGTGATTCATCTGGCGGGCTGCTGATTCAGAGCGCCTTGAACCCGTTGCTGGCATTGCAGAACGCCACGAATGATTCGAGGCAAGACTTATGGGTTGCATAGAGCTCATGCGAACTTAGCGAGGAGACCGGCCTTGATTCGACGGGCGCGATTGACACTTTGCCGTTAGTGTGAATTTGCTCGCCGTCGCTAAGTCGAAGAATGACCTCCTGCTCGAGGAAAGCAGCGGCTTTCTTCGCCTGCGATGATGTCAATTGGCCACCGCAACAGTTCGCACCCATTCGCTTGAATTGATCCTCATCTATCAACTCGGCCTCAAGCAAAAACGCTAGAATGGGCCGCCAATTCCACCAGTTGATTTGGAGGTTGTGTTTTTCGTCTACGAGGTCAACGAGGATCACACTCATGCGTATTGCCTCAGTCGGATAACCAGTGATTAACCAAATCAACATCGCAAATTTGCATGCCCGCGACTTCTGTCGTGATCATTGTCGTAGAGGAACTTGCTTGTCAAGGTTTGGGTTCTTCTGAGGAATATGTGGTGCCTGAAACGGAGCGACAACCATGCCGAGCGGACCCGACGATTCCGAAAAGCTGGACCTGCTTTTGCAGGACGCTAAACGGCTGCGCCAGACCATCCTCATTCTCGATTCGCCCGAGATCCTCGGCACGACGTACGGGCAGGTCATGACTAATCTGGAGCGCATCGCGCAGATGGGCCTCTGGATTCGCTTCAAATCGCCGGCGCCGAAGGGCCATCAATATTGGGAGAACTGACCACTGCTGGCCGCTCCATCCTTTTTTGGCGAAACCATGTTGTCGGGGAAATCATGTCGATCATTCGGTTGATCCTTCATTGCATTCGCCATCGAAAACTCCCCGTATGGCTCGTAAAACGGGAGGACGGCACGGCCCATGGCAGATGTCCGAAGTGCGGCGCCCCCATTGTTTACCACGGCCTCCTTGAGCCGGGGAAGTCCGCCTTCAGGTGTGCGACGTGCGGCGAGTCCGGCACGTGGAAGGCGTAGCCGCCGGGTGAGATTCGTCGCGGGCGGATCATGCCAACCTGCACAATGGTTTCGCGATTGACGCGGGGGGAAATCCATAGTTGGTTGGTTAGCGAACGGCCCAATGGCCGTCTTGGAAGGCATAGCGGGCTGTGCCATCGGCAGATCGTTTTTCACGAGATGAAAACCCGTCCTTCGTGTTCTGCACTTCAAGCCATTTATCTTCAATCCAGATGGCTGGTTTCCGGGTGGCTTTATTGTAGCGGGCATCAATGGTCCCATCGCCGTTAAGATCCCAGTACATCATCGGTCCAAGGACAACCGAGAATTCGATTGGCTTTCCGTCGCCGTCCGTGCGCACTTCCAAACTTGCAGTGCCAGCCTGCTCCATCGACAAACCGGTGCCGTCCTCTCGCTCGACGACTAGGACATCGCCTTTCATATGCTTAAGCGTAACTCGGTGACTAACGACGTTGGCCAACAGGGTCGCCGCCGTAACCAGCACGATCGCAACGACAAGTGTTGTCAGCAATTTCATGATAATGTCTTCTCTTGCCAACTAGAGGTTCATCTAACTGGCGGTGCATGTCGACATGTCGGTCGTTCCATACCGTGATTGTTTCCGTGTGCGGGTTGGCGTGTCAAGGGATACGGCGTGGCGATGTCTGGTAAGGCGGCTCGCAATCGCTCTTCTGTCTCCCGCCTCGCCGCTGCGGGCGGTGAGAGGGACGGCTCGGGCGGCGGGATCGGCGGGTGGGACCGGGGCCTGCCGTCGCGGTTCGCCGTTCAGCTCCAGGCGACCGGCTCGCTCACTCTGACATGGGAATGTAAAAACCCGCGCGGCAGCGAGGGAACGATCTACCAGGTCTGGCGACGCCTCCACACGGCGAACTGAAGTTCATCGGCGGGACGGGCAAGAAGACGTTCGTCGACGGAACCATCCCGCCCGGCACCGCCGTCGCGACGTGCCGAATTCGGGCCGAACGATCGACCTGCGTGGGGGACTGGGCGCTGTTCAGCGTCAACCTCGGCATGCCGAAGGGCGCGCGCCCAGGTCGATCCTGCCCTCCAACGCCACCACCCAACGCACGGCGGCGTGAGGCAGGGACGCGCCGGCCGCGTTCTACTGGTCCCAGCCGGGCAGCAGCAGCACGAAGGCGGTAAACCGTTCGCGGTGATCGTTGAACAGGCTGATCACGTTGGTTGTCAGGCTGAGGCGGACGCCGTCGGCGCCGGTAACGTTTCGAAATGACCCAGCGCTCCCGCCGTCGGCGCCGGTGTTTGCGTTGGGATCGACGTCGTTGCGCAGCCGCAGGTACGCCGATCCATCATCGAGGCGGGCCGGGCCGGTGAAGCGATAGCTATTTTCGGGATTCTGATAAGCCTCGAAGCTCACGAGCAGCTTCTCGTGGCGGCGGAAAACCGTGACGCGGGCGTCCCACTGATAGCTGCCGTTGTCGATGTTCTCGATGCCGCTCGAGTACAGGACGAACTCCCCCGGTGTCCGGCTGCTGTCATTCCCGGGGCCGCCGTGCAGCGCGTTCAACGCGCTGTCGTCTTCCAGATGGTCGTCTCCTTCTCCCCCCGCGAGGTAGTCGTGCCCCTCATTGCCGACGAGGGTATCGTTTCCCTGCTGCCCCAGGATCGTGTCGTTGTTGCCGCCGCCGCCAATCCGGTCGTTCCCCGGGCCTCCTTCGATGGCGGTGCGGATGGGCAGGTTGGGGCTGACGATGATCGAATCGTCTCCGCGACCGCCGGAGATGCGGATCAGTCGGACGTCGGCGGTGTTGAAGGCGTGGACCTGCCCGTTCGCATGGACCTGAAACTGCACGCGCCCCGCGGCGATGGCGATGTCGTCGGCGGCGTCGGTCCCGCCGATGCGGAGGACGTTGCCGTCGAGCAGCACGACGGCCGGCGTCACCGCCATGAGGCGGCGGGGTTCGAGAGAGTCGATGTGGTTCCCCGTCGATCGCATCTCTAAAACCTACAGTCGGCACGGCCCGATCGCCAGTTGCATTATTCGACCGCCGCGCCGACAGGTCGCAGGCATTGGCGGCGTCTGTTGCGTAGGATGAGAGACATGTCGAAACGATGGGTCGAATCGCTTGAGGCGCGCCGGCTGCTCGCGGCGTTGACGCCGGATCTGACGTTTGGGGAGGATGGCTTTGTCGGATCGACCGGCGGGAGCGTGATCTACACGATCGTCGGATTGCAGCCCGATGGCCGTCCGATCGTGCAGCGAACGGACAACGGCGGGGCGCGGGTTCAACAGTATTCCTACCTGCAGCGCCTAAGCACTGGCGGAGTGGTCGATCGGAGCTATTCCGGCGGCGCGGGCGTGCGCCAGACGGACGGCGGGCGCGGGCACGTGGTGCTCGATCACCTGGGCCGCGCGATCTGGGCCCAGCGGTATGACCCGGATGGGGTTCCCTACAACAACGTGTTCTCCTCAACGATCCACCGTCTCGACGCCAACGGCAATCCCGATCCGGCGTTCGGCAAGAACGGACGCATGCCGATCGCGTTTCCGGTCGCGCCGGTGGCGGGCCAGCGCGTGCGCGCGGTGATCGTCGAAGACGTCGCGGTCGATTCGCTGGGGCGCGCGCACCTGTTGCTGAACGTGTGGTGCGCAAGGCCGGCGGACGCGGACAACCGTCTTGCCAGCGTGACGGTCGTCGTCCGCACCAGCGAGACGGGGCGATTTGATCCGACGTTTGGCGAGGGCGGTTTCGCGTACGTCAAACCGAAGGTCGGACCGGTCGACCACTGGCGCGACACCGCGCCGCGAATCACGATCGACAGGGACGGACGCATTCTCGTCGCCGGCCAACTCGGTGAAGACACGCTGATGGCGGCGCGGTTCACGAGCGCGGGCGAGGCCGATCCCGACTTCGGCATAGGCGGATCGCTCACGACGCCCGCCGGGAGTGAGCCGTACATCTCCAACTCACGCGATAACGACAACGACCCGGTTCGCTACCGCTTCGATCCGGCCGGCGGAATCGTCTACGCCGACTACGAGCCGAACTACGTCACCGGCGGCACGCCTCACGTCTTCCGACGCATCACCCCTGACGGCACGCTCGACACCTCCTTCGGTGACGGCGGCGCAATCGATTTTGACGACAACTACGCGATGATCGCGGGCTTCGATGCGGACGGAAACATTCTTTTCCGCCTGGACCAGTCAATCGTGACGTATACGCTTGCCGGCGACCTCGTCGAAAGCAATCCCGTCCCGCCAGGCGTGGATTATTATCCGCGTGAAAACCCGATCATCGATTCACAGGGCCGGCAATACGTCAATTCTGGCTATCACATTGTGCGGCTCGTCGAGCCGGTGGCGGCGGAGTACGACGCGATCACCAGATCGATCCGCATTGCAAGCCTGAACGCGGGCGAGGATTTCGTCATCTCGCGCAACGGCCGGCGCGTGGTGATCCAGCGCGACGGAGAAGTAATCCTCCGCGTGACCGAGCGGGTGTCGCGAATTGTCGTACTGATGAACATCCTCGACGATACGCTCTATAGCACCGCGAATCTGCCGCTGGACGTGCGGGAGAACGAGCGGCCGGTGAGCTTCCAGTTCACGGCCGAAGCCGGACCCGACGGCGATGTCGTTTCGGTGGACGCCAGCGGCGTTAACCTTGGCAACGGCGGAAGCGACGTGCGGGGCAGCGTCGTCTCCGCCCAGACGATTCGCGGCGGGGCGGGCCAGCACAGCATCATGGTCAGCAGCCCCTACCAGATGTCGTATCTCAATCCCGACATTCGCAATCAGCCCCGCCTGACGCTCCGCCTCACCGGCGGCAGCTATAACGTTCATACCTCGCGTCTCAACACCGATGCCATCTTCAATACCACGATCGGTGTCCACTTCACCTCCAATCACGGCAACGATCGCGTGAGCGGTGGATCGGGCGACGACTATCTCAACATGGGCAACGGTACGGATTTCATCTATGGCAACGAAGGCAATGATGTCATCGTCACCCGCACCACGACCCACAGCTATATCGCCGGTGGCCCGGGCAACGACTTCATCGACTCGCGACAGAAGAGCTTCGCCACCCTCGACGGCGGGAGCGGCGACGACACGATCCGCTCGTCGGCAGGCACGTCGTTGCTGCTCGGCGGAAAGGGACGCGACACGTTCCATGCGTCAAACGAGCAGTACGACATGATCGATGGCGGCGACGGAAATGATATCGCATACGTCGATGACGACGACGTGCTGACGAGCATCGAACGCGTGAGGTCATAAAGCGACCGCGCGCAACCACGCTCACGACGACGCGGTCGTCATCCGCGTTGATCCGCGTTGATCTGCGGTTTCTCTGCGTGCTGTTTGCGCTTGATCGCCAGGTCGATCGCCAGGTCGATCGCGGCGCGCATGGAGCCGGGGTTGGCGCGGTTGCGGCCGACGATGTCGAAGGCGGTGCCGTGGTCGGGGCTGGTGCGGATGATCGGCAGGCCGACGGTGAGGTTGACGGCCTTGTCGAACGCCAACAGTTTGACGGGGATGAGGCCCTGGTCGTGATAGAGCGCGACGACAGCGTCGAACTTGCCGTCGCGGTGGGCGAGGAAGACGGTGTCGGCGGGGTAGGGGCCGGTGGCGTCGATGCCCTGTTCGCGGGCCATGAGGATCGCGGGGGAGATGATGCGCTCTTCCTCGTCGCCGAACGCGCCGTTCTCGGAGGCGTGCGGGTTCAGGCCGCAGACGGCGATGCGCGGCTTTTCGATGTCGAACCACTCGACCAGCGTTTTGTGCAGCAGCTCGATCGGATGAAACACCGCGCCGATGTTGAGCCGGCCCCAGACGCCCATCAGCGGGATGTGAACGGTCGCCAGGATGACCTTCAGCGGCCCGCCGGCGAACATCATGGCGTGCTGTCGCGCCTGGGTGCGTTCGGCGAGCAGTTCGGTGTGGCCGGGATAGTTGTGGCCGGCGAGGTGCCAGCTTTCCTTGGCGATGGGGGCGGTCACCATCGCGTCGGCGATGCCCTGCTTGCAGGCGTCGATTGCGTCGAGGCAGAACTTCATCGACGCCTGCCCGCCGATCTTCGATGGGCCGCGGATGGTGTTGCCGAGGAGGGAGAACTCGTCGAAGTCGTCGTAATCGACGACGACCACATCATGGCCGTAGTGACGGAGTTTGCCGTTGAACGAATCGCGCCACCAGAAAACGTCGAGCTCCGACAGGTCGGCGGCGTAGTGCAGGATTTCGTTCATCCCGTAGATGATGAACCGCGCCCGCCGGCGCAGCGACGGGTCGCTGAGCGCCTTCACGATGACCTCCGCGCCGATCCCGGCGGGGTCACCCATGCTGATGGCGATGGTGGGGCGGTCGTGCATAGCTGAGTGTCGAGTGTCGAATGTGGAGTGTCGAATGAACGGCAGGCCGCGTTTCATTCGACATTCGTCATTTGACGCTCGACATTTCTCTTAACTCCATAAACGTCACGATCTGCTTCGCAATCATGTCACATTCCAGGTTGAACGGCCAACCCGGCTCGCGGCGGCCGATGGTGGTGATCTCGAGCGTGGTCGGGATCAACGCGATATCGAATCGGCGGTCGTTCAGGCCGGCGATCGTGAGGCTGATGCCATCGACGCAGATCGATCCTTTGGGAGCCAGGTATTTCACCAGGCTTTCCGGGGCCTCAATGGTGTACCGCCATTCATGGTCGGCGGCGACCTTGTGAACCAGCACGCCCATCGCGTCGATGTGCCCCTGCACGAAGTGCCCGTCGATCCGGCCGCCGGCGCGCAAGCTGCGCTCGACGTTGATCTTGTCGCCGGGATGAACCAGCGACAGGTTCGTGCGGTTCAGCGTCTCGCGGATAAGGTCGAAATGCACCTTGTCGGGTTCCAGATGCGCGACGGTAAGGCAGCAGCCGTTGCACGCGACCGATTCGCCGTGGACGAGGTCGTCCCACGGATTGGCGACGACGAGCCTTCGCCCGCCATCATGATCGAGGGCGGACAGAATCTCGGCGGTTCGTTCGACGATTCCAGTGAACATGACGTGCACCACCATACCGCGCAACTGCCTGTCAAAACAGCAAATGCGGCCGAATCTGCGAGCAAGCGCAGCGTCGATTACCCCGGAAACGGCGACGAGGAACGACAACGCCAACAACCTTTCATCCCCTCGTCAGGCAAATGCACATTAGGGAAAGGCAACGGTTGAGCTGGCCGTTCGTAGGCGTTGTTTTAAGTCGCTATTTTTAAATGGTTTACAGAAAAATTGGGTTCGTTTGGCAGAAAAGAAAATGTGGCTGTCGGGAGCGTGTTTCATCGTCTGCCAAAACGACAGTTGGGTTCGTTTGTTCAAATCATGGATCAATCGAGTTCCCCCTTTTACTTTCAGGCTCGATATCGGCGGCCCTCGTGGCCGGGCGCTCTCTGCCCGCTTGCTATTTTACGCATAACTCCTGCGCCCGTCGGCGGTAAAATCCACGTTCGCATCGCGCCTGACTGGGATTGCCTTGGCATGGATGGGCACCGCCAACCATCATTCCACTCTCAACCCGCCTGCGCAACAAAAAGACACGGGTTGAAAACCTGTGCCACGGCGTTTTGAAACAGCTTCTTATCGCGACGCCGATTGCATCAGCTCGCCGGTGTTGCGAGGAGGCTCTTCCGCCAAGGCAGATCGTTGCTTGGCGACCGCGGCGCGGACGGCGACCACGTCGAAGTTACGGCCGGGGCAATCGGTTTGTTTGCCCGTCATCTTGTGGGTGATGATGTCGCTCTGACGCACGCCGTAGCGGTCTGCCAGATAGGCCACCAGCTTGTTGAGCGAGGCAATCTGCTTGGCGGTGGGGCGGGTCTCCTCGAAGTTGCCGACGAGGCAAATGCCGATGCCGTGATCGTTGAACTGATTGTCGGGCGTCTTGGCGTGGGCCCCGTGCTTCTGCGCCGGCCAGCGTCCGCCGACCTCGACTTCGCCGTCGCCGCTTTCGGTGCCGTTGCCGATCACGAAGTGGTAGCCCAGTTCGTCCCAGCCCTTGGCCTTGTGATCGCGTTCGAACCGCTTAGCGCCGCCGACCGACGTTGCGGAGTGGTGGATGACGATCCACTTCCACTCGCGCTTCTGCGCGTTCGCCAGCGGCAGCCACGCGGCGGGGATGTTGTTCGGCTTGACCTGCGTGGGGCCCTTGGGCGTTTCCACCTTTGCCGTAACGATGGGCGGCACGCGGGCGGGCTGTTCGATCACCGGGCCGGCAAAATTCGGCCCTGGCAGCAGGTCGGCCGAGCTTTTACCGGCGGACTGACAGCCGACCAGCATCGTCATCGCGACGCAGGAGGCGGAAAAAACGAGTTGAAAGCGGCGAAACAGCGGGTTACGGGCCATCCTTGGCTCCTTTGAGATGGAGAAGTTGTAATCCGATTTCCCGGGTTTTTCCACCCATTACTCCCAATCGAGGTTTTCCAGGTGCCGCTGGATGTCGCCGGCGCTGTTGAAACGGGCGAGGATGAGCGAATCCTTCAGCCCGCGGATGATGTCCTTTACCACCTTGGGCTGTTTCGCGTACTGCTCGCGTCCGCCGACGATCGTGTGGAAGACCATGACGAGGTTGAGCACGTCCTTCCAGATCTTCTTTTTCGTCGGCCGGCCGAGGTCGAAGAAATCGACGAGCTTGACATCAAAGCCGATGCCCTGGCGCCGGATCATGATGTTGTCGTCGTGGATGTCGCCGTGATACTCGCCTCGGGCGTGGATCGGCGCGATGCCGCGCGATAGCGCGTACAGCACGTGCAGCGCCTCGAACGTCGTCAGGCGTCCGCCGGGCTGGCGCGAGAGAAAATCGCTGAGTTTTTCCCCTTCGAACAGTTCCGACACCACGACGGTCACGCGTTTTCGCTGAACGCTGGCGATCTCCTGGTGGTGGTATTGCAGCAGGATGGGGCAGTGGCGAAGCGCATCCATCTTTCGCGCGTAGACGATGGCGCTCTTGCCGAGCGGATCGCGAAAGGGGTAGTAGAACTTCGCGGCCCGGCGGATGCCGGTCGCCTTTTCGACGATAGCGTAGACCTCGCCTTCGTAGCCCGAGCCGAGCAATCGTTCAATGACGTACTTCCCCCCGACCGTGCGGCCGGGCTCGAAGTCGAATCGTTTGATCTTGCGGCTAGGCTTGTACATGTGCGAAATGCCCCGAATACATCATCGCACGACACCCGAAAAGCCCCAAATGAGTAGAAAACCCTATAATTTCCCTAATTTACGTCCCGGCAAGGGGTTCTGTAAGATATGGGCGTGAAAAAATCGCGTCTGAAACCCGCAAAAACGCCCTCGGGGCCCATGTTGCTGCACGTTTTATCGGATTCGACCGGCAATCTGGCGGGCCATATGGTGACGGCGTTTTTGACGCAGTTCGCCTCCGGCACGTTCGCAGTTCGACCGTGGAATTTCGTCCATACCGACGATCGCCTTAATCGCGCCCTCGCCGAGATCGCCACCGCCGGCGGGGCGGTGATGCATGCGATGGTGGCCAGGAAGCACAAGACGCTCGTCGAGGAGTTCTGCGCCGCCGCCGGCATCGCGTGCTGCGACCTGACGGGCCGCTTCGTCGAGTTCCTGTCTGAGGCGGCGGGCATCGGCGCATCGCAGAACGTGAAGGCGCTCCACGAGGTGTCGGACGAATACCGCAAGCGCATCGAGGCGATCGAGTTCACGATCCAGCACGACGACGGCCTCGGCGTGGAGCGCCTGCGTGAGGCGGACGTCATCCTCGTTGGCGTCTCGCGAACGAGCAAGACGCCCACCTGCATCTACCTGGCCCAGCAGGGCTACAAGGCCGCCAACGTCGCCATCGCGATCGAGGCGCCCGTGCCCGAGCAACTGCTGGCGGTGAAAGAACGCAAGATCGTCGGCCTTCTGATCGATCCGTGGCGCCTGGTGGAAGTGCGACAATCGCGCCAACGCAGTTGGAACATGACCGCCACGAGCTACATCGATCTCGATCACGTTCAACGCGAGGTCGCCTGGAGCCGCCAGCTCTTCAACCGCCAGGGCTGGCCGACGCTCGACGTAACGAAAACCGCGGTGGAAGAGACGGCGGCGAAGATCATCGACGTGTTGAAATTGAGGCCGGTGGAGGCGGAGTAGGATGTGAACGCCAAGTCGCCAAGGGGCCAAGAGGAAAAGGGAGGTGTGGCATGCCTTACGATGACGAGATTCCGCCGTTCGCGGAGCCTGATAAGGAGTTGGATGCGTTGGCTTACGCTGTGATCGGCGCAGCGCTGGAAGTGCATAAGCAATTGGGGCCGGGACTTGATGAAGGATTGTACGATCGCGCACTTCGTGCCGAATTTGAGGAGC
>JBBCIV010000091.1:0-4531 GCA_037189665.1 Phycisphaerae bacterium | reverse complement strand
GGAGCACTTCACTCTTGCGTCAACCTGTCTCCCTCACTCGTTCCCTAGTTCGACGGTAGGAGAACTCGTTGTGTCCTTTTCTAAAGGACACACGTACTCGTGTTAAAGGACATTCGGTAACCCGTTCCCACCCCACCCGTGCGGGGGCGGCGAGCGTGAGCGAGCCGGTGGCCTGAGGCACGTGAGTGCCGAAGGCTGTCACCGATGCGCCACCGCCCCCGAAAGCAGAAAATACCGCAGGAAGACAGGACATTCGGCAGACGAGCGGGTATCCGACGAGACCGGATACCCAGGCGGATACCCGAAGCAGGCCAGACGTCATGCTCATCGGTGTGTCCTTGAGAGGTTCGGAGCCCGTATACACTGGTTAATGCCAGTCTGGGTTACCCTTGAAGAACTCCTGCAGGGCACCGAGGAGTACCAAAGCATTCGAACGCTGTCCACTGTTCTCCGCTGTTTGAGACAAGAAGCCCTTCCGCGAGTAGCGCGAAGGGCTTTCTCATTTCGTAGCAAAGACTTACGCCATCGAGGCGGAAGTTCGAAAACACGATATCGAGGATTTGGCGCTTGGCGGCGTAGTCGGCCGTAAGCCACTTCTCAGTCAGGTGTTGCGAGAGTTCGAAAACCTTCACCGCGTGCTCTGCTTGCTCGCCGCGAGTGACGTCCAAACCGTCAAGCTGTTCCTTCATCAACGCGATGCGGTCGCGGAGTTCCACGCTCTTGCGTGCGAACAGTTCTTCGTCGACTTCCATCGACAGCCGCATGTTCAGAAGTTGATCCTGTTGCTGGCGTAGCCGCGTGAGTTGGCGTTGCAGTTCCTTCGCCTGCTCCTGCGTCTCGCGACGTTCGTCTTTGGTGCGAGCCCGCAGCACTTCGCCGAACCACTCGGCGGTTTCAGCATCCTGTTTCATAGACTGGAACGCGGCGAGGATTTGCTCATCGAGTTCGCGTTCGGTCACGCGATGACGCGGGTGATCGCCCAAGCGCGACACCGTGCAGCGGTAATAGACATACTGCCGACCAGACTTCTTCGTCACCTGCTCGGCGGTGATGAGATTGCCGCAGCAGCCGCAGCGGATCAGACCGCCGGCGTAGGTGAACGAGGCGTGATGCTTGTAGGTCTTGACACCCAGGAGCGATTGCACCTTCAAGAACGTCGCATGATCGACCAGCGGCGGATGCTTACCGGGGTAATACTGGCCCTTCCACTGCACTTCGCCGATGTAGGCGCGATCGCGGAGCATCGTATGGACGCTGGCACGGGGGAACTTGGGCGTGGAATCTCGATAGACCCGGCCATCGTCGTGCATCGCCGCACAGACGCTGTCGATCGTGTGGGCGCCGGTGGCGAACAACTCGAACAACCGCGTAACCGTTTGGCCCGTTACGTTCGTGCATGACGACATGGCCACGGCCGTTCTCGCGGACGTTCTTGTAGCCGTACGGGGCAACATTGGCGAACCAACCTTCACGGACGCGGCGCTCGATCCCGCTGCGAATGTCCACGGCCATCTGCTCGGTGAAGAACGACGCCATCGACGCCTGCGTGCGGCGCATCATGCGTCCCGCGGGATTGGCTTCGGTCGGTTGCGAACGGAGATGAAGCGGACGCCGTGCTCGCTTTCCAGCCGTTCAAGCTCGACGTAATCGAACAGGTTTCGAGCCGCCCGATCAACCTTGGCGAACAGGATCGCATCGAGCTTCTTCGCGTTCGCCTTCGCGTAGGCAAGCATTTCCTTGAAGGTTTTACGCTCATCCTTATTGCTCGACCTTGAATAGCCGCACGATCTTCCCGTCCGCCTTGTCGGCGTAGCGTTGAAGGGTTTCTTCCTGCACGTCCAGGCTGAACCCTTCGCGTTCCTGTTCACGGCTGCTGACACGGGCGAAAGCGACGAACTGCTTGCTCATGGTGATGGCCTTGCCGCGGGCGACGCCGCGACCAGGCCATTGTACCGGGCAAGGCCCGATCGCGCTCGCATAATCCGGTGAGGGAGTGTGATTTTATCACGGTATTTACGGGCGATTCTGCGCTTCGTCCTCCGCGCAGCATGGAAAGGTTTCAGCACGTCGATCAGGCGACCGACACGCAGCAGAATATCCACCGCTTCGGCGTCGTCGATCGGCCTTCCATAACGCTTCGACCACACGCGCACCGTGAGCGACAATAGTGCCGGTGTGATCCATGCGGGCACGGCGGGCAAAGATGTATCGGAGGGGGATCGACATGGAGAATGCGAGCGCATAAAGCGGGCGGGCCGAGGGGATCGACCCGCCCGCGAGTGAACGACATCGTCACACCTCACTTGATGAAGACGTTCCTCAGCCAAAGCGCGACCTTCATGGTCGTGGCAGGGTTGGCGGCAGCGAACTTGGTCATTCGATGCACACCAAGACCAACAAGGACGGCAAGCACTATCGTTGAAATAGACATGACAATTACTCCCGTGAAAGTTCCTGCGGTTCGTGCCCACGCGCGTCGTGGGCCGTTTCCGCCTGCTTGATCTTGTCGGCCAGCAGCGAGGGACTTGTCCCCTGCGAGGCCGAAGGGGTCATGCGGTCGCTCGCGACATCGCCATAGCTGCGGTCTCCGTAGGTGCCGGGTTCAGTCGAATGCTGGGCGACGTTGCTACCCGCGTATGCTGCGTTGGCCCCGCAAACAACGACACCGCCCGGCAGACGATGCCGGGCGGTGTCGTTGTGATTGCCTGATAGATCGCCGCCTCACGCCGCGATCAATTTCATCGGCTCGACCATTTCCACGCACGTCTGATCGTCGATCGTGCGCGCCACCTCATACTTCCCGCTCGGCAACAGTGGCGTCGTGTTCACCTGCTCCAGCCAGCGATCGCGCAACTCGCGGGCTGCCGCCACAAGTCGCGGGTCGTTCTTCGGCTTCGCTTTCTTCTCGCGCTTTGGTTTCTCTTTCGGTGATTCGATTTCCTCTGGTTTTTCCGGCGCGAATCGCAGCCCGCCTTTGTCCAGTCCTGTGGATTTGATTGGTTCGGCCTTCGGTTTCGTCTCGTAAGGTTTTCTCGGCGATGGCAATTTCCTGGGCTCATCCGGCGCGTTCAGTTCAATGCCCGGCAGGATCATCGGTTTGGCGTCGCTCCAATGCGTGCCGGGTGGGATCGGCAATACGATGCGATCCTCGCGAATCGACCCGCCGGACGTTTGCGACGGGAACCACCACGGCGTGGTCGTGTCGCCCGATCGAATCCGCTTCTGCCAGAAGATGTGAACGCGCGATTTCTTCTCGCTGCCGGCGCGGAACGCGAGAGGGACGAAGCCCATCGCTTCCCAGAAGCGATTCGCGGCGATGTCTTGCGCGCACCAGCAGCAGTAGAGTTTGCACCCGTAAGCGGATCGTTCGAACTGCGCTTTTAACAACGATGCGCCGATGAGCCCGCGCTGTTTTCCGGGCAGTACATTCATCTGATAGATGATCCCGACATCATCGCGTTTGAAATACTGGTCGTTTCCGATGCAGTACCCCAGTGGCACGGGCGTCCCGCCCGTGTTTTCCTCTGCAATGAGCACATGCCCCAGCTTGATCTTGCCTTCGAACTGCGCCGTCGGCATCCAGCCGACCTGTTTCGTGTGCAGCTTCTGCAACGAATCGAGAAACGGCACGTCGCTCATCACGCCGGGGCGGATGGTCACGTCGATCTGGGGCAACGGGCGAGCGGCCATTTCGTTTGGTGACAGGATGATTTCGGACATGGCGACACCTCAAAGCGGCTGAACACGGTTTCCCGCGCCCAGCCGTGCGTTTGTGGACGACCTACGCCGCGATCTTGATCTTCGCCGTCACCGGCACGATTTGCGACGCCGGCAGGTTCACGCTCACGGGCGCACAGGCCAAGCCGGTCTGCCCGCGTTCGTTGTACCAGTTCGCGGTGATCCACACCGTGCCGGCCGATGCGGATTCGGGGAAGGTGATCTCGAACTTGGTTTTGGTGGTCAGCCCTTCGAACTTCCACTGTTCGATCTCGACGGGCGCGGTTTCGCCGATCGCGGTGAAGACGCCGGCGCCCTGGACGCCCCTGGGCCGGCCGCGGCGGGCGGCGTCGCCGTGCAGGCGAATGCTCACCGTTCGTCCGCTGACCGACTCGATGTCGATCAGCGGCGACACGCTCGGCGCGGGAATGGGCGAGGGCTTCTTGCGTGCCCTGATGCCCAGCTCGTCGCGCTGCGCGTCGGTGATGGACGGGTTGCTGTTAATACTATTGACGAGATACTTCGCCATCATCAGCAGCGTCTGTCGGGCGGCCTTCTTGTTGGCCGACGCGATGGGCGTCTTCGTGATCGGCTCGCGCCAGGCGTTCAATGCCACAACGAACGACGCGTTGTTCTGCGCGTACGCCAGCGCCTGTGGCGCCGTGATCCCGAACGCCGCCGGCGTCGCCGTGAGGCGCTGCGAAAAATTGTTCGACCACGCGAGCAGATCCGTATCGCTCAGGTCGTAGAACGGCTTGGACATGACATCTCCTCGTTGAAAAGAGTCGCGCCCAGCCCGCTCACCCGCCAGCCG
>JBBCIV010000090.1:0-10526 GCA_037189665.1 Phycisphaerae bacterium | reverse complement strand
ACGCGCGCAAGAGCGCCGCGCGCGTGTTGTCGCTCGCCCGTCTGTTCTTGCACGTACTGCGTCGCGCGACGAGAAAGGATTATTCCAACTCGACCAGCCGGGCCGCCAGGATGTGCCCGTTGGCGTGGAACAGGTGCGTATCGCGCGACGCGGCGAGGTTCGGCCAGTCGCATTCGATGTCGACCGAGCGCATCACCGGCCTGGACCACCTGTATTGCGCGACGTTGCCGTTGGCGAGGTGCGGCAGGAGCGCTTCACCCAGACGTTGGGCCAGTTCCTTCAGGCAGACGTCGGCGCGGTCGTTGGCGTCTTCCTGGTTCTGCGGCAGCCCGCCAATGCTGTGGCGGGCGAGCAGGAGGGTAAACTCGCGTGAGGCGACGATTTCGATCCGGCCGTGGGACGGGCCGTTGAACGAAATTGAGCCGGCGAGCGGAAGGATCGGCGGATCAACCGGGGAGTGAACCAGACCGGCGGTCACACCGGGGATCCGTTCGAGTTGTTGAAGCAGGGCGTCGTTAAGGGCGTCTTGAGCGGTTTTGGGGAACATTCTCTGACAAACTCCAGGCCGGTCAAACTCGGCCTACTACACACATCGACCAGACGGCTTCGTTCAACTTAGTTGAAACTTCACCGGGCGGTCGCCGTGTGTGGATAGTCAATCCCTTGCGAGCCTCCGCGTCAACCCCCATGCCGCCTCGATTAGGAGGGGTTCATTATAATCGTTTGTAAGTCTTTTATTGGAATGGTTTTGTAAAACAAGCCGACCGCGGGACGGTTTGTCACGCGGCCGGAGAGGGCGGTATTTGTTGGGGCTCGAACGAGCCGCGATCAGGCCTTGGCCTGACCGTGCGCCTCGACGAACCAGAGATATTTATCGACCTCGCGGGAGACGCCGGTGAAGAGGTCGGAGGTGTCCTTGTCGCCGAACTCGTCGGCCTGGTTGATCGCCTCGCGGACGCTCTTGCCGAAGGCCGCCAGTGCGTCGGATAACGCCGCAACATGGGCGGAGCCTTCGATGATGTCGTGCGGATATTCCTTCAGCGAACTGGCCTTGGCTGCCACGCGAACGGTGCCCAACGCCGTTCCGCCAAGCTGGACGGCCCGCTCAGCGATGTTGTCGACAGCGCCTTCCAGCGCGTCGTGCACCTCGTCAAACAGCTTGTGCAGCCCGATGAAATGGGGGCCTTTTACGTTCCAGTGGGCCTGCTTTACCTGGGAGGCCAGGTCGATCGCGTCGGCGAGGCGGGCGTTCAGCAGGCTGACGACGCTTTTACGAGTGTTTTGCGGAAGATCGTTTCGAGTGGAATGCATGGATTTTGTCCTTTTCTGGTGGTAACCCGATCATAGGCATGCACACCGCGTTGGTGCATGCTTCATCGCTCCCCGCGTCAGTTTCGCCCGCCGACGGTGAGCGGCGACGCGGGAAGGGGCGTGCTGGCAGCCGGCTCGACGGGGGCGGCGATGTCGGTCACCTCGACGTCGACCGTCATTCTCTCTCCCGCGCCGCCGCCGTAAATGGTCCCGCCGGTGGGCGCGGTGTCGCGGTATTGCCGGCCGACCGCGACGCGAACGTGGTCGGTCTGCGGCAGCGTGCCGTTGGTCGGATCGAAGCCCTTCCAACCGATGTCCGGGATGTAAAGCTGTACCCACGCGTGAGATGCGTCTGATCCTGCCCGCGCCGTGCCGACGTTGCCCGTGTAGACGTAGCCGCACACGTACCTCGCCGGGATGCCCAGCAGCCGCGCCATCGTGATGAAGAGGTTCGAGAAATCCTGACATACGCCCTGCTTGCTCACCATCACGTCATATGGGCTGGTGGCCAGCGTGGTGCTGCCGGGCGTGTACTTGAAGTTATTGAAGAACTCGAGGTTGATGTTGAACAGCGTTTCCATGATGTCGCCGTTGTTCTTGTTGACGAACGACATCGCGTAGTCGTACAGCTCGCGCAGCTGAGAGTGGGGCAGTTCCTGCGGCGTGAGGTAGGGCATGAGCATCGTGGTTTCCCACGGCATCCACGCGATCGGAAACTTCGGCCGGTTGATCGGCTTGCGGCTGAAGGCGAAGGGATCGATGTCCAACACGTCCACGACCGAGTCGGCCTCGATTTTCAGCTCGGTGTAGGGTCCCTGCACGACGCACCGCGATGCCCAGTTGCCGAAGACGTCTTCCAACTCCACCAATTCCACTGCGGGAGAGACCGAGATGCGGCAGGAGACGAGCTGCTGCCGCCAATCGTGGATCGGCCGAAGGTGCAGCCAGTGTTCGCTGCGCTCGACCGGCGTCTGGTATTGGTAAGTGGTGGTGTGCCGAACCCGTATCCTGCGAGACATCCCTTCCATGCGTTCTCCTCGTTCGCAGTCACAACTTCACGCGTTTCAACCGAAGCGCGTTGCCGATCACCGTCACGTCGCTCAGCGCCATGGCGGCGGCGCAGACAATCGGACTAAGCAATCCTAGGCTAGCGATTGGGATGGCGATAATGTTGTAAAAGAATGCGAAAAAAAGGTTCATGCGGATCGTTCGCATGGTGGCCTTCGACAGCCGGATCGCCATCGGCACGCCCGACAGGCTGCCGCTGACCAGCACGATCCCGCCGGTTTCCTTGGCGATGTCCGAGCCGGAGCCGATCGCGATGCCCAGGTCGGCCTGAGCCAGCGCCGGGGCGTCGTTGACGCCATCGCCCACCATGGCGATGCGGGAGGCTTTGTCTGAAGGATTTGACGCGCGCTGCTGCAATTCCCGCACGGCGTTGGCCTTGCCGTCGGGCTTCACGCCGGCGCGGACGTCCTCGATCCCCACCTGTCCTGCAATTGCGCGGGCGGCGGATTCGTTGTCGCCGGTGAGCAGAACGGTCTTCAATCCCATCGCCTGCAATTCCCGCACGACGTCGGCGGAGTCGGGCTTGAGTTCGTCTACCAGTTCGATCGCGCCCAGAACGTCCGCGTCGCGCGCGACCCAGACTTTCGTGGCATGGGTTTGTAATCCATGATCAGCCACGGGTTGGAAACCCGTGCCACGCAGGAATTCTTCGCTGCCGACAAAGTAGGGCTGTCCGTTCAACTTGGCGCGGATGCCGAGGCCGGGCTCGTTCTGAAAATCGTCGGGCTCGACGAGGTCCAGTTGACGCGACTTCGCCGCCGTGACGATCGCCTTGGCGAGCGGGTGACTGCTGAACTGCTCGGCGCTGGCGGCCAGGCGCAGCAGGTCGTCTTCGCTGACACCATCAGTCGCGACGAAGATTTTTCCAACGACGGGCCGGCCGCGGGTGACGGTGCCGGTTTTGTCGAGCACGACGGCGTCGATCTGCTCGGCGCTCTGCAGCGCGTTGATATCGCGATACAGGATGCCGAGCTTCGCCCCGCGCCCCGTGCCGACCATCAGCGCCGCCGGCACGGCAAGTCCCAAGGCGCAGGGGCAGGCGATGATCAGCACCGAGCACACCGCCTTGGCGATGTTCGCCCACATCTCGGCGGGGGGCAGTTCGGTGAGCACGCCGTGCGTATACCAGCCGATGCTCGTCAGCAGTGCGATCCCGAGTACCACCGGCACGAACACCGCCGCGATGCGGTCCGCCAACCGCTGGACCGCCGGCTTGGAGTTCTGCGCGCTTTCGACCAGTTTGACGATCTGCGCCAAGGCCGTCTCCGATCCCACGCGCGTTACGCGGATCGTTAGCGCCCCGTCCTGGTTAAGCGTGCCGCCGATGACGGTGTCGCCCGGCTGGCGGGTGACGGGAACGGGCTCGCCGGTCAGCATCGATTCGTCAATGCTCGATCGGCCGGCCACGACGACGCCATCGATCGGCACCCGATCGCCCGGCCGCACGAGAACGTGGTCGGACACCTCGATCGCCGACACCGGAACTTCTTCCTGCGCCGGCGTTGTCGAGGGTTGGAGGATGGCGAGCGATCGCTTCTTGCCGCCGCTCTCCGGCTTCGGCACGCGGATGGCGGTGGAGGGAGCAAGGTGCATCAGATCGCGAATGGCGCTGCCCGCCCGCGTGCGCGCCAGCGCCTCAAGCCAGTGGCCGATGCTCACCAGCGCGAGCAAGGCGGTGCCCTCTGTGAAGTACAGGTGCGGCAGGACGCCCCATTGCTTGGTCTGATAGCCTAACAGTGCGACGAGGCTGTAACCGTAGGCCACGCTGGCGCCCATCGCGATAAGGGTATCCATGTTGCTGGTTCCACGCCGCGCGGCCGAGAATGCCGAGCGGTAAAACCCGCCGCCGACCAGGAGAATGGCGAGCGAACTGCTGACCAGCGCCAGCCAGGTCATCCAGTCGGGTCCGCCGTGGTCGTGGCCGAGGGCGCTGTGGACCCAGTGCATGATTTCGACGGGCAGCCATAGCACGCCGGCGATGATCCCGCGGATCAGCCATTTGCGGGCGTGTGCGGCGTGTGCGTCTTCGTGGGCTTGCTCGGAGGTGTTCTCGTCTTTTACCGCCGCGGCGTAGCCGGCATCGGTGACCGCCGACGCGATCCGCGCCGGCCCGACTGCCCGCGGGTCAAACGCGACGTTCGCCCGGCCGAGGGCGAGGTTCACCGACACGTTCGATACCCCCGGCAGTTTGCGGATCGCCTTTTCCACGTGCGACACGCAACTGGCGCAATCCATTCCCTGGACATTCAATACACATTCACTGGGGGCGGGGGCAGACATAGGCAAACTCCGAAGGTGCGTCCGGTCATTTCAACAGCAGGCTATCGCAAGAACCGCTTCAATACAGTTTCCACTTCGCTCGCCAGATCCTGCGGCGATCGGGTGGCGCTATCGGCGTGCGGGTTGGGCCCGCCGGACACGCAGTGCTTAACGTGGTCGGACAACACCGACACGCCCAGCGCATCCAGCGCCGACCGAACGGCGGCGATCTGCGTCAGGATGTCGACGCAGTAACGTTCCTCCTCGATCATCTTCCGTAACCCCTCCACCTGCCCGCAGATACGGTTGATGCGGTTCTTCAATGGCTTGCGGTCATCGTCCATGTCAAAACGATATACCCCTACAGGGTATAAATCAACCTGAAGGAAAGGCCGCTGTGTCGCAGCGGCCTATGGGGGATCTATTGAACGGAGCGGCGCGCGTTATTTTTTGAAATACGCGGCGTTCTTCTCGATGAACTCTTCCCATTCCGCCGGCAGGTCTTCCTGCGGGAAGATGGCGTTCACGGGGCATTCATCGACGCACAGGCCGCAGTCGATGCAGACGTCGGGGTCGATGTAGAGCATCTCGGCCTCGTCGAAGGTCGGATTCTCTTTGGTCGGGTGAATGCAGTCCACCGGGCAGACCGCAACGCAGGCGGTGTCTTTCGTCCCAATGCAGGGTTGAGCGATGATATGGGCCATAAAACAGAAACTCCGGACACGTACTCTTGGACGGTCGATGGTAGCGAGTCGGCGTTTCGGATCAAATGAATGACGCGCGGTAAAACTGCGGGATCGGCTGGCGGGTAATAATTTGCCTGCGGGCATGCCGCGGATTTGGTGTTTGTTTGTATCCTGTGATGCGTCGAGCTTCAGATTTGTCCAGCATAAACGACATTCTCGGTGAAGGCGGCGCGATCGCCCGGCGGCTGGGCGAGGCGTACGAAGTGCGCCCCCAACAACTCCAGATGGCGGCCGCGGTGGAGCGGGCGCTGGAGGTGGGGCAGCATCTCATCGTGGAGGCCGGCACGGGCGTCGGTAAATCGTTCGCCTACCTGCTGCCGGCGATCGATTACGTCATCCGCACGCGCAAGCGCGTCGTCATCTCCACCCACACCATCGCGTTGCAGGAACAGCTAGTCGAAAAGGACATCCCGCTGATCCAGGCGGTCTACCCGGACGAGTTCAGCGCGGTACTGGTGAAAGGGCGGGGGAACTACCTTTGCCTGCGTCGTCTCGACCAGGCCCGGCTGCGGCAGTACATGATGTTCGACACCGACGGGCAGATCGGCTCGCTCCAGGCGATCCAGGAATGGGCGGAAACGACCCGCGACGGCTCGCTGACGTCGTTGCCGGTATTGCCCGATCCGAGCGTATGGGAGAAGGTCAACGCCGAGCAGGGCAACTGCATGGGCAAGCGGTGCCGTTTCTACGAACCCTGCCACTGGCAGGCCGCCAAGCGGCGGATGCAGAGCGGGCAGTTGCTGATCGTCAATCACGCGCTCTTTTTCAGCGACCTGGCTTTGCGATCGGCAGGGGTGAATTACCTGCCGAAATACGACGCGGTGATCTTCGACGAAGCCCACACCCTGGAAGACGTGGCCGGGCAGCACTTCGGGCTGCGGCTGTCGGACGCGTCGGTGAAATACCAGCTTCGCGCCCTTTACGACCCCCGGAAGGGCAGCGGCGTGCTGAGCACGCATGGCGCGGCGGCGAACGACGCGATTCGCTGCGTGATTGAGCTTGGGGATGTGGTGGACACCTTCTTCGATCGCGTCGCCTGGTGGCAGGAAACCTACGGCCGGGCGAACGGGCGCGTGCATGAGTCCAACATCGTGCCCAACGACCTGTCGCCGAAGCTGAACGACCTGGCGAAATTTCTGAAAGACATGCTGCCGAAGATGGAGGACGACGAGGAGGCGATCGGCGAGATCGGCAACCTCGCCGCCCGCGTCGGCGGCATGGCCGAGACGATCGAAGTGATGCTGACGCAGTCAATGCCCGATGCCGTGTACTGGTTTGATGTCAGCAAACGCACCCCGCGCCGGGTCAACCTCCACGCCGCCCCGATCGACGTGGCGGAGGGATTGCGGCAACACCTGTTCGCGAAAGTGCCCCGCGTCATCCTCACCAGCGCCACGCTGGCGACGGCGGGGGAGGGAAAGAGGGCGGTTCGTCGGGGGTTCAGTAGCACGGGCGTCCCGCCCGTGGAGCGGTCAGCAGAGGCAACGTTTCGGCGAGGCGCGCATCTGCCGCATCTCACGCAGAACGGCGGCATCTACGCGGTCGCTTTCCGAACCGCGGACTCCTTGCCGCCCGAAGCACTCGCAAAACTCGGCGAGGAGCTCAGCGTCATTCGCGATGATGATGCTCGCAAACGCGAACGCACTTCGAAGATTCAAGAGTTGCTGGACCGCGGTATGGGAAGCGGGCTTCTCGCTCGGGACATCGTCGCGTCCTGCGTACGCGACGCCTTGAACCATTTCGACGAGGAACGATATCGCCTGTTGGCGTGGTGCATCATGCCCAACCACGTACACCTCGTGCTTCGGCCGCTGGGCGTGCATGAACTGCCGCAGATCATGCACTCGATCAAGTCGTTCACGTCGCATCGGATCAAGCAGCTAGTCTCGATGGAAGACGGAAAGGTTTGGCAGGAGGAGTATTACGATCACCTGGTTCGGGATGCGGAAGATTTATCGAAGCAGGTTGAGTACGTCCGCGCAAATCCGGAGAAGGCGGGACTTGTTGATTGGCCGTGGGTGTCGGTCGATGAAGATCGGTTTGCAGAAGAATATCACGGCATTTCAGTGGATCACGGGCGGGACGCCCGTGCTACTGGAGACCGGGCGACTTTCGTTCCCCCCGACCCCCGTTTCGCCTTCGTCCAGCGTCGCCTCGGCGTGGATGAGGCCCAGACGCTGCACCTCGGCTCGCCGTTTGATTATGAGCGGCAGGCGACGTTGTACATCGAGAACGACCTGCCCGATCCATCCGATAACCTGCGGTTCCTCCCAGCGGCGTGCGAAAAAATCCTGCGGTATCTCGACATGACCGGCGGCGGGGCGTTCGTGCTTTTCACGTCGTACAAGATGCTGCTCGACGCGGCCAACGCGCTCAGGTACGACGTCGAATCGCGATTGGGGCTGCCGTTGCTCGTCCAGGGCCAGAACGTCACTCGGAAAATGCTGCTGGACCAGTTTCGGTCGCACGACAACGCCGTGCTGTTCGGCACCAGCTCATTCTGGCAGGGCATCGACGTGCAGGGCGAAAAGCTTCGCAATGTGATCATCGTCAAGCTTCCCTTCTCGGTGCCGGACGAACCCCTGCTGGAGGCCAAGCTCGAGGCGATCCGCAAGGCCGGCGGGAACCCGTTCATGGATTTGCAGGTGCCCGAGGCGATCATCAAATTGAAGCAGGGGTTCGGGCGGCTGATCCGCAGTCGCACGGACAAGGGCATCGTCGTTTTGCTCGATAATCGCGTGCGATCGAAGCGCTACGGCCCGCTGTTTCTCGACAGCCTGCCGCGCTGCCGAGTGGTCGATGTGACATGATTGATGCAGAAGATCGCGCTTCGGCGCTTGACATGTCAGATCGACCCGTTTCAATACCCGCGAACCGGCCAAAAAGGTTGGTGCAGGTGACGGGACGATGTGTCCCGCACCGACAGGAGTTTGTTGCCGCACTCGATCGGTGTATAAGCGGCCAGTTCAGACATCGGAATCCACATGAACGCTCTGCTCGAACCTATCGCGATCACCCCGCCGCACGCGTCGGACGTCGATACGCTCCTGGCGTCTCTTCGCCGTCTCAGCCTCGACGCCATGCTTCAGCCCGAGGCCGCCAAGCGCGCCAAGGATGAAGATGACGAGGACGAGGCATCCGAAGAGGAAGATGACGAGATCATCGACGACGAAGACGACGAGGAAGAAGAAGACCTCGACGAAGACGAGGATGACGTAGACGACGAGGAGGAGGAAGACGACCTCGACGACGATGAAGACGACCTCGACGACGAAGACGACGAGGACGAAGATGAAGACGATGACGAGGATGAGGAGGAAGACGACGATTACTACGACGACGATGACGACGACTTCGACGACGAAGACGACGACTTCGACGACGATGATTGATCGTTGACGAACGCGCGCGCCGCGCGTCATCTCAAGCAGCGAACGAAAACGGCCCCGGATTGATTCCGGGGCCGTTCGGCTTGGATATTTGGATATTTCGTTCGGAAAGGGGAAGTCCGATGGGGGCTGGCCGTCAATCCACCAGCGGCTTTACGGCCGTCACCTGACCCATGAGGAAGGTGATTTCGACGGCTTGGTTTTCCTCGGGCGGCACAGCAAAGGCGTGGACGGGGGCACGGAGAACGGCCTCAGGTGGGGCGTTGGCGGGGGCGTTCAATTGGGCGATGGCGAACTCGAAGTAGTGGTCGCCGTGGATGGCGTACGGCCGGGCGGCGACGATGCGGACCTGCCACGATCCGACCATGGGCGGGGTCATCGGCATCTCAGTGACCGGCGGCGGCGGTGAGCGGGGCGGATTCGATGATCTCGACGTTGGCGTAGTCGTCCAGGTTCAGCACGCTGATCTCGCCGTCGGGCTTGCGGAGTTCGATGCGGTCGAGCCAGAGGCGGTCATCGCGGCTGTGGGCAAACCACGAGCCGGTCGGCTTCTGCGTGAACGACACGATCGTTCCCTCAACAACGGCGGGCAATGCGTAGTGGCGCGCCACGATCTGCTGCGTGATCCGCACCCGGGTTCCGGGGACAAGCAACTTACGGATGTCTTCGGCCATGCGCCGGAGTCTAGCACATCCCGGCGTGCGGAGCACGCGCCGGCGGGCGTTGGCGGTGTCCGCGTCGTGCGCCTTGTGACTTTGCGGGACGCGGATACAGTATCGCCGCTCGATGAACCAAACCGCCGTGCGACATGTTCCGACGCCGTTGATCGCGCTGGCCGGCTGGCTGGTCCCGGGGCTCGGATATTACCTCATCGGCGAGCGCAAGCGGGCGCTGATCGCGGGCGTCGCCATTTTTCTCACCTTCATCGCGGGCATTCTGATCGGCGGCATTCGCGTGATCGACGTGCCGGGGTATGGCCCGGACGGCAAGCCGCGCATGGTGACCATCAACAAGGTGGAGACGTGGCGGCTGCAGGCGAACTTCTTCGGCGAGATTATGTACAAGCCGTGGTATATCGCCCAGAGTATGGCGGGCCCGGCGAACGTGCTGGCAACGTGGGGTTCGATCGCCGCCGGCACGGCTGAACCGCCCGTGCGGCCGTCGACCGCTCGGATCTTCGACATCGGCACGCTGTATACCGCTGTCGCGGGCATGCTGAACCTGCTGGTGATCATTGACGCCACCTACCGCGCCGCCCACCCGCGCCGCGATCACGGAGCCGAATCATGACGGCTCCGCTGGCGACGCTGTTCCTGCATCCGCTGCCGCTCTGGGATTACTGGGTGTGGCTGATCGTCCCGCTGTGTGCGGCGGTGTCGGTGGTCTACAAGACGATCAAGTGCCAACACGTTCACCAGATCCCGCGCGAGGCCGTCGGCATCACCCTCTGGATCATCGCCGCGATGATCGGCGTGGCGGCGGGGGTATGGCTTCTTTACATGATCTTCGTGCAGTGGACGTGATCGTCGCGGATGCGCTCGCACCTCCGGCGCTGCTGTTTCAAAATCCTTCGTTGCGACACATATCGGCCTAGTGGCATGGGTTTTCAACCCGTGTCTTCAACTCGACCTGCACAACAAGACGCGGGTTGACAACCCGTGCCACGATGTTTTGAAACAGCTTCTTCTAACGGGGATCGACCAAACGAAGAAAGCCCCGACCACTTGGTCGGGGCTTTCTTTTTGCGAGGTTC
>JBBCIV010000089.1:0-35126 GCA_037189665.1 Phycisphaerae bacterium | reverse complement strand
GCGGCGCCGACGTTCAAGCCCCGGCCGTTCCCGATGATACCGAAAATGCCGACGACCGTGCCGGTGGAATAGCCGGCGGTTCGTCCGTTGATCCGCCGGGCTTTTTCCCGACAATTGCCCGGACAGGGAGCGAACTCGGTGCAATACTACTATTCGGACAACGGCGCCAACCAGTACGGCCCGGTCGCGCTCGATCAGCTTCGCGAAGCGCGAATCACCCCTGCCACGCTCGTCTGGCGCGATGGCCTGCCAAGCTGGGTGCCGGCGGAGACCGTGCCGGAATTGAAAGAACTGTTCGCCCCGCCGGTGGTTCAGGGCGTAGTGGAAGAACCGCAACAGCCCACCGCAGGCGATCTCGTTCCGGCCTACGCGACGCCGGCAGGCGGCCAGCAGGAACAGCAATACGTCGGATATCAGCATGCCCCGCAAATCCAGCCGACCAACGGCATGGCGGTGGCGAGCATGATTCTGGGCATCGTCGGCATCGTGGGCGGGTGCCTGGTGATCCCGTCCGTGCTGGCGATCATCTTCGGCCATATGGCGCGAGGACAGATCCGACGCGGTCAGGGCTCCGGCGACGGCATGGCGCTGGCGGGGCTGATCATGGGATACCTCTGGACCGCGCTGACCGTCGCCGTCATCCTTTTGTACGTGCTCTTCTTCGTCGTCCTCATCGGCGCCGCCGCCGCGAGTTCGTCCAGTTCGCCTCGTCCCTTCTGAACATCCATGCGCAGCACTCTCGCCAACGTAAAGTCCGTCGTCGTCAAACTCGGCACGCAGGTTCTCTCCGATGCCGCCAAGCGGCTGGATGCCGCCTATATCGTGCAGATCGCGCGCCAGGTTTCGGAACTGCGGGCCCGCAATATCAACGTGACGCTGGTGAGCTCCGGCGCGGTCGGCGCCGGCATGGCCCAGTTGGGCCTGGGCAAACGGCCGACCGACCTGGCGCAGCTTCAGGCGGTCGCCGCGGTCGGCCAGCGAAGGCTGATGGACGTGTGGGCCGAGGCGTTTCGCCCTCATTCGCTTCACGTCGCGCAAGTGTTGCTGACGCGCGAGGACATCGACAAACGCAAGCGTTTTCTTAATTTGCGCAACACCATCCACGCCGCCCACACGCTGGGCGCGATCCCGATCATCAACGAGAACGACACGATCAGCACGGACGAGATCGTCCGTATCAGCTTCGGCGACAACGACATCCTCGCCGCCAACGTCGCGGTGGCGCTGCGGGCAGACCTGCTGGTCATCCTGAGCAACGTCGATGGCGTCCTCGACGCCGCCGGCAAGTCGGTCCGCACGGTCGAGAAGGCCGAGGACGCCGCCGCGCTCGTGCGAACCGAGAAGAGCGCCTTGGGCAAAGGCGGGATGAACAGCAAATTTGAGGCGGCCCGAATGATGACCCGCGGCGGCGAAATGCTGGTCGTGGCGCACGGGCGATCGGAAAACGTCCTCGTCCGCCTGATCGCCGGCGAAGAGCTCGGAACGCTCTTCCTCCCGCGCCGAAAAGACCGGACCAGCAGCCGCGCTCGGTGGATCGGCGCCGCCCGCCCGACAGGCCAGATTATCGTCGACGACGGCGCCGCCAAGGCGATCGTCGACCGCAACGTCTCACTGCTGCCCGCCGGCATCGCGAGGATCGAAGGCGAATTTGAGAAGGGCGACGTCGTCGCCATCCAGACCGAGGCCGGCCGAAAGCTGGCGCACGGTTTAACCAACTATTCCTCCGACGACCTCTCCACCATCCGCGGCCGGAAATCCGCCGAGGTGCGCGCCATGCTAAAAGAACGCGCGTACGATGAGGTCGTGCATCGCGACAACCTCGTCAAGCTTGTCTGAAAGACGAACGATCGCGCGCGCACAGAGTGCGTAGGATTTCGCAGATTAAGCTTTATCCGGCACAGCGAAACCTGTGTAATCTTGCGTTCGTTATCCAACCCATACGCGGAGACCGCCATGTCACTGAAATCCCTGATCGCCACGGGCACCAAGCTGTGGCTCGACTCGATCGATCCCGACCTTGTCCAGCAGAACTTCGCCGCCGGCGCCGTCGGCGCGACCAGCAACCCGATCATCGTCGCCGACCTGGTGAAAACCGGCCGGTTCGACGACCGCATGCAGGCGCTGTTCGACAAGGGCCTGAGCGACGAAGACGTCGCCTGGGCGATCACCGACCAGCTCGTCACCGAGGCGCAGAACGTCTTCAAGCCCATCTTCGACAACACCAGCGGCAACACCGGCTACGTCAGCTTCGAACTCGACCCGCTGATCGAGGATTTCGACCTCGCGCTCCCCCACGAGGAGCGCGTGAAGCGTTACGTCGAACTCGGCAAGAAATGGGGCGCCGGCCGGGGCAACCGGATGATCAAGGTGCCCGCCACTCCCGCCGGCCTCGACGCGATCGAGTCCCTCGCGGCAGCGGGCATTCCGCTGAACGTGACGCTGATCTTCTCCGAGCGACAATACACGATCGCGCGGGACAACATCTGGCGCGGCGCGCAAAAGCTGGCCGACAAGAGCAAGTTCAAGAGCGTGTACTCGATCTTCGTCTCGCGCGTGGACGTCTACACCGAGAAGCACGTGCCGTCGCTGTCGAAGGAAGCGCAGGGCCAGGTCGGCATCGTCAACGTGAAGCGGCTGTGGAAGCTCAACCAGCAGTTCTGGGCCGACGAGAAGCTGCCGCTTGAGCAGGAGATCGTCTTCGCCAGCACTGGCACGAAGAAGCCGACCGACTCGCCCGACAAGTACGTCGAAGCGCTGGCAGGCAGCGACATCCAGACCAATCCCCCCGCCACCAATGCCGCCATCGATAAGCTGAACAAGACCTACACGAAGCAGGTCGACAAGCTCCCGCCCGACGCCGTGCTGAAGGACATCGACGACAAGGTGGACAACAAGGAACTCGAACGCGTGCTGATGCTCGAGGGCCTCGAAAAATTCGCGACGCCGCAGAAGCAGTTGATCAAAACGATCGCGTCAAAGCGCCAGTCCCTCGCGGCGACGAAGTAGCCGACTCGCAAATTGCGACAAGATGATGAAACGCGAAGAAGCGAAGGCGCAAAGAGATTTTCTTCGCCACTTCGCTTCTTCGCGTTCAACCTTTGAAACTAATCCATGAACTGCGCGGTCGTGAAGTGAATCGCGCCTTCGAACCACCCGTTGATGGTTTCACGGCAACGATAAACGGTGCAATGCGTCTTGATGCGCCGGCCGTTGGGCATGTCGAGTTCGACGAGCCCGCCGTAGCCGAGCGGAAGACGTTCGCGGGTGATAAAGCCTACCCCGCGATCATGGATGTCGCGCGTGTAGAGCCGCGTTGGCTCGTCCTGCGGATTGTCGGCGAAGAGCTTCAAACGTGCGCACGTTCGATAGCTTTTTCGCGGAGAGCTGCGGCGATTGACGCCCGGGCCGGGTGGACGCGTCGCCGAAGCGGCCTCCATCGCGGACAAAATCAGATCCACCTCGGACGGCCAGTCGTCGGAAACGACGTCAGGCAAACGAGCAGGAATCATCATGGCCTCCAATGCCACCGAATCCGGTGGCTCTGAAAGACTACGATTGAAGTCGCCCACCAAACGCATAGGTTTTCTCCTGACCGACCACGTCCGATATCCATCTTCTCCCCGCCCTGCTGCTAGAACGGAGGCGGCTCGCCGCGCTTCCACCAGTCGGCGTCGTGTTGTTCCTTTTTCTTTTTGTTCGACTTGGGCTTCTGATTCGGCTCGTCGCCTTCGGCTTCCCAAATATCGCCGGCCGGGTCGATCTCGCCGGACTCCGCGTCAGCGTCGTGGGACGGACCTTCGTTCTTGACGATCGTCGCCAGTTGCGTGGCGAAAACCGAGGCGATCGTCTTCAGCATGGCTTCGTCTTCATCGCGGAACGGGCACTTGCCGTCGCGGAAGAGCATCACCGCCGCGAGGGCCTCGCCGAGGTACGTGCACGAGGCCGATATGATCGTCTGCGCCGGCAGGATCTTCCGCTCCGCCGGCTGGAGGAGTTGGTTGAACTCCTGGTCGGTCAGGTGCATGAAACCCTCGCGCACCGTCGGCTGGAGCAGCGACGAGTGCAGCGTCTGGATCACCTTCTTGTCGCCGACGATCGTGTATTTCATGTATGCGCCCAACTCGAACACGGCATCGTCGCCGGCGAGCCAGATCGCGATGTTGCTGTACCCGGCTTCCTTCAACAGCCAGTCCATCGCGTGGCAAAGCATCTGCTCCAGATCCTTCGCTGAACCGATCGTCTTGCGGAAGCTGTCGCCAAGCCGCACGTCGTGCAGTTGGGCGGCCACCTCGCCGTAGGCATGCACGAGGTCGTTACAGAGGATGTCCACCTTCTGGCTGACGGTGTGGCGAGCCTTGTTCAGCTCGCGGACCGCGCTCTTGAGGCGGGTAAGGCGTTTATCGTTGCGAGCGTTGATGGCCTGCTTGTGCAGCGCCTCCCGCACGTGCGACTGGATCTGCTCGGCGGTGAACGGCTTGGGGAGGTAATCCATCACCCCGTGGCGGAGGGCGAAGATCGTATGATCGACCTGCGGCTTCTGCGTCATGAAGATCGCCGCGGCGTGAGGGCTGCTGAGCTTGAGTTCTTCGAGCAGTTCGATGCCCGTTCCGTCGGGCAGGTGAACGTCGGCCACCAGCAGTTCGAACTGATGCTTGGCGAGCAACCGCCGGGCTTCGGCCATGTCGCGGGCGACGTGCAGCCTGCACTTCACCGCCGGCGCCACGATGTCGCGGAACAGGTCGATCATGTCCGCTTCATCATCCACGACCAACACCGCCGGGGCGGCTGACTTGGTCTTGCTGTCAAGTTCGGCAACTTGCATCTGTTCTCCCGATTCGCGTGGCGTGACGAGCGTGTCGTGAAAGGCATCGACAGCGTTGTCTTCCGTTTCACGTTCCACTCGTCACGTCACGCTCGTCTGCTTCCCTACGTCGCGCGTTTTAACTTCGACTCGCCCGACTCATTTATCTGCGTTGCAGCGGGCAACAGGACGATCGCCCGCGTGCCGGCGTTCGGCTGGCTTTCCAGCCGCATCGATCCGCCGGACGTCTCGATCCACCGCAGGGCCTTGGCCAATCCCATCCCCGGGCGGCGTCCGGCCTGCTTGGCGCTGAAGAACGGATCGAACGCATGCCGCAGCACGTGCTCTTCCATTCCGCAGCCGTTGTCGCTGACCGTGAGCACCAATTGCTGGCTGAAGCCGTCGAAGCTCGCCGCCAGCGTGATGCGCCCGGCCTGCGGGTCGGTCGCCTGGATCGCGTTGATCACGATCTCGGTCAAGGCCGATCCCACCTGCTGCCCATCGACGTCCGCGTCGGGCACCTCCCCAACGCGGACCTCAATCTGCCTATCGGCAATTTCGGTGTGCCCCTTAGCTTGTTCCAAAGCGGCAGCAAATAAGGCCGCAACGCTCGTACGCGACGATTGGGGGGCCAGCGGCCTCGCGAAGTGCATCATCTCGGTGATGATGTTCGACAACGCCTGGCTCTTCTCGAAGATGAGCTGGGCGCTGGCCCGCTGCTTGGCGTCGGATAATGTCGCCGCCAATAGCTGTGATCGGCCCGAAATCACCGCCAGCGGGTTGTTCATCTCGTGCGCCGCGCCGGCGGCCATCTCGGCGACGGTGGTCAGCATCTTCGTCCGGACGATCTCGCTCTGGGCGCTCTGAAGGCGGCGGTTGGCGTCGGAAAGCTGTTCTGAAAGCGCGCGTGCTTCGTCGCGGATCTGGCAGGTCCGAAGCGCCAAACTCCAGCCGCAGGCCAAGGCGTTGAGCTCGACAACCTGGGTGCTCAGCCGCTGGGCCTCGCCTCCGTCGGCCCCCCACACCACCCCGCCGATGCACCCGCCGTCGGCTTCGAGGCAGATCCAATACCGCCCGGCCCCGGGCAGGCGCGGCGAGAACGCCTGGATGAGCCATTCCATCTCCGCCCCCACCGCCAGCACCGGCCCGTCGCCCGGCGTCGGGCGTTCGGGCGGGCGGGCGTCGGCCATGATGTCGGCAACGGGCGAGATCATCTCCACCAAATGCGTTTGGACCAGATGCCCGGCGCGATCGACCAGCGACACCTCCGCATACGTCGCGCCCGGCGGCATGGAGAAGACCGCCACCGCCTCCGACTCCAGCACGCTCGCCGCGGTCTGGCCGACGGCGTGCATCACCACGCCGGGCGGGGCGTCGGGACGCAGCTCGCTCTGGAAGTGCGCCAACGCCTCGAAATACTTCGCGCGGATCGACAGCTTGCGATTCTTCGATGCCAGTTGATCGGTGACGCGAGATAATTCCTTGTTCGCCTGCTGAAGCGCGTCGCGGTACAGCTCGTGCGCTTCCTTCGATGCCAGGCCCAGCGCTCGGGCGCGAATTTCGACCTGATCGACAAGCTTTGCGTTGACGTTCTCCAGCTGCGCGGGCAGCAGTCCGAGCGCGTCCAGCAGCGTCGCCCGAGGAATGGGGAAGGTGTAGTTGCCGCTGTAGCCAAGGTGTTGCTCGCGCACGATCAGGTCGGCCAGCGTGACGAGGTTGACGAGCCGATCGTTCCGCACCGATGGCGGCAGCGCCTGGGGCAACTGGCCGTGCAGCCAGATCGCGTCGCGAAGCGGGACGGGGAGTTGCCACCGTTCCGCCAAGCGTTTGCCGACGATGTTATGATCGATGCCGATGACGTTCCGCTCGACGTCCCCGATGTTGCCGCGGATCATGTCGGCGGCATCGACGACGCGGGCGAACGATTTCGGCAACGCGGCGTCCAACGCCATCTTGCCGACGTCGTGCAGCAACCCCGCCACGAACGCCTCCGCCGGCTCGATGCCGGCGGACTTGCCCCAGTTGTTTCTCAGTTCGATCGCCAGCAGTTCGCTGGCGCACCCCACCGCGATGCAGTGTTTCCAGAATTCGTTTCGAGAGAACGGCGACCCCTTCGCGGCCCCGGATTCGTGCGGAGAAAACGTCGCGAACACCGACACCGCCAGCACCGCGCACCGCACCGCCTCAAATCCCAGCAGCACGATCGCCCGATCGATGGTCGTCACTTCCCCCGACACGCCCAGGTCCGCCCGGTGAACCAGTTGAAGGATGCGCGTCGCCAGCGCCGGATCGGATTCGATCAGCTCCGCCACGTCCCGCACCGACGATGAATCACTCCCCGCCACCTGCAACACCCGCATGGCGATGGCAGGCAATGTGGGAAGCTGGTCGAGCTGTTGGAGGATGAGCCCGACGCGGGAGTTCGAAGAAGATGCCCCTGCGGTTTGCGACATTCAAATGTGTTCCGCGGCGAATCATGGCCGACGCACCACGCGAGTCCGTGCTGCCCCAACTGGATCAGTTGAACCGCGAAGTTGCGAAGAGGCGAAGAACCAAACTGTCTTATTCTTCGCCTCTTCGCGCCTTCGCGTTCAGTTTAGTTAAGTCGGTCTCGAATCAGGCTGCGGCCAGGAGTTCGCCAATCCGTTCGATCAGCTTTTCGATGTTGAACGGCTTCTTCACGAAGTCGTCCGCGCCGGCCTTGCGAAGTTCGTCGATCTCGTCCTGGTTCACCACACCCGAGACGATGATGATCTTGGTATTGTTGAACTCTTCCTTGGCGCGGATGGTGCGGCAGACGACGTTGCCGTTCACGTCGGGCAGCATGTAGTCGAGGATGATCAGGTCCGGGCGGAACTCGTTGGTCATCATGCCCGCGTCGTATCCCGTGGAGGCGGTGCGAACTTCAAACCGGCCGTCGCGCTCGAGGACGTCGACGAACAGTTCCACGATTTCCGGGTCGTCGTCCACCACCAGGATCTTGCTCTTGCCGTTGCTGAGCTGGTCCGGAGGGATGCCGTTATCCTTCATGAAGGCGATCAGCGCGTCCCGCGGGATGCGGCGGAACCGCGAACCCGGAACGCGAAAGCCCTTCAGACGGCCGCTGTCGAAGCAGCGGATGATCGTCTGCTGGCTGACCTTGCAAATCTCGGCGGCTTCGCCGGTGGTGAAAACCGTCTTCATGAATGCACCTTTGATTCCCTTTACGTCAATTTCGGATAACACGGCAGGAAATGAATCCTTTCACCCGTTTATCCATTTTTCCTATTTGAACATCGGGTAACCGATGCCGCAACTTGAAAGGGGTTTCGTTCGTTCTGGTGTTTTGGGCGCTTTGGGAAAATAGGGCACGTCCGATATCCCATGCGATGGTGTGGTCAGCTAGCTGATCCACGATTTTTGGCGTCAGCAAAGCAGGCCCTGCCAGTCGTACGAATGATCGAAGGCGCGAGCGATCCGTCACTCGCGCCTTCGGTTCGGTCTTGGGGGGGGAAGGAAAACCCGCAAACACTGATTTCTGGAGAAAATTAAGCCGCTTCCGCCTGGATGCCGGTCGCGTCGCCGCGACGGATGGCGGCCTTCTTGATGCGGCGCATCCGACCGACGGTCTGCTGGTCGAGGCTGTGACGGCGTTGACGTTGCGTCTCGGCGACTTCCACCGCGCGAGCGGCGTCGGGGGCGTAAAGATCTGCGCCGATCTCGTCTGCCAAGCCTTCGGCCCGCTTGTAGATCCCGCCGGCGCACATCACCTGCATCTCGGGGCAGCTGTTGACCTCACGCAGGTAGTCGATCAGCTTGCGGACGTGCGGCACGCCGGAGGGGAGCGTGGCGAACATGACGAGCAGGTCGGGACGGAACTCGCCGATCAGCTTGAGGATTTCGTCGTTCGGCACGCCTCCGCCGCCGAAGCGGACGGTGTAGCCGGCGGCCTCGAACAGGTCGGCGGTGATCTGGCCGCCCAGTTCTTCGGGTTCGGCGTCGCCACAGAAGATCAGGACTTTCCGGTCGTTCTTGGCGCTCATTGGCAGTTTGCCGGCAAGCTGGTCGCAGATCTGGCGGTTCAGACGCGTGCCGAGGTTCAGTTGCATTTGCGTGATCTGGTCGTCCTTGTACATCTGCTGGATGGCTTCCATCGTCGGCCAGATGAGCTCCGACAGCATGTTCGCCGGCTGCATGCCGGCCGCGAGCACCTGCTCGATCATCTCCCGCACCGCCTGGCGATCGCCGGCGAGCAGCAGGTTCAGGTAGTTCTGGGCCAGTTTCGTGCTCGAAAGGACAGGGGCAAAGCTCATTAGACGTCTCCGAAAAAGTTCAGGTTCGCGTTCACACAGTTCCAACCGATCCATCCCACATTCCCATTCCCGTCGGCATCCTTGCTTTCGGAGTCGATCATTTTTGTTAATTTAGGTAATTTCGACAATAAAGAGATCGGAGAACCCCGTCAATGTTCTTTACCCATTTTAACATGCCATCCCTCAGCAATACCCCGATAGCGCCATAAACCCTTTATTTAAAATGACTAAAAGAAAACACCGCGATCCAAAGATCGCGGTGTTTTTGTGTTAGTTTGGGATATTTGATCTGCTATTCGATGACGACGTAGACCGGATCAGCCCCGTAAGGAACCGCTTTGAGCTTGAGAAGCGAGCCCAGTTGGACGGTTTCGGCACGGATCGGCTGCCCAGCGCCGACCCGGCCGATTTCCACGACGCGAGCAGGCCTATCGCCGACGGGGATGTCGAGGTCGCATTGTTCTTCGTTCAGGTCCGCATAAATCCGGCCCGGCCGCCAGAGGAAGACGACCGTTTTGCCATCGGGACGCTTGAACGCATGAACCTGAGGAAGGTCGAGCGTCTCGATCGGCTGGCCGTCCCAGACGAACTTATCCGTCCGCGGGAAAGGCGCGATGACGTTCACCTTCAGGTCGAGCTTCGCCGGCCGAGTGTCGCCGGTCATGAGGCTGTTCAGCTTCTTTAGCGCCAGGAACGACGGCTTCGGCGATCCATCGCGACGCAGCAATCCGAAGCGGTGCTCCACCTCGTGCGAGCCGTCGCCCGAATCCATCAGGCAATAGAAGAACGTCTTCTCCACGCCCAGCGACGCCGACAGAATGCCGAAGCGCGCGAGGTACACCGCCTGCGTCGATTCGGTCATGCCGCCCCAGAGGGTCTGCGGCTTGTTCGGCACGAACGTCGAATAGCCGAACTCCGTCACCCAGATCGGCATGTCCGGCCGGCCGAGGCTGGCGAGCAGGTCGCGGTAGATGCCGATCGTCGATGCGAAGCTGTGATCCGGCCCTGCGATCGCCACGCCATCGCGCTGCAGCATCTTCTCCCCGCCGAACGGCTGGATCTCCGGCGGCAGCTTGTAGGTGTACGGATGAATCGACAGCACGTCGATCTGCTTCCACATCGCCGGATAGCCGCGCAGCAACCGCACGTCCACCACCGATGACGTGCCGGCCACCAGCTTGATGTCCGGATACTTCGCCTTGATGCGCTCGGCGACGATCGTCACGAACTCGGCAAACTTCCCCACCCACGGCGACTCGCTGCCGTCCTTCTCATAGCCGTTCCACGTGCCGCCGTACTGCTTGCGAAAGAAGAAGTTCTGCGGCTCGTTCCAGATCTGCCAGTATTGCACCGTGTCCTTGTAGCGATCGATCACGTGGAGCGCGTGGTTGGCGAACGCCTCGGGATCGAGGTTGTCCTCGTAGTTCGGATTGCCGTACGCCAGCAGGAACAGCGGCGCAACCTTTCGCTGGGCGGCCAGCTCGATGATCCGGTCCATCGCGGCGTTGGTGGCGTAAACGCCCTTTTCCTTCTCGATCGAGCGCCACTCCTCACCCGTGCGCAAAGATCCGAACCCGCCGTCCACCATCACGTGCAGCAATTCCGGGCCGCCCGGATCGCGGCGAAGGTGGGCGTTCAGACCAAAGCGATCCGACGTCTGCGCCCCCGCCATCGACACCATCCCCAATACCATGCTGCCCGCCAGCGCGACGCACGCCGCAATGTGTTGGTTCAACGTCATCTCAGGAAATCTCCTCTCGCTCTGGAGTCGCACGGCGCCTGTGTGCGCGTTTACTGAATCTTGTCCCAGTACGTCCACGCCAGGTGGCGGCTCGTCCAGCCGGCCGGCGCGCCGAAGGTGTTGCTGACCTTGTAGACGTTCGGGTCGTTTCGTTCGAAGACGACGCTGCCGTCCGTAAAGCCGACGTGCCAGCCCTGGCCGTTGCCCGAGCTGACGCCCGAAGACAGCGATTCCTTGCCCGTGCCGTGATACGACCACATGTAGTTGTTCGAAAAGCGGTCCGCCACGTACGACATGCGGCGTTTGGCCAGCTTGAACATCGGCGTTGCGCCGCTGGCCTGGTTGAACGCGCCCGACGACGGCTCGCGCATCACGTAGCTGCTGCGGATGATCGTCGTAGGCGACGGCGCGTTCAGGTTGTTCTGCGCGCGCAGGACTTCCCACTGCAACTGGTAGTCCCCGTATTGGCGCGCCACGTCCAGCGGGCTGTAGGCCACCTGCCCGGTGATCATCTTTCGATACACCAGCAATCCCGTCCCGTAGTTACGGCCGCCAGAACTGCTGAGGTCGAGGTTGCCCTGCGTCGTGCCGAAGTTCGGCGGCAGGTAGCCGCGGAACTCCGTCGAGTACAGCATGACGCCCGTCGCCACCTGCCGCACGTTGCTGGCGCAGGAGATGTCCTTCGCCGACCGGCGAGCCTTGGCGAGCGCGGGCATCAGGATCGCGATCAATAGCGCGATAACACCGATGACAACCAGCAATTCGACGAGCGTGAAACCGTCTTTTCGCTTCATGGCAACCTCCAATCGCCCCGTCACTGCCAACGCAAGCCGGCGCGTCCCAGCCTGCCGCGCGGCTTTATCGCCGACGCATCGCCAGCAACCCCGCCGCCGCCGTGCCGAAGACGCCCAGCGCCGCCGGCTCGGGGACGGCGATCGTCACGGCATCGATCGAGAAATCGAGCGCCTCACTGGCGTTGTTATTCCGCCCGTAGAACTGAATGCGGCGGTGGTCCGTGATTTGACCGACATCGCGGAACCGCAGGCCGGTTTCGGTGAAGGTGGTGGTTCCGTCGCTGATGGTCGCATCCCATCGCGTCTCGGCCGCAGTCGCACCAGGGCGGATGGTGATGAGGAAATCGTAGATCTTGCCGTTCGCCAGCGCGATGCCGGTATCAACGCCGCTCGACCCACCCGAGCCGTTGCCGTTCATCAAGCTGAACCGCCCGCCGTTGAGTCCGCCCTGGGCGATGATCGCCCAGGTCTGCGCCGGGCCGGTGAAGTTGGAATTGTTGTCGATGAAGATGATCTGGTCGTTCGCGTCGGTCGTGCTGCGCGAGGACGACGGGCTGTTCAGGCGGAATTTCCAACTGATCGTGTGCGCCTGCGTTGTATCGATCGCGTTTGCACCAACATTGTTGTATTGCCGCCACAACCCGCCCGCCTGTGAGTTGCCGTTGGCGGCGACGGAGGCGACGGTGACGTTCAGATAGTTCCCGCCACCGCTGAGCGGCGCGGCACTTTGCACGCCGGCGGTAATGGTGGGGTTGTTCTGGTTGAAGGTGGCCCACGCGCCAGCCCACCCGCCCGCCGCGGCGCCGGAGAACGAGTCGGCGGTGGGCGCATTGGCGCCGCCGGCACTGGTATCGTTGCCGTCGGTGAAGTTCGCCACGATTGCCGCCGGCGCGAACGCCGCCAGGAGCGTGGAAAGGCCCGCCGCCACAAACGTGCGGGTCACGGATTTGGGTAAACTCGATCGCATCGCATTCTCCTCTGCTCTACCTGCCAACACCAATTGAAAAAGCCGACGCCTACACCGCCCGCCGGGGGTGTGGTGCGCCGGTCGATTCGCCGACCCATAGCGGAATTTTCTCGGGCTGAATTTTGAGCGGTCCGTCCCACGACCGCCCGCCGCTGACAAGCCAGTCGACCGCGCGGGATAAGAACGGCGTGACGTCCGGGTCTTCCAACGTCGTGAGCGACGGCGTCATCAGCCTGGCATCGTGGATGCCGTCCGGCGCCGCCAGCGATAACTCTTTTCCGACCTGCAATTTGCGAACGTAAGCCGCCCGCATCGCCCCGCGACACGCCGCCGCGGTCGTGCAGAACAGCCCGGTAACGGGAAGATACGCCGGGTCGTCCAGCATCGCGCCGACCGCCTCGTATGCCCGCAGATCGGGATGCTCGAACGCCGCCACTTCGTGGTGATGCACCTTCGTCTCAATGCCGTACCGCGCCGCCGCCTCTTCCCAGGCGGCGATGCGGCGTTCGACCAGCGGCATCAGCGGCTGAGTGTTCAGGCAATCGACCCGCGTGTGCCCCAGGTCGGCCATGTGCCGGGCAACCTGCCACACGGAGTCAGGCGAGTTCATATCGACGCACGGAATGCCGTGCTCGGTCAGGTCGTGGAACAGCGTCACCACCCGATGCCGCTCCGCCGCCAGTCGTTCGACCAGGAGCGGCGACATCCCGATCGGCGGGATCAGCACCACGCCGTCGAACTCGCCTTCCAGCGCGTCGGTGATCGCCGGGTCGTGCGCCGAGACGTACGCCACCTGCCGCAGGCTTCCCTCGCGGCCGGAGACGATTCGCTCGAGCGCGAAATACCACCGCTGAATCGAGCTCGACTCGAACGCCGGCGCGACAAACGCGACGTGCAACTGGCAGTTCGGCCTTACGCGGCTCTGCGCCCGCGCGATCCGCCCGGCAGGCCGCTTGGCGACCACGCCCTGCGCGATCAGGTGCTGCACGGCTTTACGGGCGGTCATGTGGCTGACGCCCAGCTCCTCGGCAATCCGGCGCTCGCCCGGAATCCCGTCCACGGCGTAATCACCGCTGTTCAGGCGGGTTTCGATAATGCTGGCGATGGTCAGATACTTCGCAGACATATAACGCTAGTGTTATACAAATCATCCCTACCGAGAGTCAATGCGAAAATTTCTCCGAAAAGCTGCGGCAAACTGTAACAGGATTTTTTAGTCTTTTTATTCTTGCATTCGCGTCTCGGATCGCCGATACTTCTTTCACCGGACAGATTAGTCCGCTTAACGTTGCGTGCCTTCCCGTGTGCCCCACACACTCGTCATCCCTCGGGCTAGTGTGTGGGGCTTCTTCGTTTACCCTGCCTAGAGTCTGGTCGATCCATTCTTTATGTCGAAGTCGATTGCCATCGTCGTATCGGTCGTCCTGCTTGCGGGCGTGGGGGTAGGCCTGTTCGTGTTATCGGGCCGCTTCGCTCGCACAGAGGTGGAAACGCACGCCGTCGACCAGACCCGGCCGCGCGTCACCGGCACGCGTCCCGCCGCCAATGAGCGGAACGTCGCGCCGGTCACCGGCGTCATCGCCGAGATCACCCTGCCCAACACCGGCGCAGGCGTAAATCCCAAGACCCTCGACGCCGGCGTGCAGCTCGTCCGCGCCAGCGACAACGCCGTCGTCCCCGCGCATCGCAACACCTCCGGCTCCGGCGACGCGGTCATCCTCAAGCCCATCGATCCGCTCGACAAGGACACCCAATACAAGCTCGTCATCAACGACCAGTTGAAGGACACCAGCGGCGCCAGCTTCATGCCGCACACCATGACTTTCACGACGGCGAAGAACTTCTCCCTCAGCGCCTTCCCGGCCGCGTTTGAGAAGGTCGAGATGGCGAACATGACCCTCGACCAGAACGCCTTCACCTCCATGGCGATCGGCCCGGACGGCCTGCTCTATGCCGGCACGTTCGCGGGCGTCGTCTACCGCTATCAGATCCGCGCCGACGGCACGCTCGAACCGCGCTCGCCCGTGATGACCGTCCTGCAGCGCAACGGCGGGCCGCGGCTGATCACGGGCATCGCGTTCGATCCGGCCTCGACGAAAGACAAGCCCGTGCTCTGGATCAACCACGGACAGATGGCCGTCACGCCCGAGGGCAAACTGGAGGGCGCCGACGACTGGACCGGATCGCTCTCGCGGCTCGGCGGCGCCGATTTCGCCAATTACGAAGACGTGCTCGTCCATCTCCCCCGCGCTTACAAGGATCACCTGAACTTCCAGATGACCTTCGGCAAAGACGGGGCGATCTACTTCACCCAGGGGTCGCATACCTCCGTCGGCGATATCGACAAAAAATGGGCCTACCGCCCCGAGCGCAAGCTGTCGGCGGCGGTGCTGCGGCTGGACGTGGCGAAGATCAAATCGCTGCCGCTGGACGTCAAAACCGAAGAGGGCGGCACGTACGATCCCTCAGGCCCCGATGCGCCGCTCACCGTCTACGCGCCCGGCGTGCGGTCCGGCTTCGACCTGCTCTTCCACCGCAACGGCCATCTCTACAGCGGCGTCAACGGCGCGGCGGGCAACGAGGGCAACACGCCCGCGTCGCCGGATGGGAAAGTGCCCGCGATCCGCGACCTCAAGCAGACCACCGACGACGTGCTGCTGAAGATCGAGCCCAATCACTACTACGGCCATCCCAACCCCACCCGCGGCCAGTACGTCCTCAACGGCGGCAACCCCACCGATCATGCCGACCCCATGGAAGTGCCCGAATACCCCGTCGGCATCCAGCCCGACCCGAAATACGCCCTGCCGGCGTTCGTCTTCGGCAAAAATTTCAGCCCCAACGGACTGATCGAATACAAAGGCGCGCAGTTCAGCGGCGCGCTGGACGGCTGCATTCTGGTGACGCGCTATTCCGATGGCAAAGACGTGCTCGTGCTTCGCCTGAACGAGAACGGCGACGTGGTCGAAACGATCGCCGGCATCGACGGCTTCACCGGCTTCACCGACCCGCTCGACATCCTTCAGGACGAGAAGACCGGCAACCTCTACATCGCCGAATACGGCGGCCGCAAGATCACCCTTCTGCGCCCGCTCGATGGGAAGACCAGCGAAAAAACCCAACGCACCAAGGTCAACAACACCGCCGGGTTCACCTCGACGGCACACTAGGATCGACGCGCGACCTGAACGTAGCTGCGACGCCTGCATCGCCCATTCCGGTCGTTCAAGAAAACCGATGGGCGACGCAGGCTCGCTGCTACAAAAACCCATCGCGGTCATGCGTGCGCGTCGCATTACCGGCGAAGCATGCCAACGAGGAAACCGACGAACGCCGTCGTTGAACTGGGCAGGTACGTCCAGACGACGTCCTTCAGCTTGGTGGCCTGGGTGGTGATCCATTCCTGGTTCGTGTCCCACTTCTCCTGCACGGCGGAGAAGTCGATGTTGTAGACGTTGAAATACGACAGCAGTACCAGCGCGGTGACGGCCATGGCGGTGAGGATCGCCATCGTCTTCAGGAACGTGCGGAACATGAATCCCAACGCGAACGCCCCAAGGAAGCTCAGGCCGATCTTCACGCCGTGGGTGCCGAACCAGTGGGTCCAGGTCTGAACCTCCGTCTCCCTCACCGCTGAGTCGGCCTGCGCGGATTCCTTCACGGCGGTGCGGACGTCGTCAGGCATGGCGGCGACGTGCTGCTGGTCGTCCTTGCGATCCATCCACTGCCACACCAGCCCGCCGGCGCCGGCCAACGTCACGATCAACGCCAGCATCAGCGCCGTGACCTGAAAGTTGCTCAGCGACGCCAGCCGCCGCACATTTGCAGATTCTTCATCGCCCATGCGAGTTATTGTACGGGAAACTTTGACGTCCGCCGGGCGTCAAACTCAGAAACGTGAGGTTTCCATGCGCCATCGACCGATCGCATTGCTTGGCCTGCTCCTGTGCATCTCGGCCTCCCCCGCCACCCGTCCTGACCCGCGCGATGCGATCCACACCCTCATCTTCGGCCGGACCGATCCCGCCGGCAATTCGTTTCCACATATGGTCGATCCGCCGCTCTGGGATGACACGCGATACCTGCTGGAAGCCCCTTCCCATCACCAGTTCATCCGAGCTTTAGACGAACTGCTCGCCACGAACGGGGTTCGCGTTGATCCGGCGCTCGATCCGCGAGCGCGAGCGCTGATTCAGCACGCCCTCTGGCAAGTCTTCGACTGGACCACCCAAGACGACCACTCGTTCATCGACGAGCGCATCGCCTTGCGCAAGAAACTCGCCGCGGCGATCCGGCACGTGGCGCTGACCAGGGAGGAAATCGACGCCCTGCCTGCCAATCTGCTCTCGACCGACAATCCAGGATCGCCGCCGAACGTGTTAGACGAGGCCTCGGGCTGGCTGAGCGTCGGAATCGCCGGATCGACCCCCGTTGGCGAAGCACACGTCCGCGCGTTTCGCGCTCGCAGCGCGTTCGGCGTGTTCGTCCATCATCCCGAAGGCATCCCGGCCGCCAAGGCGTACCTCGAACGACTCGCCGCCGCGCCGTATCCGCCGACACGCGAGTCAGACACGGGCGGGTTCTACGCCTTCGAATCGGTACCCCATTTCCCCGTCGGCACAAGGCTGGCGCTGGTCCGGCGGATGATGCTGATCGATCGGAACGGACAGATCGTCGCCTCGCCGATCACGCAGAGCGTGCAGATTCGCACGTTCCTTAAGATCGAACCGAAGGTCCAACCCGGCCACGTGAAAATGGAAGAGTTCGTCCTCGATCGCAACCGCTATCTCGCCGGCGAAACGCCGGCGTGGCATGCGGTCACCCTGGACGACCGGGAGCCGCCGACGTTCATGGTGCACGGCATCGACCCCTTCGAACAATCCGGGCGCGAACCCGCCCGCGAGTATCGGCCGCCCGGAAGCCCGCTGGCGACCTGCATCGCCTGCCATAGTGACCCCGGGGCCGCCTCCATGCTGAGTCATACCCGGCTCTTCTCCCAGCAAGTCGCCAACGGGCCGAAGCTGGAGGACCTGTCGATGGAACGCGAAATCGAGATCACCAAGGCACGCAAGAAACAGGAAGCGTCGTGGGGTCTTCTGCGCGGCCACTGGGAGACGGCCAAATAAGCGGGGCGACCTGCCGCGCGTCAGTCCTTCATCGCGTCGAGCGTTTTACCGATCGCGGCGAACAGCTCGTCGACCTCGCCTTGAGTGACGATCAGCGGCGGGCTCATCGCGATCAGGTCGCGGATGCCGCGGACGATCACGCCATGATCGCGCGCGATGCCGGCAGCCTTCGCCCCAAGCGTGTTCGGCGCGCCGGCGGCCTTGATTTCGATCGCGCCGATCAACTCGTAGCCGCGAACTTCGCCGACGGCGGGGTGATCCTTCAGCGCCGCCAGCTTTTTCTGGAAGTACGGGCCGGTCTCACCGCGCGTGCGCTCGATCAGCTTTTCGTCCTCGATCACCTTCAGGTTCGCCAGCGCGCAGGCGCACGGCGTGGGGTGACCCGAATAGGTATATCCATGCGCGAGATATCCGCCGCGGTTGAGCACGTCGACCATCTCGTCGCTGATCATCGTCGCGCCCAGCGGCAGGTAGCCGCTGGTGATGCCCTTGGCGAGCGTGAGGATGTCGGGGTCGAGTTGCCACAGGTTGCTGGCGAACCAATCGCCCAGTCGTCCGAAACCGCTGATGACCTCGTCGGCGACGAACAGGATGTCGTACCGCCGCAGCATCGCGCGCAGCTTCGCCAGATGCCCCGCCGGCGGGACGATCACGCCGCCGGCGCCCTGGATCGGCTCGACGAACATCGCGGCGATGGTGTCGGGACCCTCGCGCTGGATCGCCTTCTCCGTTTCCTCAAGGCACTGCTCGCCGTACTGCTCGTGCGTGAGATTGATTTTTGCGCCGTAGGCGTATGGCCCGGGCACGTGGATGAAGCCGGGCAGCGGAAGGTCGAACGGCTCATAGCACGTCGGCAGGCCCGTCAGCGACGTGGTGGCAAGCGTGACGCCGTGATAGCTGAACGTGCGCGACAGAATCTTCGTCTTGTTCGGCCGGCCTTTCAGCTTGTTGTAGCCGCGGATGAGCTTGATGGCGGTGTCGTTCGCCTCGGAGCCGCTGTTGCAGAAGATCGAGTGATTCAGCCGCGCCGGCGCGAGGGCCGCGAGCTTTTCGGCCAGCAGGATCGCAGGCTCGGTGGTGGTGTTGAAGAAGCTGCAGTAATACGGCAATTGCAGCATCTGGGCGGCCACCGCATCGACGATCTCGCGCTTCGAATACCCCACGTTCACACACCACAGCCCCGCCAAGCCGTCGAACAGCTTGCGGCCGCTCTGATCGAAGAGATAGCACCCCTCGCCGCGCACCGCGATATGCGTGCCGCCGGACCGATGCATCGCGTTGTGATCGGTAAACGGATGAAGGTGATACTTGCGATCGAGGTCCTGAAGCGGGGTAGGCATGATAATGTGATTTTATCATGTCGGATGGGGGCTCGGGAGTTGGTATAATCCAGCAGAGACGAAGTGCCGCCCGGCCGTCATGCTGGACGCGAACAACACAGCCCGCCACGATGTCCCTCACCGCTCCCATCCCCTTAGGCGTCACCGCCGACGACCTCGCGCCGGCGGACCTGCGGTCGAGCGATTTTGACTGGACGGGGTTCTCGATCAGCTTTATCGACTCTGCCTCGCACCCCCGCTTTAACCTCGGCTACGACGCCTTGTGGGCCGAGTTTGGCGATAAGGGCGAAATGGAACAGCAGGCGGTCATCGAGCAGCGCCTGGCCTGGACGCCGGAGCGCCCGGCGGGGAGGCATGCGCTGTTGTACGAGTTGGTCGTCGTCATGCACGACGACCAGTTGGCGGCCGTCCGCGACCATACCGCCATCGTCGACCTGTCGAACGCCGACGAGCCGGTCGCCGTCCACCTGTCGCACCTGCTGATCATGCCGCGCTATCGGGGCAACGGCCTGGCGGGCTGGATGCGTGCGATGCCGATCCGCGCCGCGCGCGAATGCCTCGACCGGGCTCGTCAGCCGCGACGCTCCATCACGTTGGTCGCCGAGATGGAGCCGGCCGACCCGGCGTACCCGGATCGATTCCGGCGCCTGCTGGCGTACGAGAAGGTCGGCTTTGTGAAGATCGACCCGGCCGCCATCCACTATCTACAGCCCGACTTCCGTCCCCCAGCCGCCATCGACACCGCCGGCGGGCCGCGGCCGATCCCGCTGTCGCTCGTCGTCCGCCGGGTAAAACGCGAGGACGAGACGGCCGTGCAGGCACGCGAGGTCAAGGCGATCGTCAGTTCGCTCTACTCAATGTACGGGCAAAGCTTTCGAGAGCAGGACATGCAGCCCAATTGGGCCAGCCTCGCCAGCTACCCCCCGGACGACACGACGATCGCACTCGTTCCGCCAAGCCGACTGGCACAGAGCTGAAACGAAGTGACCGATCAGCACCGCGCTACTCCGCTTGGAATGTGCCAAGGCCGTCGTTCCAGTTCATCTCGCGCCAATCGCGATGCCACCAGAACTGCGACGTACGACCTTGTCCGTCGCGATCGTTGATCGTGACGTTGAGGCGGAACTGGCGAAGCGTCGGATCGCCGCCATTCTTCATGTCCGGCCAGGGAATGCGCACCTCCGCGACGTACCCTCCTTCAACCGGCCGACACGCATAAGCAGCGCCGGCGGGGAGCGATTCGGGTTTCCACACCGTTTCCTTCGCCGGCGCGCCGGCGGGCGAGATCAGGACGGGGACGACGTCTTTCCAATCGACGAACGACGCCTCGCGCGCTTCTTCAAACGCCTGGGCAGATCGGAAATCAAACCGCAGCTCCGCGCCATCCTGCTCCCAGACGGGCTTGCCGTCGGTCACCGAGATGTCGTCATCCTCCACGCGCACGGCGGCGTAGACGGCATCGTCTGCGTAGGCGACGTACAGACGAGCCCGCTGTTTGCCGGCAGCCTCGCGTTGCTGGGGGTTGTTGGATTTGGCGATAAACGAGCGAAGTTCGATGCCCTCGCCGGCCCAGTCGGACAGGTCGCCGTCGATGGTGATGGGCGTGATCACGCGCGGGCACTTCAGGATCGGCGAGATGGGAAGGGACGCCTTTCGGTTGAACGCCAGCGGCGCGTGGCCGGGCACGGGGGCTTCGACGGTGTAGCTTAACTCGATCGGCGTGGCGTCGTCCGCGCGCTGGTCGCCGCCGTCGATGGTGGTTTCGATGGTCTTCGATTCGCCGGGCGCGAGTTCGACCGCGAAGTCGGCCGGCGCGACGGCCACGCCGTCGGCTTTCCACTTTCCGCGAACGACGGCCTGGGTTTGCGATGTGTTGGCGATCTTCAGTTGCGTCGTCGGCCGCCCGACCGACGGGGTGCGGACGAGGATCGGCGATGGCCGAACGGTCAGGCCCTGCTGAAGGTCGTACCGCTGCGCCGCCAGTTCATCGACGTTGGCGTCGGTCGTCCGCCGGTGTGAGAGCATCCATTCGTACATCGCCGGATCGCGATACACCTCCGGCCAGCAGACGTGACCTGCGTTCGGGAAGATCGTCAGCTTCGGCCTCGCGCCGATCTTGCGAAGCGCTTCGACGATCCGCTCCGATTCCTCCGGCTTCACCGTCTTGTCCAGCGCGCCATGAAACGCCCAGACCGGCACGTCTTTCATCTTCGCCGCCTGGTCCGGCTTGCCCCCGCCGCAGATCGGCACGATCGCGGCGAAGCGATCGGGGTAGCGGCACGCCAGATCCCACGTCGCAAACCCGCCCATGCTCAGCCCGGTGACGTAAATCCGCTTGCGATCCACCTTGTGCTCGACGGCCACCGCGTCGATCAGCGCGATCAACTCTTCGCTCGACCACCACTTGCTCTTCCAGAACGGGCTCACCAGGACGAACGGGAATTTCTCCCCCGCGTCGACGCGGGCCGGCGGCGCGTTGATCTTCACCTCGTTGGCGTGCTTCAGTCCGATTCCGTGCAGGAAGATGACCAGCGGCAACGGCTTTTGTCCGTAGTCGGACGGGAGATACAACCAGTATTCGAACCCCATCCCCCGGCGCAAAACCTGCTCACCCGGCTTGGGCGCGTCCTGATCCCCCAATGCGGGCGCGTGCAATCCCACCAACAATAAAAGAACGAGAACCACCCTCATCGCTCACTCCTTCGCCGGCATGGCGCTTCTCAGCAACCATGCGATCCCGCATCTCCAAATCAACTTGTTCGCAATTTAACGCAACTGTTTCGTAACTGTCCAGCATTTTATGGGCCTGAGAGAGCGTAAAAACACAGCATGGTCGCTGAAAGCGACCATGCCGACGATTTCGTAATGGAGGGTTTTTTAGATCAGACAGCTGTTTTTTGCGACTGGCGATCGGGCGTCACGTGCACTTCGGTGTCGTGGTGGTCAGGCTCGTGGCCGCGAATGCTGCGGATGATCGGGGCCCACGCATCGCTCAGGGTGGGCAGGCCAGCCTGGTGGTTCTCGTCGGGGAGCGCCACCTTGATCGTGCGCTTGCTGCTGTAGATACGGCGGCGGGCCAGATACAGCATTTCCTCGCTGATCTTGCGATGCCGGCCCATCATGTCGGCCAGCAGCGCCAGCACGCCGAAAATGCAGCTCAGGATGACGCTCGCGCCGCTGATGTAAATCACGCTGCTGAACGGGCTGGTCTTGAAGTTGTTCGTGAGGTACCAGCCGGTCAGGAACAACCCGCTCACCGCGCCGATGACGAAGAACAGCCCCGCGATCCCGCCGAAGAACTTCAGCGGCTGGATGTCGCGCATCGCGCGGATGATGATCGGCAGCGAGTTGGTCGCGTACTTCAAAATCGAGTTGGCGACGCGGCTCTTGCCGTGCTCGCGCACCCCGCGAACTCTCAGCGGCACTTCCGCGATGCGGACGCCCTTGCTGAACAGATCGATGAAGCATTCCTGCGTGTAGGTGTAGCGGCCGAACAGCGTCATGCGGTACATCGCTTCGCGGTTGAAGGCGCGGAAGCCGCAGGAGACGTCGGAGAAATCGGTCCCGCCGCACACCCAGTTGATGATGTTGGTGACGACCTTGTTGCCCCAGAACTTCACGCCGGGCATGGTCGGGTGGAGGGCGGGATCCTTGAACCGGGAGCAGGTGACGAAGTCGGCCTCGTCATTCAAAATGGGCTGGATCAGATGGCGGATGTCGTCGGCGTTGAACTGGCCGTCGCCGTCGATGTTGACGATGATGTCGGCCCCGCGGCGCATCGCCCGCTCGAACCCGGTCCTGAACACCCGCCCCAGCCCAGGCCGGCCGTGGATGTCGATGACCGTCGCGCCCGCCTCCTCCGCCAGCTCGGCGGTGGCGTCGGTGGAGCCGTCGTTGCACACCAGCACCTCGACCTGATCGATGCCCGGAATGTCACGCGGAACCGCACGAACGACATCGCCAATAGTTTTTGCTTCGTTCTGGGCGGGGATTGTGACGATCAATTTCATGTAATCGGACTCCCCGAAACCATTTGTTGTGCTGCGAAATAGCTTCATGATGTTAGCGGGTCGGTAACTTCCCGACAAGAAAGACGGCGCGACGCAACCGTCCTTACCGATAGGAATTCCCGGATGGCGCACCACGCGGCCGTATTAACCCGCATAACAGTCAAAAGTTTCCTCGTAGCTCACGCCGAGAACTAGAGTTACCATATTTTCGATGCCCCGCGGATAAGGAGATCTCTGATGCAGCGACAAGGACGTAGCCGCCCATCGGCTGGACAAATTGACGCACTCGAGCCTCGCCGGCTGCTGGCTTTCGTTGCGGATGGGTCGTTCGGCGCGGACGGACTTCTGAAGTACGACGCGCCGGGCGCCAGCCACACCTCGATCAACGCCCTGGCCACTTCAAACGGCAAAGTCCTGGTCGGCGGGTCGGCGGTGGCGGGGAGCAATTCGGCGTATGTCGCCCGGATGAACGAGAACGGCACGCCCGACCTGACCTTCAGCGGTGACGGCCACCTGCCGCTGCCGGGCGCGGTCGGACAAGGCGTCCGGCAGATCGTCTCCCTCACCGACGGAAAATATCTCGTCGTCGGCGACGGCGGCGTTGCCCGCATCACCTCGGCCGGCACGCTCGACACCTCCTTCAGCGGCAACGGCGTCGCCACGCTCGCCGGCACGGTGGGCGTCGTCGGCACGGACGGCGCGATCTACACCGTCGATGGCACGCAGATCCGCAAATACAACGCCGACGGCTCGCTGGCCACAGGTTGGGCGACCAACGGCGCGTTCGACATCGGCGCCAACAGTTCCACCAGCGACCTGGTCGGCGGACAACCGAACCCGACGGTCATCCTGCGCCTCGATCCTTACCAGCGGTTGGTGATCGCGTTCGACGCGACCGACGAGTCCGGCATGGGCGAGGCCGGCATCCTTCGGCTCACCGCCGCAGGAGACATCAACAACACCTTCCCGCCGCAAGCGCTTCCGACGCTCGGCGCGCAGTCGCTGGCGGACGTGCTCGTGCTGCCGGACACGCAGGTGCTCGTCCTCTACAACGGCGAAGGCCCGCTCAACGCGCTCTACGGCCTGGCCGGCAACGGCCAGCACAAGCTCGTGCTCGGACAGGCGGACGATGGACAAAGGCTCGCGCCGCTGGCCCTCCGATCGCCGAACGCGTTCGCGGACGAAGCCCTCAAGCTCGCCGTGCTGCCCGACGGATCGCCCGTCATCCTGGGCGGGTTTGCCGACGCCATCGACGCCGTCACTTATGCCGCCGTGATGAAGCTGAAAGGCGATGATTTCACGATCGACGGCACGTTCGCCATCGACGGCGACGGCATCGCCACCCTCGACCCCCGCCTCAGCACGACCGACGGTCTGAACGGCCTCGTCATCGGCGCCGACACGGGCAGCGATGCGATCAGCCTGCTGGTGCGCACGGGCGCGGGCAACGTCGCGATGCGCCTGGCCGACGATCCGGACGGCGCGTTCGGCATCTCGCGGCTTGGCAATTCGCTCACGGTCAGCGGCAGCGACGCGCCGGACCGCATTGACGTCCGCTCGCGCAACGGCCGGATCGTCGTTTCGATCGGCGGCGACCGGGCGAGCTTCCTCGAGCGCGGCGGGCAGTTCCTCACCATCTACGGCAACGGCGGCGACGACCACATCACGCTCGACCCGTCGCTCAAGGCCCGATCGCTGCACGTCGAGGCCGGCGCGGGCAACGATCGCGTGGATGCGTTCGACGCGCTCTTCGCCGAGGGCACGACGCGCCGGATCTTCGGCGGCGATGGCGACGACGTCGTCCGCGTGCTGAGCGCCCCCACCGTCGTTCACGGCGGGGCGGGACGCGACGCGCTCTTCGGATCGCCGGCGGCAGACGCCCTGTTCGGCGGCGACGGGAACGATTTCCTCGTCGGCGGCGGCGGGAACGACTACCTCGAAGGCAACGCCGGCAACGACACCCTCGACGGGTCCGCCGGCAACGACCGCCTGCTCGGCGGGTCGGGCAACGACCTGCTCATCGGCGGCAAGCACAACGACACCCTCTACGGCCAGTCGGGCAGCGACACCCTCATCGGAGGCGACGGCAGGGATTACCTCGACGGCGGCGCGGGAAACGATCGCCTCGAAGCCCGAGACTCGATCAAAGAACAACTCTTCGGCGGCGGCGACAACGACACCGCGGTCGCCGACCTGATCGACGCCATCGACGGCGTCGAAACCATCCTGTAATCCCCTGAGGACGGCAGATTTTCCCGCCGACGAAAGAAGGACTTGCGCGTAAAATGGGAAGACGATAGGCGCAGTCTGAACTGCGCGCCTGAAAGGGGAAAAGAGCGCTGGATGTGATTTGAACAAACGAACCCAACTGTCATTTTGACAGGTCGTCGAGGCGACAATTTTCGCCAATGCGATTTCTGCCAAACGAACCCAATTTTTTCGTAAACCGCTTTCTGACAAACCCTTATACGAACGCATCCGCATGGAGTAGTGAGAGATGAAGAGGTTCCTCACGTTCGTTTTGCTGTGCCTGATGCCCGCCTTCGCGCAGGCTGAAACCATCACCGTTGCGGCGGCGATCAGCCTGAAGGAGGCGCTCACCGCCGTCGCGGAGGATTTCTCGAAAAAGAGCGGGCACGAGGTGCAGTTCAATTTCGGCTCGTCCGGACAACTCGCCCAGCAGATCGACGGCGGCGCGCCGGTGGACGTCTTCATCTCCGCGGCCGTCAAGCAGGTCGATACGCTTCAGGAGAAGCAACTGCTCGTCGTCGCCTCTCGCCGCGACGTGGCGCTCAACGCGCTGGTGCTGGCGGTGCCGACGGACGCGACGTTCGCGCCCGCGTCGATCGACGACCTGCGTTCTGACAAGATCCGCCGGATCGCCATCGGCCAACCCAAGACCGTCCCCGCCGGCCAGTACGCCGCCGAGGCGCTGAAGTCGGCCGGACTGTCCGACGCCATCACGCAAAAGCTGATCGAGGCCGCCAACGTGCGCCAGGTGCTCCTGCTCGTCGAGCGCGCCGAAGTGGACGCCGGCTTCGTTTACGCCAGCGATCTGAAGGCCCACCCCGGCAAGGTGAAGCTGGCGATCGCGGTGGACCCGAAGCTGCACCAGCCGATCGTCTATCCTGGCGCGGTAGTAACGGCATCGACTAAGAAGGATGTGGCGACGGCGTTCCTCGATCATCTGTCGTCTGCGGACGGACAGAAGACGCTGCAATCGTTCGGCTTCGTGCCGCCGGCGTCGGTTGCATCGACGCAGAAGGCACAGTAAAGACCGTCAACGACGATGGCGGTGTGGCTCTCGCTCAAGATCGCCTGTATGGCCACGCTGCTGGCGGTGGCAGTGGCGGTGCCGATGGCGTTTCTGAACGCGCGGCGCGCGTACGTCGGCCGAGGCGTCGTCGAAGGGCTGATCATCCTGCCCCTGGTGCTGCCGCCGACGGTGATCGGCTATCTGATCATCGTGGTGCTGGGATCGCGCGGGTGGATCGGCCAGCATCTACGTGCATGGTTCGATTACACGCTGCTCTTCCGCATCGAGGCCGCCATCCTAGCGGCGACGCTCGTCGCGCTGCCGCTGATCTACCTGCCCGCCCGCGCCGCGTTCACGTCGGTCGAACGCGAGATGGAAGACATCGCGCGTCTGCACGGGGCCAATCTGCTGCAGGTGTTCTGGTACGTCAGCCTGCCGATCGCGTTTCGCGGCGTGTTGAGCGGGCTGATGCTCGCCTTCGCGCGGGCCCTCGGCGAGTTCGGCGCGACCGCGATGGTGTTCGGCATGCGCGAGGGCCGGACCACGCTGCCGATCGAGGTCTACCTCAGCTACGAGCAAGGCGAGATGGGGGACGCGTGGCCGCCGCTGCTGATCCTGACGGCGATCTCGATCGTGATCACCGTGCTCTACAACCGATCGACCTTCGCCGTTCGCCGCTAGCGGTCGAGCGGCCTCGGCTGGGCGTCGGCGTCTTCCTTCCGCATCTCGATCACCTTGGGGCTGACGAGCAGCAACAGGACCCTCCGCTCCTTGCCCTCACGCGGATCGGCCAGCCCGCCGAGCACCACCGTGCCGCCGTCGGGAATGGAGACCGACGTGCTCAACTCCTGCGCCCGGATGACCGGCCTCTGCACCTGCACGCCCGCCGGCGCGTCGGCGGGAAGCGTGGTCGGCACGTTCTCCATGCGCGCCAGCGTCGATAACTTCGGATTGACCGTAAGCGTCACGTACTTCCTGTCGGCAGCGATGGCGCCGGCGACGTTCACATGGATGCCGCTCTCCGCGATATCGTGAACCACTTCCCACTTCTTGTCCGCCGCGCCGCGACGCACGTCCGAGACGTAGGGATGCTGCGTCACCACCTGCACGAACGCCCGCTGGCCGTTGAAGATCGTCAGGCGCGGCGCGCTGATCAGCGACGCGTCGGGGATCGCCTTCACCTCCGCCAGCAGTTTCGCCACCTCATCGTTGACGAGAAACCAATCCCCCTTGACATCCAGGTTGGCCTTGCCTTGCTCGATCTCGTTGAGCCGCCCCTTGAGCGCGCCTTCGGGCACGCGCGTCGGGTCGATCAGGATCAGCCGCGTTTCCACGCTGATCTGAAGCGACCGATTCTGCCTCAGGACCGCGAGCAATCGTGCAATCCCGTCGTGCCCGCTCGGCGATTGCGTGACGATCAACTGCCCGCCAATCTCCCGAATCTGCCCGATGCGGCCGCCGTTCTCGATCCACGATGCGGGGTCAACGGTATCGCGAACCAGCGAAGTGATCTGCTCCACAAGCTCCCGCCGCGTCGGCCCTTCCTCTGCGGTGGATTGCTCGGCATTGCTCTTGATCTCGGCCTCGCGCTTCGCGATCTGTTGCCGGACCGCATCCTGATGTGCTTTCAACTGAACCGTGACCGGATGCCCTTCCCCTGCCTTCGAAGCGGCCAATGCGATGTCAACATCAGCAACCACTGTGCGAAGCCGCTTCAGTTCCTCATCGCTCGCCAGCCTTTGCGCCAGTGAAGGCGATGGCGCGGTGAAATCCGGGATGACCGTGATGATGTCCCGAACGTCGTACGCCTGCGTGCTGATCATCCGCAACGCCAGGTCTTCCGCGCTGGTGACGACGACGGCGCCGGCTTCGATCTCGTAGGCAAGCGTGCCCGGCGCGGGCGATGCCGTATCGAGCAGCGCGCCCAGCATTCTGGCCGCCGTCACGTTTCGCGCGCTGAACTTCACCGGCGCGTCGTGCTTGACGCCGGCGGCCTCGACCGCCTTCCAGCGGACGAACACCGGCACGTCAGCAGTATCGCGGAAGACGTCGAGGACCGCTTCGAATGGAATGCCATCGGCGCGGACTTCGGGAAGACGACGCTGGAGCTTTTCGCGAACGGCGTCATTCTTGCTCGCCTCGGTCGGGTCGATTAACCGGGGAGCGGTGACAGCGGCGGGCTCAGACGGATTCTCGACCACGGGCGGCAGGTTCTCGGACTGCGCGTCGGTGAAGACCGCTGTCGTCAAGATCGCCAGAAGCGCGATCGCCAGCACATTGCGGCGACGCGGATTGAACCGTGCGATCCGCAGGATACGTCCCTTCAACTGGCCGGCCGCGCTCGCCATCGACAGCACGGGCGGACGCGGACCTGCGGTCGCCAGCGCGAGCAGGACGTGGCCATAGGTGGAACGGGCCTCAGGTTGGGTTTGCGCCAGGACTGCTTCGTCGCACGCCAGCTCACGCTCGACACGCAGCCGGCGAAGCGCGAACCACACGAGCGGGTTGAACCAGTGCAGCGCGCACACCATCGCGGCGAGAAACTCCGCCTGCGGGTCGAACCGGCGAAGGTGCGCCAGCTCGTGCAGGAAGACGAACCGCAACTGCTGCGATGTCATCGTTTCAACCGCGCTTTTCGGCAGGATGACGCACGGGCGGATCACGCCGAAGACCGCTGGGCTGGTGACGCGATCGCTGAGCAACACCCGCGGCCAGCGGCGGCGATCTCCGCATACCCCACGTAGCGGCTCGAGGATCATCCCATCCGTCGCCAACGTCGCATCGCGCCGAAGCGCTGCCGCGAAACGCGCGTGCCGCATCACGATCCAAGCGCCGACCAGCCCCGCGATGCCAAGCCAGATCACCACGACGATCGGCCACGCGGATCGCTTCGTCGGCGGCGCGAAGATCGCAGAATCGATACGGCTTTCCGTGATCTCGGTCGGAATCGGCCCGACGCCCACGCGAACGATCACGCCCGATGCGCTCGCCGGCGCGGACGCCGCCTGCACGACGGGCGGATGGTCGATCGACGCCATCCTCCACGGCACGCCAACCTGCGCCGGCATCGCCAGCCGTGCCAATACCAGCGCCCACATCGCATACCGCCACCGCGGCGCGATCCACTTGCCAAACGCCAATTGCAGCACGACCACAACGGCCGCCAGTAATGCCGACTGCCACGTCGCGCGGGCCAGCCAGTCGACCAGCGCCGGGGCATCGGTCCAGGTGAACGCGTTCATTTGGATTTCCCGGATGAGTTGGACTGTTGGTCTAGGATCGCCTTAAGCGCTTTGATCTCCGCCGGGGACAGCTTGGCGTGACGGGCGAAGTGCGCGAGCATGGCGCCCGCCTCCCCGCCGAAGACGCGATCGAGAAACGACCGCCCCTCCTGCCGCACGCACTGCTCACGCGTGACCGCCGCCGAGTAGAGATACCGCCGGCCGTCGGCCTCGGCGCGGAGGACGCCTTTTTTGACAAGGCGGTTGAGCATCGTCTTGATCGTGTTGGGCGACCAGTTCGTGCTCGCCCGCAACGATTCGACGATGTCCGCCGCCAGCGCGCCCGGCGGCGTCAGCGTCCACACCGCCTCCATCACCTGCCATTCGGCATCGGAAATACTCGTATAAGCCATATCGTTTACAACTGTAATCGATCGGTATGCAGGATGTAAACGAAAAAATCGCGTCGCTCTCTCAAAAGGAGTCGGGAGTCAGTAGTCGGGAGCCAGAAGAAAAACGAGCCTCTGTTTTCTCCTGGCTTCTGGCTCCTTTTGAGAGAGCGACTTATAGAGGCGGGTCAGTCGGCGCTGGCGGTGAGCTTCTGTTTGAGGGCTTGGATGTATTGCTGGTAGACGCCGCGGATCGGCTCGCTCGTGCGGCTGAGGTTGCCGTCGGGGGTAAGCGTGATCGTGTAAAGCGTGTCGGGCGCGAACGGCCCCCACACGCCCTTGCCGATCGCCACCTTCACGCCCATTTCCTTGCGGAGCGATTCGTCCGACTCCAGCCGCCAGAACGTGCCCCAGAGCTTTTGCTCGAACGCCGCCAGCTTCGGGTCGGACGATTCGTAGAACGCCGGCACCTTGCCCGGCGCATCGATCCGCGCCGCCGCCGCCGGGGCCTGTTGTTCGCCGAAGATGCGGGTGAACAGCGCCACCGCGTGGCCGCGAAGCGGGTCGTCCTTCACGACGTGATCGCGTTCAAATTCGATCACCATCGCCTCGACGTGCGCCACCTCGCCGGCGATGACGAACTCGCGCGGCTCCATCGGTTTGCCCGAGCGGTCGTACTCCACGAACATCAACGACGTGGTGACGTCCTGCCCGGCGACCTTCCGGTCCGTCACGATCACGTCGGCCACGCGCTTCTCTTCGCCCAGGCGCGAGACGACCTGCTCGAGCTGCCACTTCTGCTCTTCGAGCTTCTGATTCGCGGCTTCCAATGCCGCAATCTGCCGATTCTCGGACGTGGAACGCCACCACCACCATCCCCCGCCCGCCATCAAGGCGGCGAGCACGACGGTGGAAACGGCCTTGGTCAGCGCGCGGTACATCACATCAAATATCGGCTCGTCCGGGCCGGTTTCAGCAGTATTCGACGCGGCGGCAGGGGCTTACTGCTTCACCGCTTCCGGCTGGCTCAGGTTTGCGTCCTTCCAGAGCTTGAGCAGTTCGTCGCGGTGGGTCGGGAGGATTTCGAGCTTCTGCTCGGGGCTTTGGGTGCCGAGGTATTCACCCTTCACCGTGGTGTAATGGATGGTGGGCGGGCCCTCGGCGCCGAGGCGTTCGCTGACGGCGATGGCGCGGGCGCTTTTCCCGCCGATGGTAACGGGGGCTTCGGGGGCGACATCGACGTAGCGCATCATGACCTGGCGCGAGTCGCTGGCGTAGCTGGCGAAAAGGTAGCCGGACGGCTCGGTGATGGGCAGCAGCCGCGGCAACATCGCGCCCAGGGCTTGCGGGAGGTAGAACGGCGGCAGCTCGCGCTGAAGGGGTTGGGCGACGGCGTTGCGGCTCTCGGTGCGGACCAGCAGTTTGTACTTATCGACGATGCGGAACGGGATCATCTCCGGGTCGCCGTCCTTACGTTCAAAGTTGCGGCGGTCGACTTCCTTGAAATCGCCGGGGGCAAGCTGGCGGTCGAAGACGCGCGTCTGTTCGATGTCGCTGGCGCCGACCTCGGTGTACCACTGCTCGCGATCCTTCACGTTGGGATTGGCGGGATCGCGCAACACGGTAACGCTCGACCAGACTTCGTGTTTGCGGTCGAACGACACGAACATCCACGACTCGACGTCCACCGTCTTTCCGGGCTCGGCCATCGTGCGCATCCGCATGCCGACGCGCACGCCCACCGCCTTTTCAGGGTCGATCGGCGCCTCCACCGCTCCCGCGCGGGGCAGCGCATCGGCGGGCTGCTCGGTGATGTAGGCGTACCCGATCTCTTCCCACTGGCCCTGGTCGTTCTGCTTGCGGAAGCGGAGGAAACGTTCGCCGACGATGGCGTTGGCGAGCGTCTTGCGATTCCAGTTCACGTACAGCGCCCGCGTGCGGAAGAGGCGGTCTTCCTGATCCTGGCGGATCTTGGAAAGGTCGATCGGCTCGATGCTGCTGACGATGGACTGGAAGACCTGCGCCGCCTCCTTCATCTTCGGATCATCATCGCCGAGCTTCTCGGGCGCGGCGGCGTGCATGACGATGGAATAGTACAGCCGTGGCGTGATCTCGATGATCGCCTGCTGCATCAGCGAGTATTCGTTCTGCTTCAGCCGCACGTGGGCGATGATGAGGCCGATCTGCAATCTGCCGGTATCGAGCACGTCGGTGCGGAGGATGTCGGCGGTCGGGTCGCTGGAGCGGATCTGGTTGACGGCGGCGGTAAGGTAGCCGGGCTGGTCCTGGCCGACGGCAAGGCGAGTATCGCGAAGGGGGATGGCGGTGGGCAGTTCGGCCCGATCGAACACCAGCGACCACTGCTTGTCGTCGCGCGAGAATCGCAGCAGGTCCGTGGGGAACATCCGGTCGACCGGCTTGGCATTCTTGAACGGCTTGAACGAGACGTCATACATCCCCGTGATGCGCTCTCCCAGCTCCACCGCCGGCTCGGCGGCGGGGACGACGGAGGCGAGCAGCAGCATCGGGACGATCGCGAGTCGGCGCAGCATGGGTGGTTACCTCGTAGGGAGGCATTGTAACAACAATTTCGGTCGTGCGTGCGACACGTTGAAGGCTATTCCAGCGACGGAGGCGGGGCCAGACGGGTGGGGGCCAGGGTCACGTCCTTGCGCAAACGGGTGACAAGGCCATTCAGGCGCTGCTGCACTTCCGGCGATGCCGTGTCCCGCGCGGCTTCCAGCACGCTGATCACGCTCGGCCCCATATTAATGAGCTGTGATTCCGCCGTTTCGCGGTCTTTCCAGTCCTCGGCACTCAGGCGAGCGATGGCGGCGTTGGCCCGCTCCACCGTCCCGCCGGCCGGGAACGGCTGGGGATTCTCGTAATCCTGAATCGCCGCCACGGGCACGTCGATCGAAAGGTCCCCTACCAGCCGTGCCTTCAGCGATGCCGTCTGCAACGTGCCGCGAAAGGTGCTTTGATCAAACATCGTCACCTGAACGTCAGGCAGCCCCTCGTCGGGCCTGGCGATCGCGCGAATCTCGCCGGCGTTGACGTCGATCGTGTCGAACGTGGTGACGAGTTTCAGTTGTCCTTCCAGCCGTGTCGCGACGATATCGCCACCTTGCAACGACAACGTCGCCTTGCCCGCGCCGACGTCCTCCGGCAATGCCACCACCTGCACGCGCGCGATGGCCGCCAGCGGGAAATCGATCGGCTCCTCGCCTGATGCGGTCGTCAACCGTAGCGCCCACTGCGGCGTCGAAAGAATGCCGCTCAGCTTCGATCCGTCCGACAAGTACACCTCGTGCATGCCCGAGCCGCTTTTCAGGTTCACCGCCGCAACCTGTTCGGGCTTGATCGTCAGCGATCCGTACCGCGTGACGAACTCGATCGGCTTCGTCAGCGGCGCGATCGCGCATCGTTCGCCCGAGCGAAGGAACACCATCGATTTTTCGAACTTCCACTCCGGCGGTTCCGCGCCGCCGGTGCGGTAGCCGAGGCGAGATATGTGCGACAGCGGGATGTGCCTCACCTGTCCGCTGGCCAATTGCAGCGGGATGACCGGCTCCGCCAGTTCGCCGCCGAAGATCTCGCCGTCCTGGGTGACGAGCAGCTGCCGCGCGCGAAAATCGCCGACGTTCAACAGGCTGACGATCTTCGATGCCGGCAGTTCGACGGGGCCATAGGCCGTATTGAGCTTATAGGTATCGAGCTCGAGGTCGCCGCGCATCTGATCGCCGCCGCGCAGCTCGACGACGTCGGTCTGGTCGCCGCGGAGCAGTTCGCGATCGCCGATGCTGCTCGAGCCGCCGGAGCCTATGTTGACGATGGCCTTGCGCAGCTCAAGCGGCAGGTCGCTTAGGAGCTTTATCTCCCGCGACTGGATGACGTGCGCCTGCGCCTCTTCGAGGCTGTCGAACGTGCCGTGCCAGTGAACGATGGCCGCCTCTGATTTGGCGGGAACCTTCAGATTGAAACTGGCCTGAACGGCATTGTTGCCCTGGTTGTATCGAATGGCCGGCAGCGTCTTGGCGCCCTTGCCGCCCCACACGCTCAACGCGGCTCGGCCGGCGCCGGTATCGGCGGCCCAGGCGAGCTGGCCTTTCTTTCTGGGGTCTTCGATGATCTCGACGGCGTTGACGCCATAGTTGATGTTGGTCATCAACTGTAAGTTCAACGACGCGTCACGATCGGCATTATTCTCAAACAGATCGATCACACGTGCGATGCCGGTCTGCTCGTCAAACTTCACGCGGCGCGTGTGCTTTACGTTATTCTGAACGTTGAAGTTGAGGATCAGTTCCCGGGTCTTCTCATCGAGCTTGGCCTGCTGATTATTCTGCTGCTGCGGATGTCGGCCGTTGATGGTAATCATGCCCGCCTGTGAGAAAATCGGCTGGTTCCCCTGCTGGTGGATCTGCCCTTGGTAGTGGACCATCCAGGTATTGTCGTCGTTGTCGCTCACCTGATACGGAAGCTGAATCTGTTCCGCGGCAGCGATGGGAACCAGCTTCTCTCCAAACGCCACCGTGCCAAACACGGCCGCGGCGGCGACGAACGATAGAATACGACGATGTTTCATGACGTGCTCACCTCAGACCTTCGACGCACGAGACGGACGAATGTTCCCGCCATCATAAACATCCGCCTCGAAAACCGAATTATGCAAATGTAAACATCGAGAGCCGGCGTGTCAGGCGTTGCGATGGACGAAGATCGTCTCGCCGCTGCTGTAGGCCAGGTCGCCGCAGACGCAGGCGCGGATGGCGCTGGCGACGTCGTCGGGATGCAGAAGCTGGTCGGCGGGAAGCTGCTGCGGCGAAGCGATCTTTCGCAGCATCGCGGTTTCCACGCCCGCGGGCGCGATGGCGTGAACGCGGATGCCGTGGGCGACGCCTTCCTTCGCCAGCGCGCGGGTAAACCCGTTCACCCCTGCCTTGGCGGCAGCATAGGCGGCGAAGCCGGGGAACGGATCGCGCGACGACTCCGACGACATATTCACGATCACGCCTGATTTCCGCTTCACCATCGCCGGCCAGACCGCGTGCGACAACCGGTAGACGCTCGTCAGGTTCGTCACGATCACATCGTCCCAGATCGATTCGTTCATCTGCTCGAACGGCAAGAGCGGCGCAACGCCGGCATTGTTGATCAGCGCATCGATCCGGCCAAAGCGGTCGAGC
>JBBCIV010000088.1:0-48463 GCA_037189665.1 Phycisphaerae bacterium | reverse complement strand
GAGAAAACGAGACGAGCGACGGCGACGATGCGGCGGGCGCGCGCGTCCCTCGCCCGACGCGGGATGCGCGCGCACTCGTGTCGCGCCCCTCCCCTTTTTTGGCGGGCGGCCTTCATCAAGCCTCAAGGCGCGCCTTCGCCGTAGCGAACGATTCAATCAGCCCTAAAATATAGCTAACAAACGGCGTGTAAGTCAATCAAAATCCGCCGATTTTGGGCGGCGGACCGATTGAAAGTGGCACGGGGTTCCAACCCGTGTTTTGGGCGGAGAACACGGGTTGGAAACCCGTGCCACATGAATGGGGTCATACGAACTGATCTGCGGCCACTTCTCCGTGGATTCGGCAATGCGGCCGAGTTTCCGTATAATGCGTTGTTCCATGATTCGCGCCCGTAAAGTTCGTGAGATTGCCCTTCAGATCCTCTCCGCCTGGGATTCGGCCGGCGAGGCGGACGAGAAGACGTCGATGCAGATTGCCGCCGACGCCACCGATGACGCGACCACGCGCATGCGGGCCTACGAGGCCGCGAACAAGACGTGGGAGTATCGCGCCCAGGCCGACGCGTGGGTGGAGCGGCTGGCGCCGCAGTGGCCGCCCAAGCGGCAGCCGCTGGTCGACCGTAACCTCATCCGCCTGGCGCTCTGGGAACTCACCGGCGGTCAAACCCCGGCCAAGGTCGTCCTCGACGAGGCGATCGAGCTGGCCAAGATCTACTCCACCGAAAACTCGCCCGCCTTCGTCAACGGCGTGCTGGACGCGGCGTTGAAGGAAATCGATTCGCTCAAAGCTTAAACCGCGCACAACGACCCAACCCCGTAGCCGCGACGCCTGCGTCGCCCATTCGGGCACTCGAAAACCTAATGGGCGACGCAGGCGTCGCAGCTACAACAAAGAGCGCGTCGCCGTATGTGGGCGGCCGACGAATCAGTTCGTGCGGAGCTGAAGGATGGCGGTCGCGGCGCTAAGCCGGACAACGGGGTCGGCGTCCGTCAAAAGCTTGCCGAGCGCCGGCTGCGCGTCGGCGCGTCCTATCTCGCCCAGCGCCAACGCGGCCATGCTGCGCTGGCGGGCGTCCTTCGAATCCACGCTCCTGAGCGCCACGCCCATCCCGGCATCGCTCCCGATCATCCCAAGCGCCCGCGCGGCCGCCAGCGTGACCTCGGTGTAGTCGCTCGTCAGCTTGCCGCGCATCACCTGCGACATCCGCTCTTCGCGCCGCGAACCGAGCGCCAGCAGCGAGATGATCTGGTCGTCGGGGAACTTGCTCACCGTGCCGATGACCAGGTCTTCCAGCGCCTGCGAATCGCCGAGGCGGTACTTGGCTTCGACCACCTGGAGGCGCACGCCGGCGTCGGGATCGTTGGTCATCGCGCGGAGGATCTTCATCGCGCTTCGCTCGCCGAGCAGGCCGAGGACCATCACGGTATCGGCGCGGACGCGCGGGTCGGGATCGACGGCGTAGGCCTCCAGGTCGTGCGACAGGCGCGTGTCGCCGAGCTGGTGCAGGGCGTAGCGGACGCCGATCTGCACGTGCTTGCTCGGGTCGTCGGCGAGCAGGCGCAGCTTGGGCCGCGCCTCGGGGATCCTGAGCGTGCCGGCGGCCATCGCGGAGGCGAAGCGCACGACGGAGGACTTGTCATCCATGCCGGCGAGGATGCGGTCGGCGCCGACCACGCCAAGGCTGCGCTGGGTGGCCTCGATGGCGTTGGCGCGGGTGACCGCGTCGGAGCTGGAAAGCGCGCGGTTCAACTCGGCGACCGCATCGCGGCGAAGGTTCTGGTCGATGGGCCGATCGACGCGCTTCGGCGCCGGCACCGGCGGCGTGGGCGGCGGGAGCGAGGTCGAGCCTTGATCCTTCTTCGGCGGCGCGCCGCACCCCGACAACAACGCGGTGGCGGCGGCGGTGACGGCCAGCATGGAGAGTGCGCGGTTCATGGTCGCTGAATCAGACCGATCGACCGCAGGACTGTCAATCCGGCCGCGAGGTGAAGCGGGATCGTCAGCAGGATGAAGTGCAGGTTGCGCTGGGAAAACAGGCCGGCCAGATTGCCGACGAGGGCAACGAGGCTGAGCACGACCGGAATCGCGACCAATACCACGACCGTTCGCCGAGTTCGCCCTGCGGCTGCGACGCCTGCGACGCCCATTTCTGCTGGTCCTGAGGCAATGGGCGACTCGGCTACGCGCCGTGCCGCCCACCAGGCGATCAGGATTGCCAGCGCGGCCGGCGAGAACGGGAGAAGATTTTGGTTGGCATAGCCGGAAACGTGATCGGTGAAGCACCAGACGTACAACATGAAGCTCGCGCCGACCGCGCCGAGCGCAAGCCACGCGGCCGACAACGCCGATGCGGTCCGGCGGAACCACTTCAGGCGCGACATCGTCAGCGACCCGATGAGCGCGCCGCCCAGCACGCCGGCGACGACGAACGGCAATCGCCGGTCCGGCACGTTTTCGTATTCCGGCCCTCGCGGGCTCGGCCAGGGAGACCGGGCGTCGCTCACCAGCGGTTCGATGGCGCCGGCGAGCCGCGTCGGCAGGAAGCCTTCGTCCCACGCGTCCAGCGGGCGGTCGCAGAACGGCCCGATCGTGAAATCGACGCCGAGCGAGAGGATCAGGTCGTCCTGCATGAGCCGCATCGCGTGCTGCCGGTAGCTCATCGGCACGGCCGGGGCGTGGGCCGCGAGCAGGCGCTTCACCTCGCCGCCGGTGGCGAGGTCGAGCATGTCGCGAACGCGGGTGGAGCAGTTGTCGCGGAAATAATCGTACTTGTAGAACTGGTTGCCCGGCATGCGGTTGACCTCGCAGCGGGCGAGCAGTTCGTCGAACTGCGCGTCGGCGAGCTTCAGCCGCTGGAACGTCACCTGCCGTCGCTGGTGGTAATAGACCGCCAGCGCCTGATCGGGCGGGAAGGCGTCCATCCAGTAGGTCATCCGTCCCTGGACGAAATTGCGGATGAAGCCGGGCTGGTCGAAGTCGAAAAGGCCCCAGTTGTAGCAGAGGTCGACGTTTCTGGCCGGGTCGCGGAGCCAGATCATGTTATGCCCGAACTTTTCCCATATCTGGTCGCCCGGGCCAATCGTAATAAGCGTCACGGTGCGTTCATCCTGCGCGTGCGCCGGCAGGGCGAGGAAAAGGACGAGGAACGCGAGGATCTGGCTGGACAGCTTGCTCAATCGCGGGGTAATGTAACCGCGGCGCTGGGTGAATCTATGGTGCGACAGGTTGTTTCGATCGTCCTGCTGGCGGCCCTGGTGGCGCAGGCGGAGCCTGTTGCGCTGGAAAAGCCGGTGTACGCCGAGGTTTTCCTGAAGGGCACGTCTGCCCGGCCGACGAAGGTCAGCGGGAATCTGACGGCGTACGACGAGGCCAACTTTACCCTCAAGGTCGGCAAGGAAGACCGCACGCTGGCGTGGATGGACATCACGCCGACGAGCGCGTTCACGCTTCGCCAGCGGCTGATCGACAAATCCAAGGCCGGCGACTGGCTTGAGCTCGGCCGGTTCGGGCTGGACGTGGGGGCGAAAGACCAGGCCCAGGCGGCGCTGCGGCAGGCGGTGAGGCTGGATGCGTCGCTGAAAGCCAAGGTCGACGAACTGCTCGCCGGCTCGCCCAAGTCGGACGCGGCCGACTCCGAGACGAGCACCTCGATGGCGGAGGGCGATTCCACGCCCGACGCGCCGGCCCAGCAAGATCGGAAGGACGAAGAACTCGTCAAGAACGCCGACGAGGCCGGCGTGCCCGTCGTCCAGCCGGGACGCAAGAAAGGCGAGAAGGTCGAGCGGGTAAAATACCAGCCCGCCACCCCCGAGCAGGCCGCCGAGGCGATGAAGCGCATCCGCGCGCAGCAGGAGAAGGTCGCCGAGCAGTTGAACGTCAAGTTCACCGAGTTTGAAACCGAGCATTTCATCGTCTTCACCGACTGGGACGATCGCGAGCACAACTTCCTGAAGAAGAACCTCGAGGAGGCTTACCGCGTGGTGAGCCGGCAGTTCGACATGTCGCCGAAGGACAACATCTTCGTCGGCAAGCTGCCGGTGTACATGTTCGCGCGGTTTTCCGACTTCAAGTCGTTCGCGCTCAAGATCGACCGCTTCCCCGTCACGCAGACGGTGGCGGGCTACTACCACGGCAACGACCAGGGCTTCGGCCACATGTCGATGTGGAAGCCGAACGAATCGCTCACCGGCAGCCGCAATATCAAGGACGCGGAACGACTGTGGGCGTACGTGCTGGTGCACGAGTTCACGCACGCGTTCCTGGCGCGGTACCGCAGCAACGAGTTCATCCCGCGGTGGCTGAACGAGGGCATCGCGGAGGTGATCGCGTCGAGCCAGTTTCCCATGCCGGACCGCTATCGCATCGCCCGTTACGTCGCCCACGACGGCGGGGACCTGTCGAAGCTGTTCGACGACGAAAACATGCCCGGCGGGATGTACTACCCGGTCATGCAGACGATGGTCGAACTGCTGGTGAAAACCGACCGGAAGAAGTTCATCAGGATGATCGACGACATCAAGGACGGCGTCGATCCCGAAGAGGCCCTTCAGAAACACTTCAAAACCGACTACCGCGCCTTCGCCCGCGCCTGGCGCGAGTGGGCGAAGAAGCTGAACACCAACTAAATCCCCTTTTTCAGCCTTAAAACGCCATGTTTGGCCGCCGCGGGGCGGGATGTTGGCAATCGGGCGAGCCTCCATACAATCGGCGCATGGTTTATCGCATCGACGTGTGGACCCGTCCGGACGCCTCTGGTCTCGACCCGCAGGGAGCGGCCGTTCGGTCGCAGATTCAGCAGATCGGGATCGACCCCGGCACCACGCACGCGTTCCGGGTCTTCTTCATCGATACGCCCGCCACACCTGATCAGGTGTGGCGCATCGCCTCCGAGCTGCTGGCCGACCCGGTGGTGGAGATGTCGGCGATCCTCGAACGCACGCCCGACGACGGCACCACCCGCCGGATCGAAGTCCACTTCAAGCCCGGCGTGATGGACCCCGTCGCCGCCAGCACCGAGATGGCGATCCGCGACATGGGCCTGCCGGTGACCGAAGTTCGCACCGGCAGGGCGTTCCTGTTCGAGGCGGCGCTCACGCAGGATCAGCTCACCGCCATCGCCCGCCAGACGCTGGCGAACAGCGTGGTCGAATCGACCTTCTACGAAGCCCACATCCCGCGCGAGTTTCCGCACGCCCACGAGTACGCCTTCCAACTCCGCCACGTGCCGATCCGCGACCTGTCGGACGACGAACTGAAAACCCTCTCCCGCCAGGGCCACCTGTTCCTCAGCCTCACCGAGATGCAGGCGGTGCAGGACTACTACAAACAGCAGGGCCGCGAGCCGACCGATATCGAGTTGGAAACGCTCGCGCAAACCTGGTCCGAGCACTGCGTGCACAAGACGCTCAAGAGCAACGTCGAAGTGGTGGACGAGTCGGGCAAGGCGGTCCGCACCTACAAGAACCTGATCAAGGAGACGATCTTCGGCAGCACGCAGGAGCTGATCAAACGCCGCAACGACGGCTTCTGCCTCAGCGTGTTCAAGGACAACGCCGGCGTGATCAAGTTCGACGATCGGGACGCCGTTTGCTTCAAGGTCGAAACCCACAACCGCCCCAGCGCCATCGAACCCTACGGCGGCAGCGCAACGGGCATCGGCGGGTGCATCCGCGACGTGCTCGGCACGGGATTGGGCGCGAAGCCAGTGGCGAACACGGACGTGTTTTGCGTTGCATACCCGGAACGAGGGTCGGAGGTCGGGGGTCGGAGGTCGACGAATGCAACCGACGACCCACGACCAACCACCCACGACCAACCACTGCCCAAAGGCGTCATCCACCCCAAGCGCATCCTCCAGCAGGTCGTCGCCGGCGTGCGGGATTACGGGAACCGGATGGGCATTCCGACGGTGAACGGCGCGGTGTACTTCGACGACAACTACGTCGGCAACCCGCTGGTGTTCTGCGGCTGCGTGGGGCTGCTCCCGAACGACAAGATCACCAAGCAGGTCGGCCGCGGCGACGCGATCGTCGTCATGGGCGGCCGTACGGGGCGCGACGGCATCCACGGCGCGACCTTCTCGTCCGCCGAGCTGACCGACAAGCACCAGGACGAGTTCAGCCACGCCGTGCAGATCGGCAACGCGATCGAACAGAAACGCATGATGGACGTGCTGCTCCAGGCCCGCGATCGCGGCCTCTACAGCGCCCTCACTGACTGCGGCGCCGGCGGGCTTTCCAGCGCCATCGGCGAGATGGGCGGCGAGATTGGCGCGTCGGTCACGCTCGAAAAGGTGCCGTTGAAATACAAGGGCCTGAAGTACGACGAAATCTGGATCAGCGAAGCCCAGGAACGCATGGTGCTGAGCGTGCCGCAACAGCACGTGCAGGCGCTGCTCGACCTGAGCAAAAGCGAGAACGTCGAGGCCACCGTCATCGGCACGTTCGGCACGGACAAGGACGAGTTGATCCTCAGCTACAACGGCGCCGAAGTCGGCCGCATGGCGATGAGCTTCCTGCACGACGGCATTCCGATGCCGACAAGAAAGGCCGTAATCAGTAGCACGGGCGTCCCGCCCGTGGCTCAGGCGGAGCACGGGCGGGACGCCCGCGCTACTTTGCTGGCGAAGCTCGCGCATCCGAATATCGCGAGCAAACACTGGATCGTGCGTCAGTATGATCACGAGGTCCAGGGCGGATCGGTCGTGAAGCCGTTCGTCGGTCCACAGCAGATCGGCCCGAGCGACGCGGCCATTGTTCGTCCCAAGTTGTCGTCGAAGCAGGGCGTCGTTTTGTCTTGCGGGCTTGCGCCGTCGATCAAGGACCCGTACCTGATGTCGATCGCCGCGATCGACGAGGCGATCCGCAATGCGGTGTGCGTCGGCGCCGATCTGGACAAGCTGGCGGTGCTCGACAACTTCTGTTGGCCGGGCACGAACGACGAAGAGGCGATGGGCACGCTCGTGCGGTCGTGCGAGGCATGTCGCGACGCGGCGCTGGCGTTCGGCGTGCCGTTCATCAGCGGCAAGGACAGCCTGCACAACCAGTTCACCGACTCCGAGACCGGCCGCGTGATCAAGATTCCGAACACGCTGCTCATCAGCGCGATCGGCACGATCGACGACGTCGCCAACGCCGTCACCATGGACTTCAAGAAGGCCGGCAGCCGCGTGTTCCTCGTCCGCGCGACGAATCCGTTTGACCTGCCGACGCTCGCCAAGCTGCACCGCGCGATGAGCGCGCTGGTCGGCGGCAAAAAGTTCCTCGCCGTCCACGACATCAGCGACGGCGGCTACCTCACCGCGGCCGCGGAGATGTGCATCGCATCGGGACTGGGACTGTCGATCGAAGAGCCCCTCTTCAACGCCCCCGACGCCTTCGCCGAGCAGCCCGGCGGATACGTCGTCGAGCTTGCCAGCGGAATCGATGCTGACAACGTGACGCACGCCCTCGTCGGCGTGGCTCGCGTTACCGAACTGGGCAAAACGCAGCAACAGCCCACGCTGGCGTCGATCTCCGCCAAAGATCACGGCACGGACATCCCGGTCGCCGACCTGACAAAAGCCTGGCGCGGCACGCTGGATTGGTGATCGATGGACGTCGTCCCGTGGATCGTCATCTGCCTCGCGATTTTCCTCATCGGCCTGACCAAGTCGGGCCTCGGGGCCGGGATGGGGCTGATCGTCGTGCCGATGACGGCCATCGCGCTGGCGTACACGCCGATGGGCACGGAGGCGGCGCTCGGCCTGCTATTGCCGCTATTGATCCTCGGCGACATCGTCGCGCTGACGCAGTACCGGAAGATTTTCGATTTCTCGAAGGTGAAATCGCTGGTGCTGCCGACGGCGGTCGGCATTTGCGTGGGGTCGTTGCTGCTGTTCGCGATTCACAAGCAGGGCGCGGGGCTGGTGGCGGCGCTGATGCGGCTGGAGATCGGGCTGGAATCGATCTTCCTCGTCAGCCTGCACTGGTGGCGGCAGTACAAGGGGGTGCAGGCGAAGCTGATCCGCGAGCCGCAGCGGTCGTGGATCACCGGCTCGTTCATCGGCATCAGCACCACGCTTGCCCACGCCGCCGGGCCGATCATGGCGGCGTATCTATTGCCGCTGAAGCTCGATCGCCGGGTGTTCGTCGGCACGACGGCGGTCTTCTTCTTTTTCGCCAACTCCAGCAAGCTTCCCACCTATTACCTCGCCGGCCAATTTGACCAGGTGGACTGGAAGACGACCGCCCTGCTGGCCCCGCTGGTGCTGGCGGGCGCGGGCGCGGGATTCTGGCTCATCCGGAAGCTCACCGACCAGAGCTTTTTCCGCTTTGTTTACATCGCGGTCTTCCTCATGGGGTGGTATCTCATCATCGAAAGCGCCATCACATTGACGAAGATGACCTGATCCACGAATCTTCACGAATCGGCACGAATGAAACGCGAGGATTGGCCACAGATGAGGCACAGATTCGCACAGAGATAAGAAATGAATTTTCTTATTCTTATCCGTGTTCATCTGCGCCCCATCTGTGGCGAAAAAACGCATTTGCATTCATTCGTGTCGATTCGTGAAGATTCGTGGATAAATCCTGTTTGATGGAGTGGAGCGTACAGCATGTCGAGTCAACAGACGGCGATCGTTACTGGCGGGTCGCGCGGCATTGGCCGGGGGATCGCGGTGGCGTTGGGGAAAGAGCAGTTCAACGTCGTCGTGAACTACAACTCCGCCGCCGGCGCTGCGGAGGAGGTGAAGGCGGAGATCGAGAAGCAGGGCGGCCGTGCCCACATCGTTCAGGCCGACATCTCCAAGGCCGACGATCGCAAGAAGCTGGTTGATGAAACCCTGAATACCTTCGGCCGGATCGACCTGCTGGTGAACAACGCCGGCGTCGCCCCGAACGTCCGCGCCGACGTGCTCGAGGCCACCGAGGAGTCGTTCGATCGCCTCGTCAACATCAACCTCAAGGGCCCTTACTTCCTCACCCAGCTCGTCAGCCAGACGATGGCGAAGCAGAAGTCGGGCAAGATCGTCAACATCACCTCGATCAGCGCCTACACCGCCCACACCAACCGCGGCGACTACGGCATCAGCAAGGCCGGCCTGGCGATGATGACGCAGGTGTTCGCGGCCCGCATGGCGGAGTTCGGCGTGAACGTCTACGAGATCCGCCCCGGCGTCATCGCCACCGACATGACCGGCGGCGTGAAGGAGAAGTACGACGACCTGATCTTCAACAAGGACCTCACGCCCATCAAGCGGTGGGGCACGCCCGACGACGTGGCGCGGGCGGTGGTGGCGATCGCGAAGGATTACTTCCCGTTCAGCACCGGCGAGGTCATCAACGTTGACGGCGGCTTCCACTTCCGGCGGCTGTAGGCCGCAGAAAGGCTGGGCGTGCGATGCGATTTCCGACCTACTGGGTTTGCGATTCGTATCAGGACCACGATCGCGCGGGCAAGCTCATCACGCGCCACGCCTACGGCTGGTCGGCCGAGAGCGAGGCCGACGCCCGCCGCGTGGCGCGCGACCGGGCGAAGCGGTCGGTCGATTACGCCATCAACGGCCCCCAGACGCGCCCGCGCGACGAGTACGGCTACGGCGTCGATCCGGCACGCGAAGAACTGATCGACACCCTCGAACTCGAAGGCGCGCCCATCGCCGCCGTCACGCGGAATCGGTATGGGGCGCTGGTGTTGAACACCGAACGCGTGCTGTTTGTGGATATCGACAAGCCGAAGCCCACCGGCGGGCTGTTCAAGCGGCTGTTCGGCAAGTCGCCTTCGCCGGTCGAGATGGTGATGGAGTCGATGCGGGCGTGGCACGCCGCCAACCCGCGCCACGCCCTGCGCGTCTACCAGACGGCCGCGGGGTTTCGCGTGGCGTTTGTGGAATCGACACACGAGGCGACCAGCCCCGCCACGATCGCGTTGATGCAATCGCTCAACGCCGACCCGCTCTACGTCACGCTCTGCAGGCGGCAGAAGTGCTTTCGCGCCCGCCTCTCGCCCAAGCCGTGGCGGTGCGATATGCCCACGCCGCGGGCGTTGTTTCCGTACGCCAGCGGCGAGATCGAGCAAGGACAACGCAACTGGGAAAACCAATACGTCCAGCGGGCCGAGTCGTTCGCCACGTGCCAACTGCTCGGCACGTTCGGCCCTGACGCGCGCGACCCGATCGTCCAAACCACCATCGATCTTCACGACAGCCACACCCTGAATAGCGGTCGGCCGCTGGCGTAGGATGTCGTAAAACTTTCCCTTGTCAGGGGTTAAGTTGAAAATGGGCGTTCGACAACGTGTTTTTTGGGCAAAAGTGAATCTCCCGCTGGGCCTGCCTAAAGTGCCTTAGCCGCGCAGTTTGTAACGCGGAATTTGACGCCGGTTGCCGATCGTTTCTAATAGTGATCGGCATGGGAACCCAGGTGCGTCATGGATGACAATACGCTTTCCTCTCTCATCACCGTCGCGGCGCTGGTGGTCTTTCTCATCAGCGGGTGGGCGACGTTCTGGATTTATCGCGCGCGGCGCGGCGGTTGGAACCGCCTTGCCGCGGCCTACGCCTCGCCTCGCCGGCGTGATGCGATGCCGCGTCGCTGGCAGAGCGTGACGCTGAAGCCCGCGGGCGTGGGGTATCGCTGGATCATCAACCTGCGGCTGACAGTGGACGGGCTCTACATTTACCCGATGTTTCCGTTCAGCTTCGGCCATGAGCCGCTGCTCGTCCCGTGGGACGACATCGAGATTTTCGCGGTCGAAACCTATCCCGCCGACCGGCTGTACGACCTGAAGTTCGCCGCCGAGCCGAACGTGAGGTTGCGCGTCGGCGTATCGGTCGCGCAGTTCATCCGCCGGGCCGCCGACAACGTTCAATACTTCGTCGATCCGCCGGCCGTGCAGGTGAAGACCACCTCCAACGCGCCCCAGCGTGCGGCCCACACACCGGCGGCATAAGGGTTCATCGGACGGCCTTGGTCTCCTATCCACAACCTGTTGTGTTGTGTCGCACATCCTATAGACGCCACGTTGCGCGATTCCGATCAGGGAAATTTCGATCAGCGGCCGGGCGGTTTATCCACTCCCACAATGTGCTCAACCGGTGGATAACATGGGCCGCGCCGAGCCCCGATTCGTCCGGCGGGAATTTTTGCCTATGCTTATCCGCCTGTCCTTACTCTCGTTAACACGATCAGGAACGGCAGGCGGCACATTTGGTAAAGTTACGATTGCCATATACCAGATATAGTGGTATAGTGCTCGACGCACAACCGACCGCAGTTTTATGGTGAAAACCCACTTTGTTCGGAATATAGTAGGTAAGGGTATGGGATCTGGGCATTTGTGTTGTTGTTGAGGGGCCGTCACATCGCAGGGCCCTTGGGATCGGACCGTCGCCATGGTGGGCGACGCGTGTAATCGCGAGCGGAATCGCTCATCGAAGAGTTTAGAAAGACGTGAGATTCGCCTTCGCGGGAGACGGATGTCCTGCGCAGCCGGTTTCTTGCGCCTGTAGTCAGCCAAGCAGGCATCAGCAACGTTGTTAGGAGCCGACGATCATGGGCGTACTGTGTGATTCTCAAATTCGTGAACTGGTCACCATCGAACCCTTCGAGGAGAACGTCAAGCGGAACGGCCGCATCAGCTACGGCGTTTCCAGCTATGGGTACGACGTCCGTGTCGGCACGGTCTTCAAGATTTTCACCAACGTCTCGCGATCCGGGCAGCAGGCGGTGGTCGATCCGAAGAGCTTCACCGACGACCTGTTCGTCACCGTCGACACCAAGAACACCGGCAAGGACCACGTCATCATCCCGCCGAACAGCTTCGCGCTGTGCGAGACGGTGGAGATCTTCTCCATCCCGCGCGACGTGCTGGCGATCTGCGTCGGCAAGAGCACCTATGCCCGCTGCGGCATCATCGTGAACGTCACCCCGCTGGAGCCGGAATGGCGCGGCAAGGTGACGATCGAGATCAGCAACACCACGCCCCTGCCCGCCAAGATTTACGCCAACGAGGGCATCGCCCAGATGGTGTTCATCAAGGCCGACCGCGTCTGCGCCGTCAGCTACGCCGACAAGGGCGGCAAGTACCAGGATCAGGCGGGGCTGACCCTGCCGATGGTGGACTAACCCCACGCGAAATATGAACCGCGAAGGCACGAAGAGGCGAAAGAAACGGAAGAAATGAGGGTCGCGTGATAAGCTTGATTCACAAAAAACGAACTTCGCTTCTTCGCTTCTTCGCGTTTAACCTTGTCATTGTGATCGGCTTGTCTACGCAGTTCGGCAATGGCTGTGCGACGACGACGAGCGATGACCGAAGCGGCGACCGCTACGACAACCGATACGAAGAGGACAAGAACCGCATCCCGTCCAATGCGCGCCTGGTGAAGGAAGGCCGCGGCGAGATCGGCTTTCGCGCCAGTTCCAACGGCAGGGTGTACGTGCTCAACGAGCGGCGGCGCGAGGTCGTCTACACCGACGACCTCCTCGACGGCGACACCTTCGCCATCCTGCCCGAAGCCAACCGCGTGCGGACCAACACTCGCGAGCGCAAGGTCGAGTTGAAGGGCGACGACGTCCACCGCCTCTACTTCGACGGCCGGCGAAGCTCGTACGGCGATCGGGATCGCGACCGGCAGGACGACGACCGCAACAAGCCCAAGCCGCCGCCGGCTGAAGTGAAGCGCCCCGTCCCCGACACCGCCAAGCTCGTCGGCGAGACCTCTCGCGGCGGCGAACTGTCGTACAAGGCCCCGAACACCGGCAAGGCATACCTCTACGACAACAGCAACAACGTGCTCGTCGAAACCTTCAACATCAAAAAAGGCCAGCGGCTGACCATCAACGTCAACACCGGCATCGGAACGCTCGACGGCAAACAGGTTTTCAAGAAGGGCCTCAGCCAGCGGGCGACCTATCGCCTGCTGTTCAACGAATAAACGCATCGAGATGGGTCGCGAAGACTTCTCTGCGCCTCTGTGGCCAGTTTGGATTGATATTTCCGCCGGAAGGAACCGGCATCAGGGTCGGATGGGTTTGTAGGGCATCTGTAGTAGAAGGATTTGAACCATGAAAGTTACTCGGCGATTCACCAAAGAAGGTCAGGACGTCTTCGGCTCGGTCGAATGGGAAAAGCGGACGAGCCGAATCACGAATCCCGACGGCTCGGTCGTATTCGAGATGAGGGACGCCGAGATTCCGAAGCAGTGGAGCCAGCTCGCCACCGACATCATGGTGAGCAAGTACTTCCGCAAGGCCGGCGTGCCGCAGGACGACGGCTCGACCGGTCCGGAGAAAAGCGCTCGGCAGGTGATCAACCGCCTCGCCGGCTGCTGGCGGTACTGGGGCGAGTCGCACAGCTACTTTGATTCGGTCGAGGACGCCCAGGCGTTCTACGACGAGCTGTGCTACATGATGCTCCACCAGATGTGCGCCCCCAACAGCCCGCAGTGGTTCAACACCGGGCTGAACTGGGCCTACGGCATCACCGGCCCCGCCCAGGGCCACCTCTACTGCGACCCCCAGACCGGCGAGCTCAAGAAGAGCGCCAACGCCTACGAACACCCCCAGCCGCACGCCTGCTTCATCCAGTCGGTTAAAGATGACCTCGTCGGCGACAGCGGCATCATGGACCTGTGGACCCGCGAGGCCCGCCTCTTCAAGTACGGCTCGGGCACCGGCACCAACTTCTCCAACGTCCGCGGCGAAGGCGAAAAGCTTTCCGGCGGCGGACGTTCGTCGGGCCTGATGAGCTTCCTCAAAATCGGCGACCGCGCCGCCGGCGCGATCAAGTCGGGCGGCACCACCCGCCGGGCGGCCAAGATGGTCTGCCTCGATCTGGATCACCCCGATATCGAGGAATTCGTGAACTGGAAGGTTCGCGAAGAGCTGAAGGTCGCCGCGCTCGCCGAGGGCATCAAGGTGCTGCCCAGGGACCAGCAGGAACTGGCGAAGAAGCTGAACCTGAAGCTCGACTACGACTTCAACGGCGAAGCCTACATGACCGTCAGCGGCCAGAACTCGAACAACTCGGTCCGCATCCCCAACAGCTTCTTCGAGGCCGTCGATAACAACAACACCTGGACGCTCGTCCACCGCGTCAGCAAGAAGGTGGCGAAGGAGCTCGACGCCGCCAACCTGTGGGAGCAGATCAGCTTCGCCGCCTGGCGTTGCGCCGATCCGGGCGTGCAGTTCGACACCACGATCAACCAGTGGCACACCTGCCCGAAGTCCGGCCGCATCAACGCGTCGAACCCCTGCGTCACCGCCGACACCCGCGTGCTCACGCCGGGCGGCATCTGGCGCCGCATCGACTCGATGATCCACCTGCCGTCGCGCCTCGTCACCAACGTCGAACGCAAGTCGATCCAGCGCACCGAGGGCGCCTTCCCGACCGGCAGCAAGGAAGTCTTCGAACTGAAGACCGCCTGCGGCTACTCGATCAAGCTCACCGCTGACCACAAGGTCTGGACCAAGGGCCGCGGCTGGGTGCCGGCGGATCAGCTCACGACCGACGACCAGGTCCGCCTGCCCGACTTCCACGCCGCCGTCGAGCAGATCGGCGAGCCGAACGACGCGCAGTTCTTCCACCTCGCCGGCCTGCTGGTCTCCAGCGCCAACGGCGACCTGAACGCCATCCAGCTCGAGCGCTGCGTCGGCCACGACCGCGCGGTCGGCTTTGCCGATTACATCCAGAACTCGTTCTTCGTCAGCAAGTATCCCGACGACTACGCCAACGAACTGATGGTCAACAGCGATGACAGCAATGTCATCGACAGCAGCACCATCACGCTCACCGTCACCAACCGCCGGCTGCTCTCGCGGCTGCGTGCCTACACCGCCAAGGCGAACGGCCAGACACGGCTGAGCGACGAGGCTTTCACCGCCGGCCTTGCGGCGCAGAAACACATCCTGCGCGCGCTCTTCAGCGCCGACGGCGTCATCGAGAACGACACCCTCACGCTGCGGCACGCCAGCCGCGGCCTGCTCGAAGACGTGCAGGTGATCCTGCTCGGCTTCGGCGTCAAATCCGCACAGATCGACGGCGGAGCCGTCGGTGGAGGTTCGCCCGTTTCACGGACGGATTCGGCCCATCCGACAGCACCGCGCCACGGCCTGCGGATCGACCCGGGCAGCCTCCACAATTTTGCGACCAACATCGGCTTGTTCGATGAATCGGCGCTCGCGTCGGTCGGGGGTCGGGGGTCGGAGGTCGGAGGTCGGTCGACGACGACTCACGACTCACGACCCACGACCCACGATTCCGCCTGGGACCGCGTCGCCTCCTTCACCCCGCTCGGCAAACAGCAGGTCTTCGACCTCACCGAGCCGGTGACGCACTCGTTCATCGCCAATGGGCTGACCGTCCACAACTGCTCGGAATACATGTTCCTCGACGACACCGCGTGCAACCTCGCCTCGCTGAACGTGCTCACGTTCTTCGACAGCCAGGAGCGCCGTTTCGATCTCGAGGGCTTCAAGCACGCCACCCGCATCTGGACGATCGTGCTCGAAATCTCCGTGCTGATGGCCAGCTTCCCGTCGGAGGCGATCGCGCGGCTGTCGTACAAGTTCCGCACGCTCGGCCTGGGCTACGCCAACCTGGGCGCGATGCTCATGCAGGCGGGCATCCCGTACGACTCCGAGAAGGGCCGCGCCATCTGCGCCGCGCTCACCGCGATCCTCACCGGCGAGTCGTACGCCACCAGCGCCGAACTGGCGAAGGAGCTCGGCGTCTTCCCCGGCTACGAGGAAAACCGCGTCGACATGCTCCGCGTCATGCGGAACCACCGCCGCGCCGCGTACAACGTGCAGAACGACGCCGGCTACCAGCGCGGCCTCGGCGAGTACGAGGGGCTCGACATCCTCCCCGTCGGCATCGACGGAACGCAGTTCGCCAACACCGACTCGCTCGCCAGCCGCGAAATGCTGCTCAGCGCCCAGGAATGCTGGGACCGCGCCCTGTTCCTCGGCGAAAAGCACGGCTACCGCAACGCCCAGTCCACCGTCATCGCGCCCACCGGCACGATCGGGTTGCTCATGGATTGCGATACGACGGGCGTCGAGCCGGACTTCGCGCTGGTGAAGTTCAAGAAGCTCGCCGGCGGCGGGTACTTCAAGATCGCCAACCAGTCGCTTCAGCCGGCGCTGGTGAACCTCGGCTACTCCGCCGAGGAGGTGAACGACATCCTCAAGTACGTGATGGGCACGCTCACGCTGCACGGCAGCCCGCACATCAACCGCGCATCGCTCAAGACCCGCGGCTTCACCGACGCCGTGCTCGACCAGGTCGAAACGCAGTTGCCCGGTACGTTTGAGCTCAGCTTCGCCTTCAATGGCTGGGCGCTGGGCGCCGACTTCATGCGGGACAAGCTGCACATCGATGAGAGCGTGTGGCAGGCGCCGGGCTTCAACCTGCTGAGGCACCTGGGCTTCAGCAAGAGCCAGATCGACGAGGCCAACGACGTCATCTGCGGCCGCGGCACCGTCGAGGGCGCGCCGAACCTCAAGGATTCGCATCTGCCCGTCTTCGACTGCGCCAACAAGTGCGGCAAGCACGGCCAGCGTTACATCCACGCCAACGGCCACATCCGCATGATGGCGGCGGCGCAGCCGTTCATCTCCGGCGCGATCTCCAAGACGATCAACCTCCCCAACGAGGCCACCATCGAAGACATCAAGGCCGCCTACCGCCTGTCGTGGGAACTCGGCCTCAAGGCCAACGCCCTCTACCGCGACGGCTCGAAGCTCAGCCAGCCGCTCAACATCAAGTCCGACGACGACGCGGAAAAGAAGACCGACGCCGAGGACGAGGATGCCGTCGAGGCCGCCCGCGAGGAAGTCGCAACCGACGTCGCCAAGGTCGCCGGCGTGGTCGCTTCGGCGACCAGTGGCGAGCAGAACGTCGAGCGCGTGCAAACCCACGTGATCGAGAAGATCGTCGAACGCATCGTCGAGCGTCCGCTGCGTCGTCGCCTGCCCGATACGCGTAATGCCGTCACGCACAAGTTCGACATCGCGGGCCACGAGGGTTACATCACCGTCGGTCTGTATGAAGACGGCATGCCCGGCGAAATGTTCATCACCATGGCCAAGGAAGGCTCCACCATCGGCGGCCTGATGGACACCATCGCCACGCTCGTCAGCGTCGCGCTGCAGTACGGCGTGCCGACCGAAAGCCTCGTGCGGAAGTTCGAGCACGTGCGGTTCGAGCCCAACGGCATGACCCGCAACCCCGAGATCCCGATGGCCAAGAGCCTGACGGATTACATCTTCCGCTGGATGGCGATGGAGTTCATCCCCGGCTACCGCGCCGCCAACGCCCCGGCCCGCTCGCAGCGGTCCGCGCCCACCGCGCCGCCGGTCGCCCGCACGTCGTCGCCGACGCCGGCGGAACCCGAGTCGAACGGCTCGGACGAATCCCCCGATGCCAAGCCCTTCGACTACGGCTCCGGCCTCGCCGCCAAGGCGTCGTCGTCCCGCCCGTCGTCCTCGTCGGGCGCCCCCGCCCCCCAAACCCTGACCGTCCCCCGCCTCGCCGCCATCGATCCGCTGAGCCAACAAGGCTCCCAAATGCAAGCCGACGCCCCGGCCTGCGACGTCTGCGGATCGATCACGGTGCGATCGGGTACGTGCTACAAATGCCAGAACTGCGGGAATTCGATGGGGTGCAGCTAAGAAGAGTTGGAACCGCAGATAGACGTAGATGAACGCAGATTAGGACAACCTCAACAACACACGCCCCGGCGACGGAAAGGTCGCCGGGGCGTTTTGCTACTCTCGATGAGGTGCCATTTGGAACTCGCATGGAAGATTGCCGTCGTAGATCACGCCAACAAGCGCGGAGACAAACTCGTCTGCTGCCGAACTGAATCGCTTGAATGCGTCGTGACGCGTTTTCAGCTTGAGTTACTCTCCAAGCTTGGAAACGAGAAAAATCGCGCGCTCACTAGATTCCGAAAGCACTTCGACGAACGGAAACCTGACTACGCACATGCGAACGCCATTGCCACCGTACTGGTTGATCGATATTGGGAAGATGACAGCGGACAGCAAATCTCGGACGCCGAAGCGTATGAACGGCTGTACAAGATCCCCAAAGACTCGGTTCGCATAGTCGATACCGCGCCACACTACGTGAAGTGGCAAATTTCCCTTGCGAACGGGGAGCCGCCTTTTGGTGAGGCACTTTCCACCCCGACGTCTCACCAAGTGAATGTTCTTCGGCGCTTCACGCTGGATGCTTGGGAACTGAAGAACTCGAAGTTCCTTGCTCAGGGTGGTGCATTTAGCCTGTCTGGCAGCACGGATACCAATTTACAGCTCCACGTGGCAGACCCCGAGTCTGTAAACCACTACCTCGCAGTGTTCAGGAGGCTCTACGGCGAAGGCGAGAAAGCAAACTACACGAACGTCTGCGATACGACTGCCGTGTTGGTTCCGGGTTCACCATTCAGTCACTGGATCGCCGCAGAACGAAAGAAGCTGAAGCAGTACCTAGGTCAAGCAGCACACTTCTGGCCGCTTCAGCAGAACGTATCATCCTTCAACGTTAGCCAGCTAATCAGCAACTTCATGTATGGTCGATTTCTTCACCAATCTCGCGCAGAACACGAAGGGGAACGCGCTCGGTGGGCGATCGAAGCTGGTAGCGCCGATCTACTTGAGGCGACATTCTACAATGCCATCATGCGCATAGGCCGCAGCTTTGTGGACTGGGGGCAATGGACGGCTCGGCTCTGCATCGCGCTTGGGATCAACCTGATGACCGACAGTCAAGGAAACAAGATCATCGATCCATACCTCAATCGCGATCTGCGACTGGACCGCCTCTCAAAAGAGCACCGAGAAACCTTCGAAACGTTGGCTGCGGAACTCGCCGCCGAACTTCGTGAAGCTGATACGGATCGTCAGTCCTTCTCGTACTACTTGGTGTCAGCACGGAATCACCTAATCGATGTACTTTAGACTCTCAAGCCGCAAGGAGTCCGTAGGGCGGGATGGTAATCCCGCCGTTTTGGCTTGAGACACGTAGGGGTGGCGGGATTATCATCCCGCCCTACGGTTGATATTATTGGTTGTCATGCCGGACTATCGGCGGGCGTGGGTGCCCGGGGGGACGTTCTTTTTTACGGTGGTGACGTACGGTCGGCGGCCGATCCTGACGGGTGAGGCGGCGCGGGTGGCGTTGCGGCATGCGATGGCGCGGACGCGTCACGACCATCCTTTCGAACTCGATGCTATCGTCATTCTGCCGGATCACTTGCACGCGATCTGGACGCTGCCGGTTGGCGACGCCGATTTTTCCACTCGATGGCGGCTGATCAAGGCGAGGTTTACACGAGGGTGGCTGCCGTCGGATGAGGCGAGAGGCGGCGGGATTTCATCCCGCCCTACGTTTGTGCGTGCGTCGCGCGGCGAACGCGATGTGTGGCAGCCGCGGTTCTGGGAACACGCCATCCGCGACGAGGGCGATCTGGAACGGCATCTGGATTACGTTCATTACAACCCGGTTAAGCATGGATTGGCGGGATGTCCGCATGGGTGGGCGTGGTCGAGCTTCGGTCGGTTAGCGGGGGAGAGCGTGTATCGGGCGGATTGGCGTTGCGGTTGCGGGGGCCGTCGGTGCGATGCGCCTGATTTTGGGTGGGCGGAAGGGCTGGAGATGGAGTAGGGGCGGTGATTTTAAGGTTGCGGGGGCGCGGGCAGGGTGATAGTTTCCTGCGGCACTGTCGGCGCGAAGTAACGTCGGCTGGGAGCGAGAGATAGGGAGGAGATGCAAATGCGTATTACTGGAAGTCTGGCAGCCGTGCTGGTGGTAGCGGGGGCGGCGAATGCGGCGTTGGTGGTGAACCCGGCGCAGCCGATCACGCATGAGGTGAAGGTCAACGTCATCGCCGTGGCCGACGACAGCGGCAATAACGCCGCGCCGTTGTTCGGCACGGCCGGCGAGCAGGCGGCGATCTTCGGGTTTGTGGACACGATCTGGGCGCAGGCGGGCATCGACGTGAACTTCTCGTTCCTGTCGGGGACGTATGACAATTCGTTCGCGCTCACCGGCGCCGCGTCGCCGCGGCCGGAGGCCGATCTCTTCACGATCGTGAATAACGCGCCCTCGGGCGTGAAAAGCGCCGATCCGAACACGATCAACCTGTTCATGGTGCGCGTCGTTCCGGGGTTTGCGCAAACCAGCGACAACACGTCGAACGGTCTTGCCATCCTCAATGGCAACGGGATCGCCTTTTGGTCCGGCCCGAATTTGCCCGGATTCACCGGCGGGCAGGAAGTCGTCGCCGCCGTGCTGGCGCACGAGATCGGGCACAACCTGGGCCTGAACCACATCGTGGAAGCCGAAAACCTGCTGCAGGCCTCGGGCAGCGGCGAGCGGCTGAACTCGTCGCAGATCGCCACGGCGCTGGCCAGTTCTCTGGCGGTGCCGATCCCGGAACCCGTTTCGCTCAGCCTGCTGGCGGCGGCGCTCTTCGTGGCGCGGCGCAAGCGATAAGAGCGCGTCTGTTATCAATTATCAATGCGATTGATCAAATGCAGGACGGAATCTCCATTCCGTCCTGCGTTTTGCTTTGGATGGGGTGGCCGTCGTTACGCCGGGCCGAAGCGGGTGTAGGCGCTGGCGCCGATCGGATTGTACGACCGGACGCGGTAGTAGAGCGAGGCGATCGCCGGCAGGCCGGTGACGAGGGAGGAGACGGAGTTGGCGGCGACGTTGTAGCGGCGGACGAGGGCGTCGGCGTGGTAGTCGGGGCTGGAGTAGATCTCGATGCGGAAGCCGATCTCGTCGGCGGAGCGGTCTTTCCACTGGATGAGGGCGCTGGTGCTCGACGGCCGCGAGACGACGACCGGATTGGGCCGGGTGGGCGGGGCGACGGGCACGTTCGTCGTGTGGGCGGCCGCTCGCTTGCCGGCGAAGAGGAACGGATCGACCGCCGACGCGTAGAAGACGGTCGAGCCCGACAGCCCGTCGCTCAAGGTCGTCACCGCGAACGCGCCACGGCGGGAGGTGAACTTGGTGGCGATGTAGACGTCGCCATCGGGCTGAAGCCCCTTCTTGCCATTGGCCTCGCGATAGAAGGTCATGCCGACGATCGCGTCGCCGTTCGGATCGACGGCCTTGGCGGTCAGCGTCAGCAGGTCGCCCCGGACGGCGGGCGAGGGAGCGACGGCGAACGACGTCACGACCGGCGCCTTGTTCACGCGCAGGCCAAAGTCGACGTCGTTCTGCGTCGTGTCGCTCGCGACGACCACTCGCCGCGTGAACGGCTTGACCTTCGCGTCCGCGGGCGTCCAGTAGCGGTGCTTGCCGTTGTGCGGGTTGTACGAATCGGCGGCGGCGAGGTTGACGGTGTAGCCCAGGTCGGCGAACTGCTGGATGGTGATGAGGCTGATCGGCTCGACGACGCCGGCCTCTTCGGTGTAGCCGGTCATCTGTTCGACGAGCATCTCGGTTTCGCGCCAGTGCGAAAGGTCGGTGCCCGACCCGCCGCCGCCTTCGACGGGCACGCCGCTGACGTTCACGCCGAAGATCTGCTCGTATGCCGCCGTCGCCTTCGGGCCGGTGAAGATCGGATAGCTGCCCGACGCGCCCGACAGCAGGCCTTTCTGTTCCCAGATCGTGCCGAAGCCCAGCACGTGGGCCATCTCGTGCGTGATGAGGTCGACCAGCTTGCCCTCGGCCTCAATGGCGGCGATGTCGCCCACGTCCAGTTCGATGATGCCGCGGGAGGGCAGGTGCGTGCCGGGGCGAAAGTGGGTCGGCTCGGCCTGCGCGAGCGTGCCTGAACCGCCGTCGATATCGATGATGGCGGCGTCGATGACGATGTCGTCCACCAGGCCGATGTCGGTGTTCACGTCGGGCAGGTCGCCGACGATGATCGCCTCCCACCGCGCCGCCGCCGCCTCGAAGGCGCGGGACTGGGCGGGGGTCATCTCCGAGACATAGTTAATGCCTATGTCAAACTGGTGCTCGATCGTGCCGAGTCGACCCGGCGTGGTGGCGCCCATGCCCGCCGGCGGGATCGATCGGACGTCGTACGTGCCGGCGGCGAGGCCGGTGAACTGATAGATACCCTCGGAATTGGACAGCGCGATCCGCTCGCCCGAATCGAGCCGGCCGTTGCGGTTGGCGTCGATGTAGACGGTGACGTTCGGGTACGGGCTTTCGCTTTCATCGAAGGTGTTCGATGAATCGAGGTCGTTCCACACCATCCCGCTGATGACGGCCAGCAGGCGGCGCGATTCAAGATGCTCGACGAAAGTCCTCATACGTTGTGACGCAACGCATCCTCGCGGGATGGCACCTTTGCGAACCGCAATTGATGAAAATCCGCTTTACCCGCGCGCCCGGGACTGAATGTTGTCCAGGACGTTCATAAAGTTGATGTAGCTGTCGTACGGGCTTTCGTACGGGCTGAAGTAACGATGCACCTGCCCGTCGGCCCAGTACTTGGTACACATGTAATAGAAGTGGTCGCTGGTGCCGAGCTTACGCCAATCTGCCAATAATTGTTCGTCGCCGCGTTCCTTGAGCGTGCCTTCGAGCTTATGGAGCTCGTGCAATGCGTTGGATTGCATGGCGTTGCCGAGCCAGGCGGACAGGTCGCGTTCGCTGTCTGCCCAACTGGTGATGTGCGGCACGTCGATCTCGCCCGCCGAGGCGTAGGTGTCGATCATCTGGCTGGGGGTGAGGAACTGCGTCTCGGGCTGCCTGAGCAGTTCGCCGGGCAGGTGTTTCAGGAAATCGAAGATGCCGGTGTCCGCCCACTGGTGCTCGCCGAAGGTTTCGTAATCCATGAACAGGTTGCACGCGTCGCCGTGGCCGTTGATCTGCGTGACCCACTTGGCGAACTTCTCCGCCGTGAGGGGATACTGTTCCCATGCCTTGTCGCTGAAGCGGAAGGCGATGTCGTCGCTGAGGCGGTAGTTTTTCAGGAGCAGCTTCAGCTTTGATCCGCCGGGCGGGGTGTAGATGAAGTTCGCGCTGCGCGTGCCCAGCACCTGGTCGGCGCCCTCGGCGAGGCAGCCTTCGTAGCCCATGTGCGAGACGAACGTCGCCAGCTCGTTGTTGTAGATCAGCTCGGTGTTGCGGAAGACGCGGGCATCGACGTCGAAGAGCTGCTTGATCTTCCGCCGGTGCATTTCCACCTGGTGGCGGAATTCCTCGCGGCTGTAGAGAAAGCTGAGCGAGTGGTAGTACGTCTCGTTCAGAAACTCGACGCACCCCGTCCCGGCCAGCCGCTTGAAGCTGGCCAGCACTTCGGGGGCGTGCTGTTCGAATTGCTCGAGCAGCACGCCGGAGATCGAGTAGGCGACGCGAAACCTGCCGTCGAACTGGTGGATCAGATCGGAGATCACCTGGTTGGCGGGCAGGTAGCAGCGGGCCGCGATCTTGCGAAGGATTTCGGCATTCTTGAAATCGTCAAAGTAGTGCCGGTCGGTGTCGAACACCGAATACCGCCGCAGTCGATACGGCTGGTGAAGTTGAAAATAAAGGCATACTGACGGCATTCGCTCGCTTACGCTACCAGATTCCCCAGCGGAGATGATAAGCGGCGCGCGGCAAAAGCCAAATCAGCGAAGTGCCCGTCTGTATTTTTGTAGGCCCACCCCCGCCCGCATCCCCCCGGCCGATCACCCGAACCGGCCGGTGAGGTACTGTTCGGTCATGGGGTTGGAGGGGGTGGTGAAGATCTTGTTGGTGACGTCGAACTCGATCAGCTTGCCCAGGTACATGAACGCCGTGTAGTCCGCCACGCGGGCGGCCTGCTGCATGTTGTGGGTGACGATGACGATGGTGACGGTCTTCTTCAGTTCGACGACCAGGTCTTCCACCTTGGCGGTGCTGATCGGATCGAGGGCGGCGGTCGGCTCGTCGAACAGGAGGATTTCGGGGTCGGTCGCCAGCGCCCGGGCGATGCAAAGCCGCTGCTGCTGCCCGCCGGACAGCGCCATGCCGGAGGCGTCGAGCTTGTCCTTCACCTCGTCCCACAACGCCGCGCCGCGGAGCGCCTTTTCGACGCGCTCGCGCACGTAAGCGCCGTTGTTCTCGCCGCGGACGCGCATGCCGAAGGCGACGTTCTCGAAGATGCTCTTCGGGAACGGGTTCGGCTTCTGGAACACCATGCTCACGCGCATGCGAATTTCGATCGGATCGAGTTCCGGCCCGACGAGGTTGATGTTTTCGGGGTAGAGCGTGATGTCGCCGGCGTACTTGTTCTTCGCGTACAGGTCGTGCATGCGATTGAACGATCGCAGCAGCGTGCTCTTGCCGCACCCGCTCGGGCCGATCAGCGCCGTCACCTTATGCTCGGCGATGGGCATGTTGATGTCCTGCAGCGCGTGGAAGCCGTTGCCGTAGTAGAAGTTGAAGTTGTGGACCTTCGCCTTGAGCTTGTCCTCGATCGGCGCAGCCGGCGTAGGCGAGTACGACGTGCGGGATTGGGGGGCGGCGGTTGAGGCGGTGCTCATGTCAGGTTCCTTCTTACCACTTGATATTACGACGCAGACGGTATCGGAAGTAAATGGCGACCGCGTTCATCGACAGCGTAAACGCCACCAGCACGATGCTGCCCGCCGCGGCGGCGCGGTGCCACTCGTGTTCGGGCTGGGCGACCCAGTGGTAGGTCAGCATCGGCATGACGGTGAACTCGCTGCTCAGCGGCGAGCCCCACGTCGACGGGCTTGAGAGGGCAAAGCCGTCGAACGGCGTGGCGCTCAGGTAGGTGGCCGCGCCCACCAGCACCAGCGGGGCGGTCTCGCCGACGGCGCGGCTCATGGCGATGATCGCGCCGGTGAGAATGCCGCCCAGCGAGTAGGGCAGCACGTGATATCGCACGGTCTGCCACTTGGTGGCGCCAAGGCCGATCGACGCCTCGCGGATGGTGCTGGGGATGGCGCGGATCGCCTCGCGCGTGGCGATGATGACGATCGGCAGCACCAGCAAGCCCAGCGTCAGGCCGGCGGTCATCACGCTTTCGCCCAGGCCGAGCAGCGCGATGAAGAGGCCCAGGCCGAGCAGGCCCCAGATGACCGACGGCACGCCGGCGAGGTTGGCGATGTTGATCTCGATGAGGTTGGTCAGCCAGTTCTTCGGGGCGTACTCCTCGAGGTACACGCCCGCCGCCACGCCCATGGGGATGGTCAGCAGCGCGGTCACGATCGTGACCATCAGCGTGCCCATCAGCGCCGGAAACATGCCGGCCTCACGGGGGTTGGTCGAGAGCATGCCGGTGAGGAAGTTCTGGCTCTTCAGCGGCGTGACCGAGCGGGCCTCGATCGTGCCGACCTCCGCCTTGCGGCCGCGACGTCCCGGATCGACGGCAACGCGCTGGCCGACCAGGTCGTCCGCCTTCACGTCGTTGTCCTCGGGAAAGATCACGCGCATCGGCTCGGGGTCGATCCGGGCGTGCGTCAGGTTCGGATCTTTCGGGTCGGGGCGAACATCTTCGATAATGCCGACGAGGGTCGGATTGCCGGAGATCTCCTCGCCGGGAGGCGAATCGGGGATCGCGCGCATCTCGTCGACGCTGATCGACCCGTCCTTCGACAGGTCGCCCTTCACCGCCACGCGCTTGCCGATGAGCGGGGTGGGGTCGAGCGTGCCGGAAACCGTCTTCAGCAGCATCGGCACCGGCGTCACCTGATACCCCGCCGCGAGCTTGTCGGTGGCGGGGGCGCGGTCGAAATCGCCGACGATGTCTCGATACCCCGGCGCCTGGCCCCAGGGGGTGACCTCGAACGTCTCCATCAGGCGCGTCCCGCCGTCGTAGATCAGCTTGCCGCCCAGGGCGGCGAGCACCGACAGCGACAGCACGATCAGCGTGAGCCCGGTGACGTTGAACAGCAGGTCGAAGCGTTTCCGCTTGGCGATCATGTTTCGCAGCTTGGCGATCTTGTCGTCGTTGGCGGGCGATTGTTGTTGAGGTTGGTCTGCCATTAGTAGGCCTCGCGGTAGCGCTTGCGGATCAGATAGCCGGCGACGTTGAAGAACAGCGTCATCATCAGCAACACGAGGCCGCAGACGTAAATCGTGCGGTATTCGAGCGAGCCGCGGGGGGTGTCGCCCTTGGAGATGCCGACGATGAACGCGGTGAGCGTCTGGCCGGCGTCGGTCGGGTCGGCGGTGAAGGTGGGCATCTGGCCGGCGGCGATGGCGACGATCATCGTTTCGCCCACCGCCCGCGCGATGCCCAGGATGTACGCCGCCGTCACGCCGCTGAACGCGGCGGGCAGGATCACCTTCGTCGCGGTCTGAACGCGGGTGGCGCCCATCGCGTAGCTGCCCTCGCGAAGCTGCATCGGCACCGACCGCATCGCGTCTTCGGACAGGCTGGCGACGTACGGGATGATCATCACGCCCATCACCAACCCGGCGGACATCATGTTGAAGCCCGGGATGTCGATCCCGACCCAACCGCCGATCGTCTGCAGCACCGGCGTGATCGCCAGCAGCGCGAAATAACCGTACACCACCGTCGGCACCGCCGACAGCAGTTCCAGCACCGGCTTGATCACCTCGCGGACGTTCGACTTGCAGTACTCGCTCAGCCAGATCGCCGAGATCGTGCCGACCGGGACGGCCACGAAGATCGCCACCAGCGTCGTCACCACCGTGCCGCTGATCAGCGCCCAGATGCCGAAACGCTTATCCGCAAAGGCCGGCGTCCACTGCGTGTCGCCGAAAAAGTCGGTGAGGCGAACGCGCCAGGTGACGTCGGCGATCGGGATCGGCGCGCCCTCCGCCAGCGTTCGTTTTACGGCATGGCTCAACTCGCGGATTTCGTCGGCGGCGGTGAACCTGCTGGGGTCGATCAGGTCGCCGACCTTCACGTTGATGCTCCGCACCTGCCCGTCGAAGTGCGTCAGCACCTGCGTCATCTTGCCGGCGGCGTCGGTCACCTCCAGCAGGGCGTCTTTCTTCGATACCGCGTCGCCCGGGTTCTTCAGCACCGCCGAGACGGTGTAGGGGGCCGTGCCGTGCATCGACGGCAGCGCGATCTCCTCCACGTGCCTGCCGAAGAACGGGATCGTCTCCATCAGCAGCACGACCACGATGCCGATGGTGATGATCACCGAAGAAACGCCCGCCAGCAGCAGGAGCGTTTCGATGATCCGCTCCTTCATGCGTGTCGGTGTCGGTACGCCGCTGGCGGTCAGGTCCAGGAACGGGGCCTGATCGCCGGCAGTGGGGATTCCGGATGTCGTGCTGCTCATGCGAGTCCTTGGAGACGTTCAGCCAACCTGTGCGCGCTGCCCGAGAAAAACCTGGAACGCCGGTCAGGACGTTCCAGGCTGTGGAGAGTCAGATGCTAATCCAGATTAACACGGATTACTTGGTTTCGGCGCCGACGAGTTGTTCCAGCGTCATGCCGATCTGTTCCTTGCCGCCGAACACGGTGCCGGACTTGCCTTCTTCGACGCGCTTCTTGAGGGCGGCGTAGCCTTCGTCGGGGAGCGGGACGTACTTCACGTCCTTGACGATCTGCGGGGCCTCGTCGAGGTAGAAGTTGACGAATTCCTTCACTTCCGGGCGGGCGAACGAGGCCTTGTTGACGTAGATGAAGATCGGGCGGGCCAGGGGGTTGTAGCTGCCGTCCTTGGTCGCCTCGATGCCGGGGGCGACGAACTGGCCTTCCTTGTTCTGGATTTCGACCGCCTTCAGCTTGTCCTTGTTTTCGAGGTAGTAGGCCAGGCCGAAGTAGCCGAGGCCGCCCTTGTCGCCCGCGACGCCCTGCACGAGGACGTTATCGTCTTCCGAGGCGGTGTAGTCGCCACGGCTGGACTTCGCCTTGCCGTTGATCGCCTCGGTGAAGTACTCGAACGTGCCCGAATCGGTGCCCGGGCCGTAGAGCTTCAGGGCCTGATCGGGGAAGGACGGGTCGATCTGGTTCCAGTTGGTGACCTTGCCCTGGGCGCTTTCCTCCCAGGCCTTCTTGAGCTGGGCCGGGGTGAGCTTGGCGGCCCAGGTGTTGGACGGGTTAATGACGACGGTGAGGGCGTCGAACGCGACGGGGATCTCGATGAAATCGATGCCCGCGGCCTTGGCGGCGTCGATTTCGGCCTGCTTGATCGGACGCGAGGCGTTGACGACGTCGATCTCGCCGCGGACGAACTTCTTCATCCCGCCGCCCGTGCCGGAGATGCCGACGGTGACCTTCACCTTGCCCTTGGTTTCCTTGCCGAACTCCTCGGCGACGGCCTCGGAGATCGGGCCGACCGTGGACGAACCGTCGATCTTGATCGACTGGGCGTGAACGATGCTGCCGGCAAACGAGCCGACGACGACGGCCGCCAGGGCCGAACGCTTGATCCAGTTGAACATAATGGAGCTCCTAAAAAAGGGTTAGTAATTCGTTGTTTCGCTGCCGCGGCGGTTCGTCAAAAAGGGCAAGACCGTTTTAACGCCCTCTTCGCAAACGTCACAGCAAACGCTGATTCCTGCTATCGTGACCTTCAATTCCCATCCCCGCCGACTGGCGGGAACGGAAAGTTATGGATCGAGTGTTAGCGGCCCATTAACGAGATGTGAGGAGACGGGCAATTGTTAAGACGACAATTTTGTCCGATTTAACCGGATCGTAAGTCTTTTTCCCGAAATATTTTCCGATGACATGGCGGGATTACCTTTTTCTCGATGATGCCGTTTTCGAGCGGCAGTGCGTTGTCTCGCACACGAAGGGAAGCGGTCCGGGCGGGCAAAAACGCAATAAAACGAGTTCCGCCGTCCGGATCGTCCACGCGCCGACGGGAATTTTCGTTCGAGCGGAGGAGTCGAGAAGCCAGAAATCGAACCGGAAGTACGCCTTCCAACGCCTCCGCCAAGCCCTCGCCTTCGCCCTTCGCGCCCCGCCAGAGCCGGCGAAGCTCGACGATCTGCTGCCATCAAGGGTGACCGACGTTGCCCAGGTGCTGGACGTGCTCGAAAGCGCCGGCTACGTTGTGGCAGACGCCGCCGCGCAGCTCTCCGCCACGACCGGGGGGCTTTCCAGCTTCATCTGTGCCAACGAAGACCTTCACACCGAAGTCAACCGCCAACGCGCCCGCCTCGGCTTGCGTCCCCTTCGCGCCCGCCTGTGAAGCCGCGGGGTGTGATCGTCACTTCGACAGTTCAAAGCAACGCGGGCGAATGATGATCTGGTTGTCGGTCACCGTCACGAGGTTGAACATCGGCGCCTGCTCTTCGTCGTTGGCGACGCGGTCGGAGTTGGGAAAGGTGATGATCGGCGCGAACGTCGATTGCCCGGCCGTGAAGAGCACGCCGTCGCGCTCGGTCGTGAACAGCCCGTGCACATGACCGCAGAACACCCCGCGGATGCGATTGGCGGCCGGCCTCAGCGCTGCCAGCACGTCGGCGCCGTTCGTGATGAACATGTGCCGCTCACCCCACCCCGGCGGAATCGCGTCCAGCCACGGCGTATCGAGGTGGACCGGCACGTGATGCATCGCCACCACCATCGGCGGACCCTCGGGCCTGCAATGCGAGCGAAGCCATTCGACCTGCGCGTCTTCCAGCTTGCCGCCGGGATCGAGCGGGCCCCTCGTATCAAGCACGACGAATTTGATCCCGCCGGTCTCGAAGGTGTAGTCGAACCGCCGGTCGCACTTGGGCTTCTCGAGCACGATCTGCTGAAGGTTGTCGCAGTCGTCGTGGTTGCCGACGACGTATTTCACCGGAAACCGCAGCTTCGACATCGCCTGCTTGAACAACTGGTACGACTCCGGCCGCCCGTCATCGACGCAGTCGCCGGTATGCAGGATGAAATCAACGTCGAACGACAGGTCGTTGATCCGGTTGATCACCCGCTGGAGGTATTGCAGCGGCTGCTTCCCGTAAAGCGTGAAGTGCGCCTCGGGGCCGATGTGGGTATCGGTAATGTGGATGAATCGCACCATGCCGCCCCTAAGGATACCGCGCCGCCGACGCGCCCGCGATACCACAGGTTTTGTGTGAACCGAGCCCCGAGGAAGTCGTAGTTATGGCAGGGAAACTTATCCACGAATGAACACGAATCTTCACGAATGGAGAAAGAGCCGGAACGCTGATTTAGAGCCAATTTCATTCGTAATGGATCAGGTTGCGGCAATTGTCATTCTGAGCGGACTTGCGAAAAATCTGCTGGCAATGTGAGAAAGAAGATTCTTCGCAAGTCCGCTCAGAATGACACGTTTCGATATCTCTGTATGAAATCCGCTCTATTCGTGAAGATTCGTGTTGATTCGTGGATCGTCTTCTGACCATTGACGCGAAATCGTGGATGCGCATCTCCATGCCTGCCTGCGTTGATCCGCGGCCCGTTCGCGCCGATCATCCGCCGTATGCTCCGCATCAGCGAAGACAGCTCCGGCGTGACAATCGCGATCAAGGTGGTGCCCGGCTCGTCGCGCGATCGCGTGATGGGTCTGCTCGGCGACGAACTGAAGCTGGCCGTCAGCAAGCCGCCCAGCGGCGGGGAGGCGAACAAGGCGGTCGTCGACCTGCTCGCCAAATCTCTCGCCCTCCCCCGCGCCGCCGTCCAGATCACCGCCGGCCACGGCAATCCGCACAAGCAAGTTCGCCTCGCCGGCATCACCGCAGATCAAATCCGCGCGCGGCTGAGGGTGTAAAAGAGATTCGCCGCGCCGCGGGGCCTGATCACGCGTCCGCCGTGCTGACTCCAAATTATCATATCAGCTCTGTCGTTAACTGATGTGATAATGAGGACGACATGACGTTCGCGCAACGTCGGGGGTGGGTCGCTTACTCTCTCAACACGAAGATGTACCCCTGGTCGCGCCGGCGGAAGTGGCCGGTATCGAGGTCGCCGTCGTCGATGAGCTTGTCGATCTGGGCCATGGTGGATTCGTTTTCGGTCGGCTCGAAGATGCTGATGCCCGCGGTGATGCCGAAGACGTCGTGGTCCCAGTCCCACGATCCGCCGAGCGGAGAGGGATTCTGCCAGCGTTCGGCCTGGAGTTGGTCCGCCAGCTCCTGCGGGAACTCGCCCGGCTGCCGGTCGGGCGGCCATTCGCCGAAGCGGTCGTGGTACAGCTCCAACTGCATGCCGTACGTCTTCAGATTTTTCGCGAACGTGTTCACCCGCGCGTCGACCGAAGCCCTGCTCAGGCGCGGCACGACGATCGCCGCCAGGATGCCCAGGATGATCACGACAACAAGAATCTCAACCAGCGTAAAGCCACGACGACCGTTGCTCATCTCGCACCGTGCCTGTCCCGCGTGCGCCGCCTCGACTCGCCGCGGCGCTGACTCCACACGCACCCGCCGTCCAGAAAGATCGTAATGAACGGCCGCGCCGGCAACGTGAGATCGGGACGAGTTGAGCAAGGATGACGCGAAAGTACACCGCATAGACGTTATAAGCCGAAACGGCGGGCGCGCAGTACGCTGCGCGTCGCGGTGCTGGGCTGTGATCGTCATGGCTGGGGAAAGAGCACCCAATCGCCATCGACGACCTTCGCCGTCTTGCCCCACTCTGCGGCGGTGGAGTTGCGGGGCTCGCCGTTTTTCATGGGCGGTTGGCCGCCGTCGTCATCGCGGTCGACGCCGACGCTGTAAACGACCGGCTTGCCTTCGACCAGCCTGTATCGTATTGGCCTCCCGTCGATGCGATCGGCAGGCACGGCGGGGAGGTAACGCGGCACCAGATCGTTCAGCGACGCCGGATACCCGCCTTGCGACCGCTTATACAGTTCCAGCGCCATCGCCACCGTCAGTCCTTCCTGCTGTCCCAGCAATTGCTCCGCCGATCGCGATGATCGCGAGAGCCCCGGCGCGAGCGTGGTGACAAGCGAATATTTGATCGCCGTCGTCAGGTTGTTTTTTAACTCCTGAATGCGCGCCTCCGGCTCGTCGTTCACTACGTCGCGAAGCGGGATCGCTAGTTGGGCTTGCTGTGCATCGAGATAGAAATCGTATTCGTGGAGCATTTCCTTTCGCGACGCCATCATCAGCATTGCTGCCGGGCCGAGCGAGTAGCTGAGCGCCGGCTCGTGATACGACTGTTTGGCCGTGCCGACGTTGACGTTCTGGGCACACTGCGCGAGGAACTCCATCCCTTTCGGCGTCATACGCCCGTCGCCGTGGCCGTTGTCGGTGTAGATGCGTTGGGCGACGTCGTAGAAGACGTATCGCTCGGCCTCGTAGCTGATGAGGTCGCCCGCGACTCGCTGGCCGGCAAACTGATGCGACAGTCGCACCAGCGCGTCGTCGCCAAGGAGCGCCGGATAGCGGTGCAGCGCATCGCCCAAAACGCGAACCGCCAGCGCCTGACAGCCCACGCTGACCAGATCGGTCACGAAAACGTCGTTCTTCCGAAGCTGCCGGCTGATGCCAAGGATGGCGAGGATGTCCTGTTCAAACCGCGCCGCATCGCCCGCCTCCGCCGCCCGCGCCGCGTCGGCGGCGAGAGCGGTGGCGAACTGTCGCATGTAGTTGAGCTGCGGCAGAAGGACACCGATGACGGACTGGGCGAGGATGGAGTCGTCTCGTTTTCCTCCGATGTATAGGTTGAACGCGGCGGCGTCTTCGGCATCGATGTTCAGCCCGTGCAGGCGGCCGAGGATCGGCTTGGCGGCGGCGATGCGGAGGGCGGCCAGATCCGCTTCGTGGCGATCCAGCCACGCCAGCGCGTCGGCCCACTTTTCGTCGGCCGGCTTGATGGCGTCCGGCATTGGATCGACTCGGAACGACGCGACCACCGGGCGATACAGCGGCCAGGCGCGGTCGTCGATCGGCGCGCTGTAAACGCGCGCGTTCAGCTTCGCGATATAATCCACGCTCGGCGATGGCTTGCCCATGGCATAATAAATGCCCGCGCCGATGTACAGCAGCGCCAGCGTCAGCACCGCACGCCGAATCCACTTCCACAGATGCCACGCGATCGACCGCTTGCGGATCATCGCCCGGCGAATGAGCCTGGCGGCCTGCTTCACGTCGCCGAAACGGCGGATCGCTTCTTCAGCCGATACGCCGGCGTCGATCGCGTCGCCGAAGTGCGCGATCAGCTCGCCCGCGACGGCGTGCTTCTCCCATTTCCACAGCCGCGTGCGCCGCACGACGGACGTGATGAGCGATTTCGTTTCTTCGGGAATCGATGCGCTCGCAATTCGTGCCTGCCAATCCTTCCTGGATCGGCGGCTGGACGCGGCGAGGCCGGTTTCGATGGCTTCGGACATGCTGCACCTCCGCGCGCTGCGCGCGATTACGAGCCGACGATGCCCAGTTTGCCCATCGCGCCGGCGAGCGCTTCCCACTGCTTCATGTCGCGCGCGAGCTGTTTCTTGCCCGCATCGGTAAGCCGGTAATACTTCCGCGGCCGGCCGTTGTCGGCGGTCTCCTCGCGACTGGCGATCAGGCCCTTGGCCTCCAGGTTGTAGAGCAGCGGGTAAAGCGTGCTCTGGCCCATCGCCAGCACGCCATCGGATTGGCGCTCCAGCGCCTTGATCAGCTCGTAGCCGTACTTCTCGCCCGATTGCAGCAGCCGCAGCACCGCCACCGGGCCGGCGCCGCGCATCAGTTCGCGTTCGACCTTCATAGGGATACCTCGTTACGCATAGCATATAGGTCGTCACGCATAGTATGCAAGACGAAAATTCGGAAAAACATATCTCAGGCGGCGGAAAGAGTGAGATCGGACGGGGGATCGTTCAGCGCGCCACGGCGGCGAACAGCGCCGGGCCCTTCGCCTGCGCCTCGGGCGGAAGTGGGCGAAACGTGACGGCGGGAAAGCCGGCGTCGCGCAGCGCGGCGGAAAGCTCGGCCTCGTCGAAGCCCATGCGCGTCTGGCCCATCTGCCGTCGGAAGTCGTCGCGCGAGTGGGGCAGCACATCGACGATCACCGCCCGGCCATTCGGTTTGAGGATGCGGCGCATCTCGCGAAGGGCTTGTCCCGGTTCGAGAACGTAGCTCAGCGAGAGGATGCACACCGACGCGTCGGCCACGCCGTCCGCCAACGGCAGGGCGGTCAGGTCGCCTTGCTTCAATTCGACGTTGTCCAGCCGTTCCACCCGCAGCCGTGCGGCGGCGAGCATGTCGTCGGAGTTATCAATCCCGATCACCTTCGCCACGTGCGGCGACACCTGTTCCAGCAGCGATCCCGTCCCGCAGCCCAGGTCCGCCACGACGAGCGACGAGTCGAGCAACGCCAGTAATCCTGCGGCGGAGAACTGCGTGCCGAAATAATCGGCGCGAATGCGGTCCCAGTCCCGCGCCGCGCCGGCGAAGAACGAGCGGCTGTCCCGCTGCCTGGCCGCCAGGACCGAGCTCAGCCGCATCCGATCCTGCGCCACCGCCGGCCATTCGCCGGTCTGCGTCCGCGCCAGCGTCCAGAGTTGCCTCGCCGCGTCGTCCAGTTCTTCCAGAATCATCCGGTACTGGTGGCTTGTCCCCTCGCGATGCGACACCAGCCACCCCTGCTCGCTCAACTGCTTCAAATGCCGCGACACCGTCGATTGCGGCAGCTGAAGCACGTCCGACAGATCGTTCACCAGCATCGGCTGTCGCTCCAGCAAATGCAGCACGCGCAGCCGCGCCGGGTCTGAAAGGCTCGACATCCGCGCAATGAGTTGTTCCGGCATGGCGTTCATTCGTCAATCTGGATGGACGGATGAATGGTCGAATGCGGCGGCGGGTAAGTCAAGCCGGTCGCGATTATGGCGTGGCGGCTGCTGCCGACGCGCCGACGAGAATTTCCGCGAATTGCTTGTCCGCTTTTCTTGGCGGCGCACACTGGTCTGTGGAGCGACCGCATGACCGAATCCTCTCCCAGTATGCCTGCCATCGCCAGCCCGTCGGACGGCGAGCTTCTCGCCGCTATCGCGAAAGGCAATGACCCGGAGGCGATTCGGTGTTTGGTCGAGCGGCACGGCGATTGGGTGTACGCCGTGTCACTCCGGGGCGCGCGTGATCCTTCGCTTGCCGCCGACTGCGCGCAGGCGACGTTTTTGCTGCTGTGGCGGAAGGCGAGTCGGCTCGCCGGCGCCGATGAGCGAGCGGTGGTGAGCTGGCTGTTTCGCACCGCCCGCAACCATGTCTCCAACGCCCGGCGACTGCGCCAGCGGCGTCAGACCCACGAACGAAAGGCCGCCATGCAACGACCCGAGGCCAGCGGCGATCCCTTGCTCGATTCGCCCGAACGCCACGCGATGCTCGCCGCTTTGGACGGCGCGATCGAGAAACTTTCGGCAACCGATCGCAGCGCGGTGATCCTTCGCTTTTTCCGTCGCCGGCGGTTCGTTGATATTGCTTCCGCTCTTGGCACGACCGAAGAAGCGGCGCGGAAACGGGTCGCCCGTGCGGTCGTTCAACTCCGCGAGCACCTTGCCCTGAGCGGTGTCGCGATCGCACCGGCCGCGCTGACGACGGCGTTGGGGGAGGCCGTCGTTGCCCCGGCGCCGGGTGGCCTGCTAACCGCTCTTCCCACGGCAAACGCCCAGTCTTTGCTGGCAGTATCGATGAAGACCGCCTGGTGGACGACGCTTGCAACGGCGGCATCGATCGTGGCGGCGGTGGCGGTCATCGGTGCGGCGCTTGTCACGTTGATCCAACTGCAGCGCGCCACCCCTCCCCCCATCGCCGGTGCAACCGCGCCGGGGGCGGCGGCACCGCTTGAGCGACGCAACGTCACGGGGTACGCCGGCCGTATTTTCCTTCCGGATGGCTCACCGCTGGCGGGAGCCCGGGTGACGGCAGTCGGGATTGGCCGCAGCGATTTGGACGCAGCCATGCCCACCGTGGAGTCGGCGATGGACGGCTCGTTCACGTTGCCCGCGCCGGCCTGGGCGACGGACGACACCTTCTCTGTGCTGATCGAATCCGACACCGCCGGCCTGTCGGCGGCGCGGTTGCGTCGCGACTACGAGACCATCGTTCGCCTGCGGCCAACCGCCGAAGTGCATGTCCCCATCATTGGCGCCGACGGACAGCCCGCCGTCGGCGTCCGCATCGTCGTCGCCCAGATCGCGTCCAACATGTCCACGCCGATTGCCGCCCACTCACATCTTCCCGCTGTCGCGAGTGAGCGGTGGTCGGGTGTAAGTGACCAGAACGGCATCGCACGCATCGCCGGCGTTCCGTACGGCGGACTGGTGCAGTTGAAATGCATGGACACCCGTTTCCGCCTCAGGAGCGTGTACGACATGCCGTTTGTACAGGTGAACGTTCCCGCGCAACCGGCGTTTCGCACGAATCGCGTTGAGTTGGCCGCCAGCGCGACGATCAAAGGCCGGCTTGTCGGCCGCAGTGGCGAACCGATCGCGGATGTTCTAGTCGAAGCCGAGCCCTCGGGCGCTTTCGCACGCACCGCGGCAGACGGAACGTACGCCCTCGCCGGTCTCCTGCCCGGAAAATACACCGTGGGCGTGCGCGGGCTGCCCGGCGAGCTTCGCACGACCGCCGCAGTCGAATCGATTGAGGTTGACGTGACCAACGAACCCGGCGTTGTCGCACCAGACATGCGTATCGTCGATGGCGTTCCTGTCAGCGGCCAGGTAGTTGGACCGGGGGGCAAGGGCGTGCCGGCGACCATCGGCATCTATACGCCCGGCGATATCTCTCGCGGCGCGCTGAGGCTTTTTGAAACCGACCCGGAGGGGCGATTCTCGTTCCGCGCCGCCGGGCTGACGGCGTACGTGTACGTGTATCAGACGCCAACGCCGACACGTTTCCACACGGTCGAGCCGCAGATCATCGATTTCTCCATGTATATCCCGGACTCGATCGACTTCGATCTTGTGCCAAAGCCACAGCAACCCGTCACACTTCGCGGAATCGTGCGCGACGAGCACAACCGGCCCGTGCCGTTTGCGAGCATCAAGGCACAACTCGACGCGCGAGCCGACGCGGACGATCACTTGACGCGAGAAGTGCTTGGCAACACCGTGCTCGCGGACGCGTATGGGCGTTTTGTATTTGAGGGGCTTCCTGTTCCCGCTCGGCTGACCGCTGGCGGCGACGTCTCCGGCGAACCCGCCGCCACGATCGAACCAACGCCCGCCCGATCCGGCGACGCCGAACTCGCCCTCCAGATCAAGACCAAGGCGTTCTACACCGTGCGCGTGAAGACGACGCCAGGCCAACGGATATCAGTCCAGCAAGACCTGCCAGGCGGGTACGGGATTGGAATCTTCGAGGGAGTGGCGAACGAGGCGGGCGAAGTGGTGATCCCGAACCTGCGACGCGACGCCAGCTATAGAGTCACGATTCCAGACCCGCCGAAAGGATCGACAAGGCCGAACTGGGAGCAAGTACGGCCGCGCGATGATGAAATCGAGGTGACCGTTCATATCGGTGATCGCGGTCGCGCGTGATGCGCTGAGCATTCCTGACTGGTGACCCTTTACGCCGGGCACCTCATTATCAATCCATCCGGATGAACGGATGAATCTTGTTCGCGGTGCAATCGAACTTGGCATCGCGTCCGCGCGCACATAATTGAGCACACGAAGTAAGCGTTCTGGGGCCGGCGCTCACGCATTGCGCGACAATGAGTCATGTTTGGGCCGAAAATGTCATTATAAGCGACACTATTTCATGCGGTCCGTAAATTGCATCCTACGGGCAGGACATCCCCGTTCAGGGGCTTGGGCTCTTTATTAGTTTGCGTTGCTCTCCGAGATGAAGGTTTCGTCGCGCGGATTTTATCACGCGCGGGACGAACTTAAGGACGAGTTCGTCCATACAGATTCATGGAGGCGTGGTTGTTCATGGAACGCATACACGTGAAGTACATGCTGGTGGGCGGCGGAATCGCCTCCAGCGCGGCGGCAGAGGCGATTCGAGAGCTGGATAAGACCGAATCCGTTCTGTTGGCCGCACAAGAGATTTCCCGGCCTTATGATCGTGCGCCGTTAAGCAAAGCCTATCTGCGTCGCCAGACCGAAAAACGCGATCTGGTGACGCAGCAGGTGGGATGGTTCGCGCAGAACAACGTCGAGCTTCGCACCGGCAGGCGGGTGTCGCAGATCGACGTGGCGCGGTCGGCGGTTTTGCTCGACAACGGCACGGAGGTTTTCTACGACCGCCTGATGATCGCCACCGGCGCCTCGCCCAAGCCCATCGGCCTGGGCGGCGGCGATCTGCCCAATACGTTTTACCTTAAGACCATTGCCGACGCCGATCGACTGCACCACGCCATCGAGATCAGCCGCCACGTCGGGCACAACCGCGCGTGCGTGGTCGGCGCGGGCCTGCTGGGCGTTGAAGTGGCGGCTTCGCTGGCGATGGTGGGCATGCATGTCGATCTGATCCAGGCGTACGCCACCCCTTGGCCGAAGATTGCCGGCGAGCAGACGGGCAAGTTCGTCAGCCGTCGGCTGCGGAGCCTGGGCGTGAAGACGCACGACGACATTCGCGCCACGAAGCTGGAAGGCGACGGCCGCGTGCAGCGGGTGATCCTGTCGGACGGATCGACCGTGTCGACCGACTTCGTCGTCGCCGCCGTGGGGTCGCAGGTCAACCGCGAGCTGCTCCGCTCGACGCCCATCGCGGCCGAGAATGCGATCCTCGTGAACGAGCGCGGCCAGACCAACGTTCAGAACATCTACGCCGCCGGCGATTGCTCGGCGATCTTCGACCCGGCGTTCGGCAAGCACCGCGCCAGCACGCACTGGGACCACGCCCGCCAGACCGGCCGCATCTGCGGCATCAACATGGCCGGCGGAAAGGCGAAGTACGACTCGGTCACCGCGTTCACCACCGAGGTGGCGGGGCTGACGGTCTACGTGTGGGGCGAGGGGCGCTTCGTCCACCACCGATTGCTGCGCGGCAATGCGCTGAACGACGACGGCAACTTCGCCGAGATCGGCATCGCCGCCGACGGCCGCATCGCCCAGGTCATCGCCATCGGCCGCGATAACGAACAATGCCGCTTCCGAGAAATGGTCCGCGAACGCTTCCAGGTCAACGGCTTCGAAGAACAGTTCAAAGACCCGGCGCAGCCGTTGCCCGAGTGAGGCGATGTTGCCAGCGCCAACTACGCTCGCGCACACGAGCTACCCCATCGATGGTCTTATCGCTCCGGCGGCATCTGCAGAAACACGCGTTTCCCATCGGCCGTCCCCACAATCACTCCGTTCGATCCGAGAGACGGCAGTAAGATTCTCTTGTCGCCAGGGAATTTAAACGTTTCGATCAAGTCGCCGTTTCCATCAAACCAGTCGACCTCTGCGCGATCCTTGTCGGTGTACGAGACGAGAGCGCGCGTGCCGTCGTGATTGGGCACGAAATAGCCCTGCGTTTTGCGGCGTCCCTTCTGGTCAAATATCACTTCACGCAATGGCTTGCCGGTGCGGACATCAAATACAATGATCGGCCCGTTCTTTACTTGCGCCCAAAGCTCAGTTCCATCGGACGTCATCCGTCCAGGCCCGCTCCAGTATGATTTTCCGCGGGCGCGTTTGGTTTGCTCATAGCCGAACTCACCGGTTTTCCTCAGCGTCTCCAGATCATAGAAATTCCATCCGCGCCACAATTCGTTCCGGAATTCGTGCGCCAATAAGGACGCGTTTCCAGAGACAATGCTGCGACTGAAAAAATCGATCTTGTGATAAAAGGGCAAGCCGCCGATGAAAGTGGACTGTCCGTTTCGCCAGTTGTAGCGGTAGACAAGGTTTTTAGGCAGCGTTCCTGGAACCAGGTTTCGACGATTTTCCGAATTCCAGACCAATACCTCCTCATCCGAGAGGAACTCGGCTCCAAAGGCTCCCGGCGTTCGCCCCAGTAGCTTTCCGGTGGCGCAGTCAACGATGGCCGTATCGTGTCCGAGGTCCATCGCGATAAACTTGCCGTCGTCAGAGATGGCCGACACATTACCCTGCGATCCTTCAATGTCTTTCGTTTCTGCCACCATCTTGCCATTGGACGTATCGTAAATCTCAACCCAATTCCCTCGCTGCGCATCATTGAGGCGGCTGACCGCGTATCGCGTTCCGTCGGCAGAAAGCACTCCAACGCCAAGCCGATCGGCATCACCGGCGGTGCCTTCGTCAAACGCAGCCAAGGCGATCAGCTCACGCAAATCGCCTGCAACTGAGGCATTCACGGTGGACAAAACGCTAAAAAACATCGCTATCACGGTGACGCGCACAGCCTGACCCCGGTTAAGAAGTTTCCTTAAGCTAGTTGTCCTGGGGTTGTTGATCAATTGACGTGCGCGAGACGCGCCTGCCATGGTGGGCGGCAAAAAAACCGTCGGCGTCTCTTTCGAGACGCCGACCGTCCGCGATTTATTCAGCTGTCGCGAGGGAGTCGGACAACAACAACTTACGCATCGGGTGTTCCTTACTGGAGCAATGCCAGCACGTTCTGCGGGTTGGAGTTGGCCTGGGCGAGCACCGAGGTGTTCGCCTGGACCAGGATCTGCGACCGGGTGAGCGCCGCGGTTTCGGCGGCGAAGTCGGCGTCGCGGATCGCGCTTTCGCTGGCGGTGACGTTTTCCAACGCCACGTTGAGCGAGTTGATGTTGGTTTCCAGCACGTTCTTCTGCAGCGCGCCGAGCCGGCCGCGGATCGTGCTCACCTGGCGGATCGCCTCGGTGATGACCTTCTGCGCCTGGATCGTGTTGCCGCCGACCAGCGAGTTCTCGCCGCCGGAGCCGACCGAGGACAGGAAGCCGAGCACTTCGTTGCCGAGCTTGGTCGTGGCGACCGAGCTGACGCCGATCTGGATCTGCCCGGCGCGGTTCACGCGGGAGCCGATCTGGAACTTCGCCCCGCCGCCGGTGATCGAGAAGCTCGTGCCGGTGGTGTTGACGGTGGTGCCGAAGGTCGAGTCGAGCTGCATCTCGATATCGAGGTCGCCCGAGCGGACCGACGCCTTCAGGCCGTCGACCGAGGCCTGCGCCCCGTTGATGCTGACCTTCGCGTCCTGGCCGAAGTCCTTGCCGTTGGCGAAGGTGCCCTCGAGCGTCTTGACGCTGACGAACTGCGATTCGCCGTAGGCGACCGAGTTGAACCGCACGCCCGCCGCCGAGGCGGTCGCGCTGATGCCGGTGGAATCGCGGAGCTGGTTGACCGCGAACGCCACCGCGCTGTTGGCGGTGTTGGCGGCGAAGGACAACTGCTCGGTGCCCTCGTTGCCGCTGATCTCGATCGTCACCGCGCTGGTGCCGATGCCCGCGCCGATGAAATCGACGACCGCCAGCTGGGCCGAGCCGGTCACCTGCACGGTGATCGTGTTGTAGCCGTTGTCGGGCAGCTTGCTGGCGTTGATCTGCAGCGAGTCGATCGCGGTGGAGGCAACGCCGGAGGTGATGTAGTCCAGCCCGCCGTTCAGCAGCTTCACGCCGTTGAACTGGGTGGTGTTGCTGATGCGGTTGATCGAGTTGAGGATCGAGTCGACCTGAAGCTGGTTCGCCTCGATTTCCTGCCGCGACAGCGCGCCGGTATTGGCGGCCTCGTTGGTCAGCGACTGCAGTTCGAGCAGCAGGCTGCTGACCTCGCTGAGCGCGCCTTCGGCGGTGTTGATGACGTTGTCGGCGCGGGTGCTGTTCTCGATGCCCTGTCGGATGCCCTCGATTTCCGACCGCAGCGTTTCGCTGGCGATCAGGCCGGCGGGGGCGTCCTTGCCTCGGTTGATGCGAAGGCCGCTGGAGAGGCGTTCCAGGTGCGTGTTGAGCTGGGCGTTGTTCTTGCCGAAACGGTTCATCGCCTGGAGCGATGGGATGTTGGTGTTGATGCGGGCCATGTGAGTATCTTCCGTGATACGGGGTTCAGAGAATTGCCGGCTATCCGTAGCTGGCGTTCGTTATCTGTCTTTCGCGCGTCGCTCGCGCCGTTAATTTGCGTGCGAGCCGGAAACCGCCGTCGCGCTCCTGCGATGTGGCGTAACCGATTGAAAACAGGGCAAACCGATCGGTCGGAATGAAAAACGACGATCGATCTGAAAACGAGCCGAGTGCTCCGCATCGGCGGCAAGACGTGGTTTGAGGGGGCAACCTCCTTGTCCAAATCAGGCCCGGCAATCCGTTGCCGGACACAATGCGTTCTGCGTAATGGATTCGGCGTTCGGACCGCGCAAACTTTAGCGCACGAGAGGGCAGTTCCTGCGCGTGGAGGGGTTGCCGATAATAACATTCGCAGGGCGTGTCGGGATCGATCTGGGGTGTTATCGGACGCGCCGCCGCCGCAATCGGCACGACCGCGGAGTACAATCGTCGGACGCCCTATGGACGAGACCCGCAGCGACAGACTCAACCGCCTCCTCGAGAAGGCCCGCCAACTGCCCAAGACGCCCGGCGTCTACCTGATGAAGGACGACAAGGGGCGCGTCATTTACGTGGGCAAATCGGCGTCGCTGCGCGATCGGGTGTCGTCGTACTTTCTTCCATCCGCCAAGCTCGAGTTCAAGAAGGCGCCGATGCTCGAGGTCGTCGTTGATTTCGAGATCCTCGACATGGAGACCGAGGTCGAAGCGCTGTTGGCGGAGAACCGGCTGATCAAGGACATCCAGCCGCGGTTCAACGCGCGGCTGATGGACGACAAGACCTTCCCCTATCTCCAGGTCACCACCGGCGACGACTTCCCCGGCGTTTACGTCACGCGCGAGCCGGCCGCGAAAAACGTGAAGCTCTACGGGCCGTTCACCAGCGTTTACCAACTCAAGGAGGCGGTCACGCACCTGCAAAAGGCGTTCAAATTTCGCACCTGCCACCTCGACATTCTGTCCACCGATGACAAGCGGAAATACTTCCGGCCGTGCCTGTTGTACGCGATCAATCAGTGCACCGCGCCGTGCGCGGACAAGGTGTCGCCGGAATCGTACAACGACGACATCCGACGGCTGACCCGATTTCTGGATGGCGAGCGGAAGGCGGTGCTTCGCGACCTTGAACGCGAGATGAACGAGGCGGCGAAGGCGCTTCAATTCGAGAGGGCGGCGAAGCTGCGCGACGAATTGAAAGCGCTTCAAAGCCTTGCCGCACGCGGCCGCAAGGAGGATCAGGAATATTGGCAGCCGGAGGCGTTCGTTCAGAACCCCGGCGAGGGCGTCGCGGCGCTGCAGGACGTGCTGAAGCTGCCCGAGCCGCCGCGCATCATCGAGGCGTTCGACATCGCGCACCTGCAGGGCAGCGAGATGGTCGGCTCGATGGTCTGCTTCATCGACGGCGTGCCGTTCAAGAACGGATATCGGCGGTACAAGATCAAGCACGGCCAGGGCAACAACGATTTTCTGTCGTTGCAGGAGGTCGTCTCGCGGCGGTATCGCGAGGCGGGCGCGAACAACGAGCTGTACCCGAACCTCATCCTCATCGATGGCGGGATCGGGCAGCTGCACGCCGCGATGGACGCATTCCGCCTCATGGACGTGAAACCGCCGGCGGTGATCTCACTGGCGAAGAAGGAAGAGCTGGTCTACACCACCGAATCCGGCGAGCCGATTCGCCTGGCGCGGAATCACCCTGGGCTGAAGCTGCTGCAATACCTGCGCGACGAGGCCCATCGCTTCGCGCAGCATTACCATCACATTTTGCGGCGAAAATCGACGCTGGAAGAGCAAGTAAAACAAGGTCGCCGCCCGCCCGCCCGGAAGAAGAAGCCCGCCATGCCCGCCGTTGAACCACGGCATTCCGAATCCGCCGACGCGCCGCCGTCTGCGGTCGATCCGCAATCCTGAACGATTCATCGGTAAACCCCCGATGCGGCCCTTCGTAATTTCCCCACCGTCACGCCCGGCGATCGCCTTAGGGTTCGCCATCTTGTCATGCCGCTACGCTTGATTGTTCACGCCGCGCCGTGCGGCAAAAGGGTTACCCGGAAGCCAGGAAACAAGGAGTCTCTCATGCGTTTGAAAGCCACCGCTCTCGTCGCCGCTGCCGCCGCCGCCACGTTCTTTGCGACGTCGCCCGCGCACGCCATCGATCAATCGGAAAAATGGGAGTTGCAGCTCCTCGGCGCCGGCAGCAACGACAACGATTTCGAAGCCGGCGGTTTCACGCTGACCGGCCAGCTTGGCTACTACTTCAACGACCAGTGGCAGCTCGCGGTTCGCCAGGCCGCCACCTATACCGATACGGGTGACGACAACACCTGGAATGCGTCGACCCGCGTTGGCGGGTATTACCACTTCAACTATTCGCCGGAGCAGAGGTGGGTGCCTTACGCGGGCGTCACGCTCGGCTACATCTACGGCGACGCGGTGCACGACACCTTCATCGCCGGCCCGGAAGTGGGCGTTCGCTTCTTCGTCAACGACACCACCTTCATCGGCGTGTCGGTCGCGTACGACTTCCTGTTCGACAAGCCCGGCGACGCCGACAGCGCCTTTGACGACGGCATCTTCGTCTATGGCGTGGGCATCGGCTTCCAGTGGTAAGTTTCGCGCGCACAAGTTTCGCGCGAATCGCGCGGCCCATTCTCTTCCCCTGTAGCCGGCCGGGCAGTCGAAAGATTGCCCGGCCGTTTTTAGCGGTCGAGCGCTCTAGCGAGCGCGATGAACGAGTTTGTCGAAGCGACGGCCGCTCCACCACACAATCAGACACGCGATGATCGTCTGAATGAGGCCGGCGATCAGCGTCAGCGCCACCAGGAATGTCGCCGGCGAGCGACCGTCGGAGAACGGCAGGTTGAACGAACGCGCGTCAATGTTATTTCCGAAAGAATAGCCGTAGTTTCGGTTGCCCATCAGCCGGTCGATTCCTTCGCCGAGATACCAGTATGGCAGGTAGTACAGCGACAGCTCCGCCACCTCGGATCGCTCCCAGTCGCGCAGGCCGTATTGAATCGAAAGCAACGCCATTGGGATGAGGCCGTAGATCGCGACCGGCGCCAGCAGGCTCAGCACCACCGCCGTTGTGACGCGGTTGACGCGAAGCGACAGGTAGCATCCGACGGCGATCCACGGCAGGTTGAACGTGATCGTCACCACCAGCACGATCAGCGATGCCCACACCATCAGCACGCCTGTCAGCGTAAAAAGCGCGACGTGCAGCAGCACGACCATCCACGGCCAGAACAGCCGGCGCAGCACGCCGATGAACTTCGCCCACATTACCGACTGGCCGCCCACCGGCGAGACGATCAGCAGCGTCCAGGTGTCGCTTTCCTTCTCGGTGGCGATCGCGGTGGCGCTCAGCACCACGCCCATCAACAGCAGCAGCGTGTGCATGACGAACGCGTAGCCGATCTGTACTTCGTCCTGCCAGAGTGCGCCGTGATCGAAGCTGAAGCAGAGGTAGCTCAACAGCAACAGCCCGATCGTGGACAGCGCGGCGGTAACCTTCATCCATCGTCGGGGGAACAGCGGGCGACGGAGCTCGCGCCAAAGAACGGGATTGTCGCTCACGCTTCGCGCCTTCGCTTGCGTGCGAACCGCGACGGGGGCATACGGCAGCGGCGGGGGGGCGGGCGATGCCGGTTCAGGTTTTGCGGGCAGGACCGGCACGGGCGATTTGGGCAACGGAGCGGTCGTCGCGCCTCCGCCGCTGAAATCACGCCGGCCGATGCGCCGGACCACGTTCGCCGCCAGCAGTGTCAACAGGACTGCAAACCCCACCTGAATCGCGGTCGTCACCCACCAACTGACGGCGAACATCCCGCGCGGGCCTTCTATTTTCAGGATGCCCGTCAGGATCGGGTTGAGCGCCGTCAGCACTTCCAGGCACCGCATCGCGCCGGGAGCGCGGTTGCTGGTGTACATCTGCATGAGCACGACCACCGACAGCGTCGGCAGCAGCCCGTAGATCAATCCCTGGAGGATGTACGCCAGCAGGATGACCGCCCACGCCCGCTTGATCCAGCACGACAGCAGCAGCCCGATCGCCGCCGACGACATCGCGGCGCTCATCGCCAGCGCCAGCGAGCCGAACATGTCGTCCAGCTCCACGCCGCCGAGCAGTCGCACGATCGCCAAGACGGGCAGGCTCAGGCCGATGAGCGTGAACGCCGTCAGCAGCCGCGAGAACAGCTTGCCGCCCACCAGTTGCCACGCGCTGATGGGCGTCATCAGCAGCACGTCGAACGTGCGGCGAAGGCGTTCCGAGCCGATCGCGGTGGACGTCAGCACCGGGCCGATCAGCATCATCGCACCAATGCTGAACAGGCTGAATACGGAGAAGAACACCTTCCCCATTTCCGCCTGTCGCTGCGCCTGCATCACCAGGCTGGAGTCGGCGTACCGATAGCTGCTGCTGAGGGTGAGCCACGTGAGTCCCAGCACCGCCAGCAATAGCGCGAGGTAACAGAACCGAAGTGCGTACGACCGCTTCCGCCGCGCCATCTCGCGCAGCTCTTTGTTGAAGATCGGCCCGAGCGGCCAAAGCCCCCGAACCGTTCGTCTCCACCGCGATGGAACTGCCTGAATGCTCGACATGCGACCCCGTTAAATATCCGATTCGCTTCCCAATGTATCCACGAGCTGGACGTCTACACGCGGCAAACCTCATTAATACGCACTTGTCGCTTCAAAAGGCGGACTTGTTGTTCATGTTTCATTCATGTTCCGGGCGCGTCAATTTATCCTTGGACCTCGGAGTTCATGAAGATATATTCACGCCTTCGGATCGGCGTCCTGATCCGATCTTTGTCTGACCGTTTCTAAGACAACCCGTGCCGGATGGATCGCGAGCAAGGCCGCTCGCGCGACGGGCTTGTCGATATGGAGATTTTCGAGATGTTCTCCTATTGCCGCCGCGTTGGAAAGTGGTTCACGGTGCCCGTGATCGAGCACCTTGCGGATGATCGTCCGTTCCGGCTTCGCCGTTTGTCGGCGTTGATGCTGGTGGTCGGCTGGGCGTTGTTCGCCGCCGCGTGTCTGATCGGATCGACGGCGATGCAGGTGGCGGGGGGCGCGTTGTTCAGCGCGGGCCTCGCCAGCGTCTATTTATACGACCGTCAGGACCAGCGTCGTCAGCTTTCGACGCGCCGCGGGCTGTAAGCGCGGCCGTAATCACTCGACGACCTGTCCCTTGAACGTTCCGCCGAGGATTTCGCGGCAGATCGATTCGGCGGCCTGCCCTGTCGCTTTTTCCCCTGCCGACACGTACGACCGCACCACGCCGCGCTCGTTGGTCGCGACGCGGAAGTAGCCGCTGTACCAGCCGGCGGCGAGGGCGACCGAGCCGGGGTCGAGCTTCACGCCTTTGTTCACGCACGTGCCCTGAAGGTCGATCCCGTCCGCGGTCGTCGTGGCGATGTCGGCCTTGTCGCGGACGAAGTGGTCGATCACCGCCTTCAGCGCGCGGTCGCGCGTCGCGTCGTCGGGGAACTGGTAGTTGAACTCGCCGCTGGTGACGACCTGGTCCTGCATCGCCCACAGGCGGTTCATCAGATCGCGATCCGCGTGGAGCGACTGCGCCATCAGCAGCACGGTGAGCGCCGAGTTTTCGCCGGAGATGACCAGATCGCCGAGGCGCAGGCGATGGTAGTAATGCCCGCTTTCCTCCGCCGCCGCGAGCGCGGTGATGGTGGTCATGTAGTCTTTGATCTGCGAGTGCCCGTTCCGAAACAGCACCGGTCGCGCGCCCAGCTTGCCCCACTCCGCCAGCGCCAGCGGCGATACCTTCGGGTCGTACAGCACCGGCGGCGCGGCTTTGGATTGGTCGGCCGTCAGAAGACAACTTTTAAGCACCGGCACGAACGCAAAGCCGGCGGTCAGAATGCCCCGGCCGTCGCCGAATACCAGCCGATCGCCGTCGCCATCAATGCCGATGACGAGGTCGGCGTTCGTCTCCTTCGCCAGCGCCACCGCGCCGTCCATCTTGCCTTGGCTGGTGGGGTTCGGCGATCCGGTTGGGAACGTGCCGTCGGGGATCAGGCGCCGCGCGCGCGCCGTCGCGCCCGCGCGTTCCAGCACTCGCGCCATCTCCGGCCCGCACGACCCGTTGAACGCGTCGATCACCACCGACAACCCCTTGAGCGATCCCGGCTTCACGCCGGCGGTCTCGAGGCTGAAATCGATGTACTGTTCGGCGAAGTCGATCAGCGTGAGCCTTCCGCGCGCCCGGTGCGGCGGCTGCGCTTTGGAGTGATACAGCTCGCGCACGCGCCGCAATCCGCCCATCGGGCCGCAGTCGTATCCAATCGCGTGCACGCACGGCACGGTGAACTTCACGCCCACGTACGATGCCGGGTTGTGGGACGCCGTCACCGTCAGGCCCATCGTCGCGTGCTGGTCTTGCGAGACGCGCAGCGTGTTGAAGTAACTCTGCGGCGTCGAGATCGGCGACGGGTTGACGTACACGTCAAACCCCGCCTCCAATGCTGTCTCGACTCCGATGTCCATGACGCGTCCCGCCGACAGCCTCGCGTCGCGGCCGAACGTGATCGCCTTTACGCCCAGCTCGTAGGCGTACAGCAACGTCGCCTCGAACAATCGCTTCACCTCCGCATCGCTAAACTCGGCGGCTTCCCAGCGGGCATCGTAGACTTTGATCGGGTCGCGGTTCATATGGATCATCCTACCTTTTATAAAAGGACTGTAAAGTCTTTTATTGTCGTGCGACCACGTCGCATGGTTTTTCCGTATAGACCGTTGCGC